>JAEYYW010000100.1 GCA_023428265.1 Bacillota bacterium | reverse complement strand
CTTCGGCGACAGTCAGGCCTTTTGACCTCAGCCGTATCCAGCCAGCTGTCAATTTAACGGAATCTGTAGAGGATGAAGAGTACCTGCGGTACCGGTTCACCGAAAGCGGCATTTCGCCGCGCCTGCTGCCAGGCAAGACCGGACACTTGGTGCGAATTGACAGCGACGAGCATGATGAACGCGGCTGGATTACCGAATCTGCCGAGGTGCGCCGGCTGATGGTGGACAAACGCATGAGAAAACTCAAAGGGTTGGAGAAGGATCTGCAGGAGCCTGAGTTCATCGGCCCACAGGTATTCGACACGCTGCTAATCGGATGGGGCTCCACCCATGGTCCGATCACAGAGGCGATTGGTTTACTAAACAAATCTCAAGGCGGAGGCGTCGCCGCGCTGGTGTTCGGCGATGTATTTCCCCTGCCCCAAAAGTTGCTCCTGGAAAAAGCTGCAGTCGCAAAGCAAATTGTCAACGTCGAGCAGAACGCCACCGGCCAGCTTGCGGAGCTGATCCGTGAAAAGGCCGGCATCAAGTGCGCTGCATCCATCCTGAAGTATGACGGCAGGCAAATCTCCGGCGAAGAAATCGCCGACAGGCTGAGGGGGATGAATCTATGAGTGAAAACATGTTCTGCACCTATGAAACGGCATGGTGCCCAGGCTGTGGCAACCACGTGATACTTGAGTGTTTGAAGACTGCTTTGGAAGAACTCGGCCTTAATCCCCGCGATGTGCTCATGGTGGCCGGCATCGGCCAGGCGGCCAAGACGCCGCAATACGTCAGCGCCAACGGCTTCTGCGGCCTGCACGGCCGCGCGCTGCCCGCAGCCATAGGTGCCAAGATCGCCAACAAAAACCTCACCGTGGTCGTAGATACCGGTGACGGCGACTCTTACGGCGAAGGCGGCAACCACTTCCTGCACAATATCCGAAGGAATGTGGACATTGCCCATTTTGTGCATGATAACCAGATATACGGGCTAACAAAAGGACAGGCATCGCCGACCTCCGACGAGGGTCTAGTGACCGACGCCCAGCCATCAGGATCGATCAACATACCGTTCAACCCATTACAGATCGCCATCGCCGCCGGCGCGGGATTCGTCGCCAGGGCATTCACCGGCCGGAAGGAACAGCTCATCTCTCTGATGAAACAGGCAATACTGTACGAGGGCTATGCACTCGTGGACATCCTGCAGCCTTGCGTGAGCTTTAACAAGACAAATACCTATGCCTGGTACAACTCCCGCGTTTATGAACTGGAGGCTAGCTATGACCCTACAGACAAAGCAGCGGCATTGCAGCGTTCAGAGGAATTTTGTGACAGGATTCCTCTCGGCGTAATATATTCCGAAGAAAAGCAGTCATTCCACGATAAAAATCCCATATTGAAGGATGGCACCGTGCTGATAGACCGTGTATCTGCACCTGGGGTCCTTCAACACCTAATTCAGGAATTGACATGAAGACTTTCCACCACCCCTAGGGGGGCGACGTAAATTCGTTGGCTTCTTCTACAAACGGAAAGGATCAATATACTGACTTTATAACTGATAAGCGCCTCACCATGCAAGGATTGAAGATAATTTGTGAGTTTGTCGCTTCGTGTTACCCAGACGTCCTGATCGTCGCGAACGTGCAGAAAATTCTGTGAGTCGGCTGTCATGAGATATGCCGTACCGCCGTATCATTTCCAGACAGCTATGAGGTGCTGGGACTATTGTGGCGGAGCATGGAATTCCAGGAGAACCGCGTTGTCATCAAGCACAAGGAGCTTGAGGAAAAGATGGACTGTGTATACATCGTTATACCACCTTACGTCGTTGCATAGTAGAGTTTGATAACAATTTTCCACAATAACACAAGCATAATTTGAAATGCTTGCCATAATCCATAGATATTTGTCAAAGCAGGCAGTCGGATTAGTAACAATCATCAATGGATTGTTGTGTTAATAATACGAAGCCTGAACCCTTCTCCAGCAGGTTCAGAACGATAATAATCTGCAGTTGGCTTTCTCCTTTTAAGCGTCCATTCTGCTCGATTTTTAAGCGTAAAAAAGTCAAAACATTAATGAAACACTATTTGAATTTATCCAGCTATAGACTTTGCATGCTCAAGTACGCTTGGCAATTTGTAGATGATTTCAACAGATAGATTCTACCTTCAATTACAAAACCATCTAAATTTCGCTCTCTCGTATAAGCAGACAGATCACCTATACTGTTTATGAATCCCCGTCCCTTAAAATTCAGGGAGGTATTACATAAAACGCCGTAACCGGTACGCGCTTTGAATGCGACTAGTAGTGTTTGAAATTAATAATTCGGAAAAGTAATCGCTGTACAACACCTAGCTTGTTTTAATGCAAGCCTAACACATCATCGCTTAGCAATTGGTATCGGGCTCCCTGGGTGTACCATTCAACAGTTTAAAATTCGTAAGAATCCAGAAAACCACTTTGCCAAGCAACACTTTCGTTGGTTAACTCAGAACAATGTAGTTTATTGTTTTCACTAATCTCCCATCTTGCTATATGGGCATTAACAAGTTCCTTTCGATCAATATCCATGTTGTAGAATGAAACACTACTCTCATATTGACTCCTTGAGTTGGCGAGACGAAACTGTTCCTTCTATAAATCCTACAGCCTGGCATCAATCACATTAGTATTTTCTTAATCAAATACCATTGATATATTCTGCTGCAAAACCGAAAGAGAGCTATCCTTATCCCTTATTACCATATTGATAGCTCGAACAGCACACTGCTGCAGTGCGTCATCTTCCTGCACACCTGCATGTACAGGTAACGCCGAATGATCGCTTCGTAGCGCCACTGCCTAATAAGATACCCGGTTTTCCATCCTCCTACCCTTCTCCCTGGAGTGCGGTTGCCCCAGCTACCGCACTCCAGGGCAATATTTCGGACCGCTTCATTAGGTGATGATTACCCCGCTAGTGCACATTGATTGAAAACTCCAGAATATAATTCTGCGCCTTTACCTTGTCACTGTCCGCCAGGAAAGTGCTCCAGCCCATATCGCCGCCGATACCGCTGTGAGCCGCATCAATATGCAAATAGCTTTCCTTCCTTCTGATCAGCTCATGATCGTGCTTTGCGTTCTTATAATCCTCAATCGTATTGTGATGCACATCGAAGTGGAATGGTATCGGTGACGAAATTTGAATAGCACGGCCGTCTCCGTTGGACAGGGTTATCCAGCGGGTTTCTTCATGCCCGCCGTTTTCCGACGGCGGTATGAACGCGAAATGCTCTTTTTCCACGCTGCTCGTGAAAACGCCCATCTTCGCCGATTCTTTTCTGTCCCTGTAATTCTCCACTGGGCCCAGGCCGTAATAGTCCAACGATTCAAAGCCCTGGGGTATGATCATCTCAACCCCCACTCTGGGCATGTCCTTCAAGGAAGGATCTATACTGAAAGCCGACCGGATCGTGATTTCCCCATCGCCGGCGACAGTATAGCCGGTTGAGACAAGTATTGCGTACGGATTGCTTGTAAACGTGATTTCCCGCACCGTATGAATGACAGCCCGGTTGCCCGATTGCTCCGCAGAGAATTCCTTTAAAGCCGTCCTGGTATTTTTTGGATCGAACCCATCCCAGATTGTGTACCGGCCCCATCCGTTTTGGGCGTCGATTCCAGACAGCGGCCGTGTAAAACACTCTACCGGCCCGCCTAACATATACTCCACGCCGTCTTTCCGGTAAGAACGGATGGTTCCGCTCCCCTTGTCAAAGGCAACCGCGAAATGGTTTCCTGTTGCGGTAAGGCTGTTTTGTCCGTCTTTCAACGCGACTTTATCCCCCGTGCAGACGTCATGGCCCTTGTTCCCATAGGCATAGGCTCCGCTGTTCAGCCTGAACTGGTAACAACCCAATTCATAGCCAGCAGGCGCAAAAGCCGTATCGGCGGCATACCGGACAGAAAACTCCACATGGTACTCGGCATTGGGCTTTCTGTCGAAATCGCAAGCGAACTTGATTTCAGCATCCTCCCCCGCGTTCAAAAAAGGAAGCTCATATGGACCGGTCTTTATGACTGTACCATTCTCCCTGATGGCATAAACGGCTTCATATGGCTTCGTGTTCAGGAACAGGTTGCGGTTTTTGACGATGTAATGGTCGGGCTCCAGGTCCATGGCCCATGGATTGTCCGCTTCAGGCTTCGCAAAAACGATAGGACAATAGGCCTGCTTGACTTCCAATGCCACCGGCTTGGGCGTCAGGTCGGGCAAGACGATGCCGTTATTGGTCATGAAGCCCGGGCTTACCCAGTCCACTATACTTTCGTTGAAGTCTCCGCCATAGGCAAAGTATTCTTTCCCTTCCGGCGTTTTGGCAACCAGGCACTTATCCTGCCAGTCCCAGACGTATCCGCCCTGGAATCTTTTGTAATTCTCCACCAGTTCATTGAATTTGTGAATGCCGCCGCCGGCATTGCGGATTTGGTACAGGTATTCCACCAGAATCACAGGCCGGTTGTCCTCGGTATCGGTCAGCATGCGCATTATTTTCTTCTGTGTGGCATACATGTTGCCTCTGATATCTGAAATATTTTTGCCGGGCTCGCCTGCTTCGTATTGGCACAAGCGTGTCGGGTCATATTCCCTGATCCACCCAGCCATGCCCGCATGATTGGCCCCAAACCCGCTTTCATTTCCCAAGGACCACGAATAGATGGACGGATGGTTCTTGTGGGTCAGCACCATGCGGATAGCCCGCTCCAAAAAGCTGGTTCCCCAGGACGGGTCACGGGTCAGCGCCCCTTCAACGCCGTGGGTTTCCAGATTGCATTCGCAGACAAGCAGCAGCCCCAACTCGTCGCACAGGTCATACCAGCAGGGGTCATCGGGGTAATGGCACGTTCTGACCGAATTGATGCCAAGACGTTTCATGAGCTTGATTTCTTCTGTCATGTGCTCCACGGTTACGGTGCGGCCGTTGCGCGCCTCATGTTCATGCCGGTTGACCCCCCGGACAATGAGCCTCTTTCCGTTGAGGAACAGTACGCCGTCCACAATTTCAATTTTCTTAAACCCGACCCTGCAGCTCTCAAAATCCACCCCGTCGCCCTGGGGCGATATCAAGGTCATCACGACCGTATAAAGAGCCGGAGTCTCCGGCGTCCACTGCAGTATGTTTTCCATTTTGAGATGAATCCTTGCCGTGTTGGACGCGGGGCTTTTATCCGGACGGTAGACTGCCTGCGGGTTTATTCCGGAAGCCCCGCAAGCCAACAGCCTGCCCTGGGTGTCAAGAATTTCCAGCTTGATCTGGTAATCCGCAAAGCCGTCAAATCGATTGATTGATATGTCCGCTTTTAGGATACCACAGGAGCTATGCATATCGGGGATGGCATCTATTTTCCAGTCCACAATCCGTGCTTGAGGCTTTGCATAGAGGCAGACGGAGCGATAAATGCCGGAAAGATACCAGTAGTCCTGGTCTTCCAGGTAGGTGCTTACCGCAAACCTCATTGCCTGCACAGCAATTGTATTTTTGCCTTCCTTTACAAAAGGAGTAATGTCAAATTCACTTGGAAGCTTGCTGTCCTGGGAATACCCCACTTCTTTTCCGTTTATCCATAGATAGTAGGCTGTTTCAACGCCCTTGAACTGTATGAAGATCTCCCTCTGCAGCCACTCGTGGGGAACGGTGAATTCCCTGTAATAGCACCCGGTAGGGTTTTCCCGGGGTATGTAGGGCGGATTAGCCAAGCCGCGACCGGCATCACCCTTATTGGGATGTATCACTTGTTTTTCTGTACTGTAATGATCCCACGGGTACACAACGTTGGTATAAAGCGGTTCACCGAAGCCCTGAACCTCCCAGTTCCCGGGAACCTTTATATCATTCCAGCAGGAGAAATCATATCCGGGCGTCCAAAAACAGTCGGCAAGCTCCGGCCTGGAGTAATACGAAAACTTCCAGGTTCCGTCCAAAGACATGCTCCAACTGGAAATGACGCGATTGCATGTTTTGGCCTGGATTTCATTTTCATAAGCGCCCCAGGGTGAGTGAGATTGCTCCCTGTTGATGGATTTGACGTCCAGGTTCTCCCAGTCGTTTTGTGTATGGAACTTTTGGAACAGGCTCATAACGATTCTCCTTGCAAATGTATTAATTCCGGCAGACTAATCTTATCTCATTATAGGCCCAAGGCAACAGAAATCAAATTTGCAAAATTGTGATGGATCATATAATATATTGCTCTGTAGCCTGTGGATTGCTCAAAATGCATCCTCATCATTATTTAGTCCGAAGAAGCACAAAATCGGTTTCTACAATTTGCCAGGCACAGTATTTTGAGAGGCTGCGGTCATGATTGACAACATCGATTATCAGCTTGCCGATACATCTGCGTCCGCGCCATTGGCGGCCTACAAGGAAATATCCTTTTACACGCCCTCTGATATCATAGAAAAAGAGTCAAAAAATGAGATCCTGGCCAACCTGCTACTAACGTGGGCAGGCTGCTATACCAAAGCATACGGCCACCTCGTCAGCAAGCGGCTGCTTCAAGACTATGTTATGATTTATTGCGTTGAGGGGCTCGGCTGGCTTGAACTGCGCAATAAGCGGTGGATCATTAGCAAGGGAGATGTTTTTGTCTGCCCTCCCGGTATGGTGCACTCCTATGGAGCGGATATCGCGGACCCATGGACCAAGTACTGGGTACACTTCAGAGGGGAAAATGCCGGTTCCTACATGGCGATGCTGGGCCTGTCACCGGACTGCCCCGTCCTGCACCTGGGCGAAAATATGAAAGTTCTCTCCTGGCTGCAGGACATCTTTACCATTGTAAAAACAGGCTACACGCACAGCAACTTGATTTTCGCCACTTCCTATCTCGTCAATATCCTGAGCTATATCTATAGCCTGTCCGTAAACACCGGGCTGGCTAATATTGAAAGCATGAATGTGGAAAAGGTCATACACTATATGCTGGACAATATTGACGGAAACCTGAGCCTTGAGCAATTATCCCAATACTCCAATCTGTCCAGATGCCATTTCGTCCGGCTTTTTAAAAAGAAGGTAGGCTATACTCCGATGAATTACTATATCCGGCTCAAAGTCCAAAAAGCATGCGAGCTACTGGAGTCTTCGACCGCGAAAATTAATAGGATCAGCGGCATGCTCGGCTTTAGCAACCCCTATTATTTTTCGATGACTTTCAAAAGAATTGTCGGCCATTCCCCACGGGCCTATCGTGATATTGTCCAGAATAAAACCATGTAGTTTTACACAATAACGTCAGATTACCTGCTAATCGAGGGATTTTGATGGGTTGGTGAGTGGCATAGCCATGTTTGCACCCTGAGAACTTTGAGTTATGGGGATATTTTAATTATAAGTTCAATAATTTCGGATGCTGTGTATGACTTCAAAATCGTTTGCAGTTATTGTCTCTGTGTTAAGCATGGGTGAGTTTGAACTAATAGGTTATATAGCGTCGGGTGATGTTACTCATAGAGCCGGAATTTTGAGCGAAGGCTAGCAATATGTATAAAAATAGATACAGTTACTACCAATGCCGTGGTTCCGCGGGCGGGAAGCTACGTTTTCGGCCAGCTACCTAATCGAACTGTCAGCTATTTGAATATACCCGATCCTCGTATTCAAGGTTCTTGGTGTTATATAAATGCACTGTAACCCCCAACTACGTGTTATAGACACACCCCGTGCCTCGGATAATAAATAGAAAAGGGGAGGTCGGCCAACGACCAGCCCTCTCAAACTCACTTTTTCAAATGATTAAGTTGCCTTATAGGTGTTCCTATCCCAAGCCTCTTCTGCAGTAGCTCGTTGTAGTCTTTTCCACTGTGTGGCGGACAACTATCGACAACAAACCTGTCCATCAGCTTGGCCATAATCACCCCTGCTGCCAGTCTTCCTGGCTCATCATTATCCAGATGCAAAGATGTGTTGTTTATCTGAGGAAAATCCATCAGATATTAGGCCAGAGCCATAGGTAAGGCGCACTCTTCAATATTTCGCCTCGGCTTGTAAACCCCTGCCAGTGACAGACAATGCTCCTGCCTCCAATCCTTTCCATCTAGAAGCATCAAAGTGCCGAAGGAGAGCAAGTCAATAGCACTCTGAAACAAGTGAAGCCTCCGGCTTTCTCTACTCGCCGGTATGGAGAAAGAGTCGCTCCTTGTAGATCGAACCCAACAAAAGACAGCATTGTGATGCCCCCGGCTTTCATAAAGCCGTCCCATGTGAACGCAAAACTCAATGATGGAACGATGGACGCCACGATCCACAAGATAGGAGATGACCCGATCATTGTTTTCGTTCCGATCCGGAAGAAGAAGCGTCTTCGGCTCACCCTTCACTACCTTGTCGGAGCGGGCAAGCAGTATAGCCACCGCCTGCCCATTGATCCGGATAACCGCCTCGGGGAGCGACATGCCCTGCACCTTGATGAGATAATCCAACGCTGAGCGCCCACCGATATCGTGCGACCACCAACACCATTTACCGTTGGAGATTTTTAGACTGTCGTGGGTGCGTGTGGTATAGACATTACCGGATAGGCGCACCAACTCGTCCGGCTCGTAGGTCTGTAGGTAGGTCAACAAGTCCATCCGCTTTGCCGCCTCGATCTGCTCCCTGGTAACATAGGGCATCTATGTTCACCTCATCTTTCATGTCCAACCGCCTTCCGTTCCTGTTCCGGCGCTTCCTCCTCCGGCTCCGCGTCCATGATGACGGTTTCCCGGTGCTCCATGTTCAGCAGACTATTGAGCTCTGCCAACCGAACTGTCTTTGTCTGCAGTTCCTGCTCCATATCAAAGGGAACTTCAATCTGTTCTTTGGCTGTCTCCATCTGTTGCCGGAGAGTCTTCAACTGTTCCCGACAATACTCCAGCTTCTTCGGAATGTCGGCTAGCGCGTTGTCCAGGCGGGTGATGTAGCCATGCACATCGGAACCCAGCGTGACTGTGTGGCCGATGGTTCCCTGTAGGGTGATCTGGTACTGCTTGCCGAAGCTATTGAAAGAAAAGAACATCGGGTAGCCCATATAGCTGCCCAATTTCTGGGGTTCCGGCGATGTTATCAACTTGCAGGTTTCCAGAATAGCCACGCCGGCGTGGGTCTTTTCTGTGAAGGAAATACCTTTGACTGTCATACCTGCGAACTTGCTCTCCGTGCTACCGCCATCACCTGCACTGGCAGGCGTCGGCGTTGTACTGAGCTGTTCCAGATGGATGAGATCTTTCTCAAAGCCAGATATGCGTTCTTCAGCCAGCTTGGTTTCTCGGGGGAACCGCTGGAGTACCGCATCCTCCAGCGCATATCTCTGGCTCAGGTGGTTTGCCTTCAGTAGCTTCAGCTTGGAGACCTGGATGTCCAGGTCCATTTTCTCCTTGATATATGGGTTGCCAGTGGCAAGAGCTTTCACCTCGGCGTAGCTAAGCGCCGTCTCGTCAATGTCCTCGGCACTGCGAACAGGGCTTTTGCTCGTCATGATCTGGCTGATGAACCGCTGCTTGTTCTCTAGAATCTGATATAGGTAAGCGTCAAATGTGTTCTCCGTGACGTACCTGAAGATGTGCACTTCTTCGTTTTTGTTCCCCTGTCGCACGATACGCCCGGCCCGCTGCTCCAAGTCAGTCGGACAGATTTTGCGGACAATATTATCGGGCGTTGGTAAATGCTCATAATAGGTGTGTTAATAACATGAAGCTCAATTCATTACCTTTAGAGAAGCGGATTATGATAACACGAAGTTGGATTTCCATGACCTGCTGGCAAGAGTCATGACCACCGGCTTAGCCGGTGGCCTAATTAGGCCCTAGAAGGGCCTGCTACCAGCATGCATCTACACATGCGTTGAAATTTCGCCAACCGCTTATCCTTCACGGGCCGCCCCTAAAGGGGCGGCCTATTTTTTGCCGCCTTTTACTTGCTCACCCGTAAACGGCCAAGTACTCTATAAAGCTCATCTGGTCGCCCATGATATCTTCCTGTAACTGGTTGCGGATGTATTTCTCTATTGCCTTCCGATTCCGCCCGACCATATCTACGTAGTAACACCGGCACCAGAAATGCCGATTCCCATACTTACCTAAATTTGTGTGCCGGTAAATATCATCAACGAGTTCTTGCTTTTCAGGTACCCAATTGCATATGATATTCTCATTTTCGGTGGTATACTCACCAACATGTGTATGTGATCTGGGCATGCCTTTACTTCTATGATCTCTATCCCCTTTTGCTCACATAGCTTCCGCAGTATCTGTCCTATGACCTTCTTTATCTGCCCGTATAACACTTGCCATCGGTACTTCGGTGCAAATACAAAGTGGTATTTGCAGAACGACTTCTGTCAAGAGGGGTTTTGATTTTTAGTGGATTTATATAAATCACGGACTGCCCAGAAATGACTGTCCATTTTACTGTAGCCATTTCCAAAATGGATGCAGACTTCCTTTACGATCTTCTATGACCTATAAAGACAACCACCAACACGCCACCAACCAGAACCAGGCCGCCCAGCAGCCACCAGATAAACCCAATGCCGCCGCCACGACTCACATCGTCAGTGTTTGTGGGCGCCGCAGTCTTAGCAGGCGCAGCAGATGGGGACGGCGATGGCGCAACAGTTTCAGTGGTATCGGGCTGCGTGTCGGCGGCTGGGGCAAACACCGCGAAGGGGGACAGACTGGACACCTGGAATGTCACCATCCCGTCCTTAACAATGACAGTGTAGGTTTCCAGTTTGCCGTTCGAGCAGTGCAGCACCGTTACCGTTTTCCCGTCGTATTGCGCTCCGACGGGCAGGCTGATGGATAGCATCCCTTCAAAGCCGCCGGACAGGGAGATATCCTTGCCCAGAAGGAAAATGTGGTCACTGTCGTCCATCCGCTGCCGGATCTGAGCGCAGTCTTCACTGCCGAGGTCCAGCTCCGTCACGGTCAGCACAGCGTCCTCGCGAATGCCGCTGCCTGAAACCGTGATGCCGGAGGGCTGGTCCGTAAGCGTCCGGGCAACATAGGCCGGGTTTTTCTCCCAATGGGCGGTATACGCCCTGTTGCCCCAGGAACCGGCCGGGATCGTAACGGTCATCACCACGCCCGAAATACCTGTGCCCGACCAGCCGATAAACGTATAGCCCTCTTTTTGCGGATTATTCAGCGTGATGTCACCGCTCCTGACGGTGTAACTGTCCGGATTGGGTTCGTCCAGCATGCCGCCATCCAGGTCATAGCGTATGCTGTAGGTGTTCAGTTTCCAGTGGGCGGTATATGCCCTGTCGCCGATGGAGTCCGCCGGTATGGTCACGTTTAGTACCGTTCCCTCAATGTCCGTGCCAGACCAGCCGGAAAAGGTGTAGACGGCCCTCGACGGGTTCTCCAGCATGAGGGGGAGTTCCTCCACCGTGTAGCTCGCAGGGTTGTCCGCAGAGCCGCCCGCCAGGTCGTAGACCAGCGCATAGACATTGGGCTTCCAGAAAGCGTAAAGCGTCAGGTCGCCTGCCGTCTGGTAGACGGTGTCGGCGGTAACCTTCATACCCTCGCCGCCTGCGCCGGTAAACCACCCGCCGAAGGTGTAACCCCGCCTTTCGGGCGTCGGCAGCTCACCCATCGCCGCGTCGTATGTCACGGTGATGCTTTCGGGTGTTACCGTTCCGCCCTGTGCATTGAACGCAAGTGTGTAGTAGTTGGCCGTCCAGTTCGCGGTGTACTCCCGATTGCCGATGGAGTTCACCGGGATGGTCA
>JAEYYW010000050.1 GCA_023428265.1 Bacillota bacterium | reverse complement strand
TACGAACCCGGCGATCACTGAAGTGGGGCAAGCGGGCGGCTTTGCCGAACCGTTGGCGGCGCGCAGCGCTGTGCTTCTCGATGATCAGGGGAAGGTGCTTTATGCGCTGGCTGCCGATGAAAAGCGGTATCCGGCCAGCTCCACCAAGGTGCTCACCGCACTGCTGGCGTTGGAATATGGCACGCTCTCAGATGTGATACGGGTGGGTGATGAGGCAAACATGCCAAAGCCCGGTTCCAGCAGCGCAGGCCTTCGCTATGGCGAGAAACTGACGCTTGGCGATTTGCTGCACGCTTTGCTGATCCCCTCCGGCAACGATGCCGCCTATGTCATAGCCGCCTATACGGGCCGTAAAATCGCCGGTGACAGCCGGATGGAGGCTCCTGAGGCGGTGAGCCTGTTTGTGCAGCGCATGAACGACCGGGCCAAAGAGCTGGGCGCGACTCATTCCCACTTTGTGAACCCGGACGGTTTCCACGACGACGAGCATTACACCACAGCGGGGGATATGGCCCGTATCGCCCGCCAGGCGATGACCCACGATGAATTCCGGGACATTGTGGCGACCAGGCGATACGCGCTTCCGGACATCACCGTGAAGAGCGAAAACGGAAAATCCGTCACCCGCAGCCGCGTGCTGCAAAACACCAATGAGTTGATTGATGACTCCAGCCCCTGCTTTTTCAGCCGCTGCACAGGCGTAAAGACCGGGCACACCAGCCAGTCGGGTTATTGCCTGGTGAGTTCTGCCGAGGATCGTGGCGGCAGTGTGCTGGCCGTTGTGATGGACAGCACGCAGGACGCGGTCTGGAGTGACTCCTCAGCGCTGCTGCAATGGGGTCTTTCGCTGCGGTGACAGACCCGGTATAAATCCAAAGCGCTGCCGCCTGCCGGTTCATGTTATAATTAACCATGAAGTGTATGCAGGCGGGGAGCGTGTGTATGGAACAAATCTCAATACTCATTGTGGATGATGAACCGGAGATTGCTGACCTTCTGGAGGTGCATCTGACCGGTGAGGGTTATCATGTTGTCAAGGCACCCACAGCCCAGGAGGCTCTCAGCCTACTGGAGCAGCGCACCTTTGAACTGGTGCTGCTGGATGTGATGATGCCCGGCATGGATGGATTCACCGCCTGTCAGGAGATCCGGCGGAAGATGAACATCCCGATCATCATGCTCAGTGCCCGCAGCGAAGACATTGACAAGGTGGTGGGGCTGAGCTCCGGCGCCGACGACTATCTGACGAAACCTTTCACCCCGATGGAGCTCATTGCCCGGGTGAAGTCACAGCTTCGGCGTTATCTTTATCTGAACACGCCGCCGGCCCGCCAGCAGGAACCGTCCGTCATCCGCGCGGAAGGTTTGGAGATCAACCCGGAGGAGCACAGCGTAACGCTGTATGGTCAGCCGGTCACATTGACCCACCTTGAGTTTGAGGTGTTGCTGCTGCTGGCCTCCAACCGGGGCCGGGTGTTCAGCGCCGAAGAGTTGTTTGAGAGGGTTTGGAAGGAGAAATATTTCCAGTCCAACAACACTGTCATGGTGCACATCCGCAAGATCCGCGAAAAGATCGAGGAAAACCCGAGGGCTCCGAAATTCATCATTACCGTATGGGGAGTGGGGTATAAGTTTGCGAAAACCGGTCGTTAACAGCCTCAGTGTCAAGCTGGTTGCCGCCATGATGGCCGCGGCGGCGGCTGCCCTGGCCGTCACATTTTTGCTGTATCTGTTTGCAGTCCGGCTCAACGACCAGCTGAGCCTGGCCAGGAGTTTGTTTAGCATCATCCGGAGCAGAACGAATGAGCAGTTTCTTGTGATTGGCTTTGCGCTGGTGCTCTTTGTCATCACCTTCTTTCTGCTCACAAGGCGGAGCATTCAGCGCATCAACCGCATCATCGCCGGTGTGAGAAAAATGGAGCAGGGCAAGCTGGAAACGCGCATTGAAGTGAACTCCTCCGATGAGATCGGCTACCTGGCAGCAACCATCAACAATATGGCTGGCAAGCTGAAGCAGAGCATTGATGAGGAGCGCCAGGCCGAGCAGGCCAAGCGTGACCTGATCACCAGCGTGTCGCACGACCTGCGCACGCCGCTCACCTCAATCATCGGCTTTCAGGGGCTTTTGATGGACCGCGCCCATCACAGCGATGAGGAGTTGGAGCGTTTCGCCGCCATCGCCCACAAAAAGGCGCTGCGGCTGCAAGTGTTGATCGACGAGTTGTTTGAATATACCAAAGTGAACTACAGCGGATATCAACTGAACCGGCAGAACATCAACCTCAATGAGCTGGTGGGGCAGATCGTGGAGGAGCTTTACCCCGTTTTTGATCAGGCAGGCATGGTGTGCCGGACTTCCGTCCCCGGCGACCGGCTCATGCTATGGGCTGATGGCGAGCTCCTCCACCGGCTGCTGGAGAATCTGCTGAACAACGCGGTGAAATATGGCTCTGAAGGCGTCTATGTGGATGTGGCCGTGCGGTCTGCTCCCGGAGCTGCCGTATTGACTGTGACCAACTATGGGCCTGCCATTCCCCCGGAGGCGCTTCCCCACATTTTTCAGAGATTTTACCGTGTGGAGCAGTCACGATCCCGGCAGACCGGCGGGACAGGCCTGGGGCTCGCAATTGCGGCCAGCATCGTGCAGATGCATGGAGGCACGATTGCCGCGGACAGCGGGCCGAATGGCACAGTGTTCACAATCCAGCTGCCCGACGAAACTGCGAAGTAAGAGGATGCCATGCGAAGAAATCTGATGCTCCGGTTCATAGCGGCATATTTGCTGACGGCCACCGTCATCAGGGTGTTGGCTGGCAGCTCATGGATTATCCTGAGGCAAATCGGCATTCTCCAGGTTGATGGGGTGCCGGATATGATGGGCACGGCGCGGGAGTTGCTGGCCAACATCGGGCAGAACTTTGCTTCCATCCTGATATCCAATTTTGATTTGGGCATGCTGGCTGACACGATTGTCTCTGCTTGCGTGCTGGCCGCGGGAGCGGTGTTGTTTGCCCGTGGCCCTGCCAGGCGGTATGACGGCCTCTGCGAGCGTGCGGAAAAGCTGGCGCCTGAAGCAAGCGGGGGCGGTGCCGGCAGAAACAGCGCCGCGGCCATGGAGCGCAGGCTGGATGGAATCGCTGCCCGGCTGGCTGCCGCCGAAAGCGCTGAAAAAGCCTTCCGGGCCAATGGCCAGCAGGCGGCAGGGCTGCTGGATGCGGCCCGCACACAACTTGAAGTGCTGGTGGAAGCCGGTGCGTTGGCCGAAGGCAGCGCTGAGGCGGCTTTGATGCGTGATGTGCTTGACAAGATTGAGAAAGCGGAAACACAGTTGATCCGATAGGGGAGTGCCCGCCAGGCAATGGGCGGTGAACTGTGCATGGATGAATGAAAACAAGGCCCCTGCGGGCCTTGTTTTTAAGTAAGCGGTTATCTTGCTACTTGTTTGCCGAGCTGCCGATTTTCGGGATCTTCAACCTGTTGACGCCCAACGGCAGCCCCGCAGACTGCGACCTGGACTTGGAGTAGATATCCACAGCCACAGCCAGCAGCAACACAAAGCCCTTCAGGATGCTTTGCACGTCTGTGTTGTAACCGAGGATGGACATGCCGTTGTTGAGCACACCCATAAACAACGCACCGATGATTGCGCCCACTGCCGTGCCCGCGCCGCCATACATGGACGCACCGCCCACAAAGCATGCAGTGATCGCGTCAAACTCATAATCCTTACCTGCGATCGGGGATGCCGCGACCAGACGTGAGGCTGTGGCAATCGCTGCCACGGCGGCAAGCACGCCCATGTTCACATAGCTGAGGAACAACACTTTGTTGGTGTTTACACCGGAAAGCTTTGCCGCTTTCTCGTTGCCTCCCATTGCATAGATGTGTCTGCCGGGCACCGTTTTGGTCAAATAGAATTGATAGCCCAACACAAGCAAGCCCATGATGATGAAGATGATGGGCAGCCCCTCATACAGAGCCAACCACATGAAGAACACCAGAATCGCCACGGATGCAATTGCCAGCTGCGCGATGAACAGCGGCTGCGGCGGAGTCTCGATCAGGAATTTCTGCTTGTTTTTCCTGCTCCTCACCTGAAGGAAGATATAGGCAGCCACGATCAGCACCCCCAGCACAATGGCCACATAGTTATAGGTCTCAGGATGGGAGATGCGATAGAACAGGCTTGTGAACTGCTCCGGTTTCATCACGGGTGCGTTCCCAATGTAATCCGGCACGAAACCCATGGAGATTTTCGTGAAAGATTCGCTGAACGGTGCGATGGTTCCACCTTTGGTGATGGTGAGCGTAAGCCCGCGGAATAACAGCATGCCTGCCAATGTGACGATGAAGCCGGGCACCCGGATATAGGCGATCCAGTAACCCTGCCAAGCGCCGATGACGGCGCCGATGACCAGGGCCACCAGAATGCCAAGCCATATCGGCCAATGCATCTCGATCAACAAGATACCGACCACCGCGCCAATGAAGGCAACCACAGACCCTGCGGAAAGATCGATGTTGCCGCCGTTGATCAGCAGGATCATCATGCCGATGCCCAGGATAAACACATAGGCATTCTGCAGGATCAGGTTGGTGATGTTTTGGGGCACAAGAAGCGTGCCGCCGGTCAGGATTCCAAAAAGGATCATCGCGAAGACCAACGCGATCGTCATGGTGTATTGCCGGATGTTGTTTTTAATCAGTCTGATGAGAGTATCCATTACACGGCCTCCCTGTTGCTCTGCATGATGCATTTCATAATGGCTTCCTGTGAGATTTCCGCACCGATGAGCTCGCCCGCGATTCTGCCCTCGTTCATCACGTAGATCCTGTCGCACATGCCCAGCAGCTCAGGCATTTCCGAGGAAATGAAGATCACGGATTTGCCTTCGGAAACGAGCTGGTTCATGATTGTGTAGATTTCGTATTTTGCGCCCACGTCAATGCCGCGGGTGGGTTCATCGAGGATCAACAGGTCGGGCTCCGTGAAGATCCATTTGCTCAGCACGACCTTCTGCTGGTTGCCTCCGGAGAGGTTGACGCATTTCTGAAAGATGCTGGGCGTCTTCACATTCAGCTTCTGGCAGTATTCCTTTGCCACCTGGATTTCCAGGTCGTTGTTGACCACGCTGTTTTGCGCGACCCTGCGCAACCCGGCCAGCGTGATGTTTTCACGCACATCGTTCTGCAGGATCAGGCCGCTGGTTTTTCGGTCCTCCGTGGCGTAGGAGATGCCGTGCTGCACAGCTCGGCTCACGGTGTTCACCGCGATTTCCTTGCCGTCCTTATAAACATGGCCGGTGATGCGTTTGCCATATGACTTGCCGAAGATGCTCATCATAAGCTCTGTGCGGCCGGCCCCCATCAGGCCGGCGAAACCCAGAATCTCGCCTTTTTTCACATCAAAGCTGATGTTGCGGATCACCTGCTTGTCGGTGATCATCGGGTCATACACACTCCAGTCCTTCACGGAGTATGCCACCTCGCCGATGTTTGGCGTTCTCTTGGGATAGCGGTCCACCAGCTTCCGGCCCACCATGCCGCGGATGATGTTGTCTTCGGTGATATCACCGGAGTCTTTGTCCAGCGTCATGATCACGGCGCCGTCACGAATGACAGTGATCGTATCGGCCACCTTGGTAACCTCTTTGAGTTTGTGGGAGATCAGGATGCAGGTGATGCCTTCCTTTTTCAGGTCCAGCATGAGGTTCAGAAGGTTGTTGGATTCGGCTTCGTTCAGCGAGGCGGTGGGTTCATCCAGGATCAGCAGTTTCACTTCCCGTGAAAGCGCTTTTGCGATTTCCACCAGTTGCTGTTTGCCCACGCTGATGTTGCGCACCAGTGTGTGCGTGTTTTCATACAGCCCGACTTTCTGCAGCAGTGCAGCAGATCTGGTGTGTGTCTCGTCCCAGTTGATCACGCCATTTTCGGATCGTTCGTTGCAAAGGTAGATGTTTTCTCCTATCGTAAGGTTGGGGATCAGTGCCAACTCCTGATGGATGATGGTGATGCCCAGCCGTTCACTGTCGGAAATATGCCGGATGGTGACGGGCTTGCCTTCATACACGATCTCTCCCGAATAGGAACCATGCGGGTATACGCCGCTTAAGACATTCATCAGTGTGGACTTCCCTGCGCCGTTTTCACCGATCAATGCGTGGATCTCGCCCTGCTTCACGCTCAGTGTCACGTTATCAAGCGCCTTTACGCCCGGGAAGATTTTGGTGATCGACTTCATCTCCAGAATGAAATCGTTCAAGTGGGTCATCCCCCCTCCAGTGGATTTGCAGATGGTCTGTGAGTCGCCGCAGACAGCCTTTCCCAAAGGCCCTGATATCATTTGGCCTGCGGCGGTAGCTTCCGCCAAACCGCCGCAGGCCGGATTGCACTGCCTGTTCAGCTTACTTGAGCTGATCTTCCTTGTAGTATCCGCTGGTCACCAGGATTTCCTTGTAGTTGTCCTTGTTGGCGAACACCGGGGTGCACTGGAAGGTGGGGACGACCTTGACACCGTTGTTGTAGGTCTTGGTGTCATTGGTGGTGGGGGTCTGGCCGTTCTCAATGGCTGTGATCATCTTCACGGTCTCAGAGGCCAGCGTGCGGGTGTCCTTGAAGATGGACATGGACTGTTTGCCGGCGATGATGGCCTTCACGTTGGCAACGTCACAGTCCTGCCCGGTCAGAATCGGGTAGGGCTTGTCAGCCGTGCCGTAGCCGTTGCTGTCCAGCGAGGCGACAATGCCGATGGCGAGACTGTCATTGGGGGAGAGGACCGCGTCCAGCTTCGTGCCGCTGGCATAGTTGGCGGTGATCAGGTTGTCCATCCTGGACTGGGCGGTGGCAGAGGTCCAGTTGGCAATGGCCACCTTGGAAAACTCTGTCTGGCCGCTCTTCACAACCAGCTTGCCGCTCTCAATGTAGGGCTTCAGAAGGTCCATTGCGCCGTTGTAGAAGAACGTGGCGTTGTTGTCGCCGGGGTCTCCGCCGAAGACTTCAATGTTGAACGGGCCGGCGGCTTTGGTCAGATCCAGCTTGTCAATGATAAACTGGCCCTGAATGGCACCCACCTTGTAGTTGTCAAACGTGGCATAATAGTCCACATTGGCTGTCTGCATGATCAGGCGGTCATAGGCGATTACCTTCACGTTTTGCTTGGCGGCCTTGGCCAGCACGTCGGTGAGGGAAGAGCCTTCGATGGCGGCAATCACGAGGATCTTGCAGCCTTGCGTGACCATGTTTTCAACCTGCTGCACCTGGGTGTTCACATCGTTGTTGGCATACTGCAGCACCGAGTCATAACCGGCAGCTTTCAGCTGATCAACCATGTTTGCCCCGTCCTGGTTCCAGCGCTGCAAGGATTGCGTGGGCATCGCGATGCCGACTTTGACCTTCTTGGGGGTGCCGGAGGTGGCCTGGCAGGAAGCCAGCGAGAGGACCATGGCAACCGACAATGTCAGCGCCAACAGAACGACCAGGAGTCTCTTCATGTGCTAACCCTCCTTCATGATTTTGGCGATATGGATGGGCCATTTCCCATATGCTATTTTACACATGGTATATAGTCGCGTCTCTGTAGAAAATTACAAGAGTCTTTGCATCCTTATCGAGTTGCCTTCCGGTGCAATGGTGGTTAGCACTTTTTTACTATAGAAAATAGTAAGATGAGTTGGATACATTTGTTGACATTGCCTAATAACGTAATTAATATATACTTGAATATATAACTATGTCATCCAAGGCGGTCTGCGGATGAAAAAAATACTAAGAGCTGCTCTTGTTTTCTTGTTCGCAGGCCTGCTGCTGGGGTTTGCGCTTTACTCCTATCGCTTGAATGAAATTCAGATCAATTTGGTGAGCGGAAGCGACAAGGGCGGCCCTGTGCTGAAGTATCGCTTCATGATGATTGCGCAGGACATGGGCAGCACCTTTTGGCAGCAGGTGCGCTCCGGTGCGGAGATTGCGGGCGAGGAGTATGCCGCCGCGATCGAGTTCAGCGGGTCGATGATCCGTGACGAGGAAGCCGCGCTTGAATTGATGAATATTGCCATAGCCAGCCGCGTAGACGGTATCGTTGTGTATGTGACCGATGACAGCAATTTTACACCCCTCATTGACAAGGCCGTGAGCATGGGCATTCATGTGGTCACGATTGAATCTGACGATAAAAACAGCATGAGGCATACGTTCGTCGGCCCCAACAGTTACACAGCCGGATATTATGGCGGCAACCTTGTGGAGGAAGCAACCGACGGCCAGGCAAACGCCGCCATCATCATCGGCGGCAACTACGCCTGCAACAACGATGCGAAGATTTCCTTGCTGAAGGGGTTTGACGACAGCGCGCTCACAAGCCCGTCCATCCGCTACCAGCCGTTTGAGCCATCCAACGCCGGCTACTTCGCCGCCGAAACGGTCATCCGGCAGATTGTGATCGATCACCCGGAGATCAACACCGTTGTGTGCACGGATCTGGACGACACGCTGGAGGCAGTGCAGGTGCTCATTGACCTGAACAAGGAAAGCGACGTGACTGTGATCGGTTACGGCAACACGCCGCAGATCCGGGAATATATCAAGAACAGCAACCTCTATGGCTCTGTGTATGAAGATCCGAAAGAGACAGGCTACCAAAGCATCAAGCGGCTTGTGCAGAGCATCACCGGGCAAAACCCACCGAGCTCCATCAGCACCGGTGTCTTCACGATCACCCGCGACAATCTTGTGAGCTACCATGGGTCGTGAGAGGAGACGGCGCGTCTTGGGCCTGATGCGCGCGTGGTCAGGCAGAATTGTGCGGAGCGTCAAGCAGAAGAACGTGATCCGCAAAAAGCTGCTGCTCTATTTCCTCGTGTCCGCCGTGCTGGTCAACTCCATCTGCCTCTACACCTATAACAACACGCGGCTGCTCATCAACAGGCTGAACCAGATCTTCATCAATGACATCACACTCACCAACCTGTCAAGCGGAGTGGAGGCGGTGCACAGCAGCCTCAAGGAGTATCTCACGACCAACAATTCCAAAGACCTGGAGGCATTTCTCAACAGCAGCAACCGCCTTCGGGAGCAGACCGGCAAGCTCAAGACTGTGCTGTCAAACGATGAAAGCAAGCTGCTGCTGCTGGACATCAAGGAAATGATCTCCACCTATCTGAGCCATACCGCCGCCGCCGAATACCACAAGAGGGGCCGGAATATCAACGGCTACAGCGAGTATTTCAACGAGGCCAGCCAGGTCTATGACTATATCAACCGCTACATTGAAAAGCTGAAAATCTATCAGTTTCAGGAAAACAACCGCAACTACCTGGAGCTGGACCGGTGGCTGGGGGGGTTGCAAAGCTTCAACATGCTGGTGATTCTGGTGGCGATGCTGGTGAACATCGCGCTGATCTTCTGGTTCGCCTGGAGCATCACCGCGCCGATCATCACGCTCTCCAAGGCGGCCGGCGAAATCGCCGACGGCAACTATGACATCCCCGCTGTGCTTGTCCGCTCTAATGATGAGGTGAGATCGCTGGCGATCACCTTTAACCGGATGACAGAAAGCATCAGGCGGCAGTTGGTGGAAATCCGGCAAAAGGCGGAAATCGAGAGCCGCCTGCAGGACCAGCAGGTGCAGAACCTGAAAATGCGCTCCATGCTCAATGAATCCCAGCTGAAAACACTGCAGGCCCAGATCAACCCGCACTTTATGTTCAACACATTGAATGCCGGCATGCAGCTGGCGCTGTTTGAAGGCGCCGAGCGCACGCAGGCCTTCCTGGAAAAGCTGGCCGAATCGCTTCGATACAATCTGGGCGACATCGGAAGCTCCGCCACGCTGGCTCAGGAAATCGCCAGCATTGACAATTACATTTACCTGCTGCGGGAGCGGTTTGGTGACAGCGTGCGCTATGACAAGCTCATTGAGCCCGGCCTTCCCGAGGTGCTGATGCCGCGCATGATCCTGCAGCCCATCGTGGAAAACGCGTTCATGCATGGCATCAGCCAGATGGAAGGCGGCGGGGAGATCTGCCTCAGGGTTTGTCGCGAGGGTGCGCGGGTCTTGGTGCGGGTGGAGGATAGAGGCCCCGGCATGGCCTCCGCCACGCGGGAGAGGCTGCTCGCCGGCCAGTGGCACAACCCCGACGGTGACGCCGCTGCGCGCTCCCACTCCGGCCATGGCCTAGGCCTTGGCAATGTGATCGAGAGGCTCATGCTCTATTTCGGCGCAGAGAGCGTGGAGCAGATCGTATCCATAGACAGCGCGCCGGGAGCCGGCACCCGCATTACGCTGGCTTTGCCGGCTGCCCGATCGGAGGAACCGTGATGTATAAGCTTTTGGTTGTGGATGATGAGCAGATCGTGCTGGACTCGGTGCGGTTTATTGTGGAAAACCACATGGGTGGCGTGCTGTGCGCGGAAACCGCCCGGTCGGGCCGAGAGGCCATTGAGAAGGCGGAGACGTTCCGGCCCGATATTGTGTTTATGGACATCCGGATGCCCGGTATCAGCGGCCTGGACGCGATGGCGGAGATCAAGGCCCACAATGCCGATGCGCTGTTTATTGTCGTGACTGCCTATGAGCGGTTTGACTTTGCCAGAGAGGCGCTGCAATTGGGCGCGATGGACTATATCAACAAGCCGTTGAGCCGCGACCGCGTGATGGCGGCGCTCCGCAGCGCCATTGCCAAGAAGGACAAAGAGCGCAGAAAACTGGAAATGGAGCTGGAGCTCAAGGAAAAGATGGCATTCGTGCTGCCGGTGCTTGAAAACGGGTTTGTTTACACAATGGTGTTTTCCGATGATCAGGCGATGGAGATGGAGTCGTTCCGCCGAATCCTGGATATCCGCAAGGATGGCGGTTATGTGATGACGGCGGAGTTTGGCATCGATGGGAGCGCCGACGGCCTTGCGGGCAGGCTGGGGGCCAGCATCTCCAGCCAGCAATTTCAGCCGCTGCTCCGCGAAGCGATGAAGGAAAGCTGCAATTGCATCGTGGGGCCGGTCATGCTGAACCGCATCATCGCGTATGTGCCATGCGATGTGAGCGAAGAGGAATATACGCAGCGCATGGATGCGCTGCAGGTGGCCTCCGTTGCCTGCGGCAAGCTCAAGGCGGCGTCCGGCGGAGTAGAGTTCCGGATCGGCATCGGCAAAAGCTACCGTGAGCTGAGCAAGGCATACCGATCCTATGAAGAATCCCTGAAGGCGCTGGCATTTGCCAGGCAGGGCGGTGTTTTCCATATCAACGACATCCCTTTGGAGCGGAAAGAAACAAGATCCTACCCGGAAAGTGATGAAAAGCTGCTGCTGAAATCGGCGGCCGCCGGCGCCGCCGATGCATGCCTTCTAGCTTTTGAGCGGATTTATGAGTGGCTTGCGGCGGAGCACGGTGCAAACAGGAAAGAAATCGCGCCGGCGCTTGCGGAGATTGCCATGCTGCTCGGCCGCATCGCCAAGGAAAGCGGCGCATCCAGAGCGGTCTGCGGAGATTATCTGGGCGAGCTTCTCTCCATGGACGACCCCGGCTCGATGAAAACCTGGATGAAAAGCCGCATCCGCACAGTCTGCGAAGAGATCACGGCCGCCCGTGAGAAGCGCCTGTCTTGCATTGTTATGGGCGCGCGGCAATATATCGCCGCCAACTATATGAATGACATCACGCTGGAGGATGTTTCCAGGGAAGTCAACATCAGCCCCAACTACTTCAGCAAGCTTTTCAAGGACGAAACCGGAAGCAACTTCATCGATTACCTCACGGCGCTGCGCATTGACAAAGCCAAGCGGCTTCTGGCGGACAGCCGCTACGCCAACAAGGAAATCTGCTACCAGATCGGCTATGCCGACCCGAACTATTTCAGCAGGATATTCAAGAAGATCGTGGGCGTAACGCCCACGGACTACCGCCTGGCATCGCTGGGCAATGGCCAGTGACCAACAGCGGAAAGGGGTACGGCGCAATGAGTATCAAAAGACTGAGTGCCGCTTTGTGTCTGGCAGTGCTGCTTTCCGGCGCCATGATGCAGTCCGGGTGCGCCACCGGTGCCGTTGCGACCAGTGAGGCAAACACCAAAACGCTGATCGGTTTTTCCATGGCCACGCTCAAGGAAGAGCGGTGGTATATCGATCGGGATGAATTTGTGGCCGCCGCTCAGAAAATGAACGCTGATGTGCTTGTCGATGTTGCTTATGACAACGCCGCGGAGCAGCTTGACCAGGTGCGGGAAATGATCGGCCGGGGCATCGATGTGCTTGTGATCATCCCCCATGACGCGGTGGGCGCCGCTGCCGCCGTCGCGATGGCCAAGAGGGCAAATGTCAAGGTGATCTCTTATGACAGGCTTGTCCTGGGCGCCGATGTGGATCTGTACATTTCCTTTGACAATGTGAAGGTAGGGCGGCTGCAGGCACAGTCCATACTGCGGGCTGTTCCCCAAGGCCGCTATGTGATTGTGAACGGCCCCGCAACCGATTACAACTCTGTGATGATCCGCCAGGGTGTCGGCGATGTGCTGAAGCCCTATGTGGAGGGTGGTAAAATCGAAGTCATCAGTGAGTTCTCCACGGTGGACTGGATGGCTGACGAGGCGGCCGACGGTATCAACAAGCTGTTGCAGGACAACGTGAAGATTGACGCCGTCATTGCCGCCAATGACAGCCTGGCCGGCGGCGCAATCAAGGCGTTATCGCTGCACCACCTTGTACCGGCGGTGCCTGTTGTGGGCATGGATGCCGATCTGGCCGCCTGCCAGCGCGTTGTGGAGGGGCAGCAGCTGATGACGGTATACAAACCGATCCGGCAACTGGCGGTGGCGGCGGCAGACTATGCGGTGAAACTGGCACACGGGGAGGACATCGGTGTGACCGGCACCATGAGTGACGGCAAGCACTATGTGCCATGCTATCTGATTGCGCCGGAAGCTGTGGACAAAGACAATATGGTGGACGCTGTCATTAACGATGGATTTCACATGATGAGCGAAGTTTATATGAACGTTCCCCAATCCAGATGGCCGGTGAAATAGCCCGTTATTGCGGAGCATTTCGTATGATTTTACAGGATACACCCATTTTTGTTCAAAAAAATGTACAACGTTCACCATTTATGATATGATAGGGAGCGTGTGGTTCACACATCTTTTTGCACCAATTAATTCACTCACAATCAAGGAGGCCTCCCATGGGAAACGACCGGTTTGAACAAGCGCTCGGCAACGTGAACACGCTTTCACGCCCCTCGGACCTTCGCATCACCGATGTCGAATTCTGCGACATCAAGGACGCTCCGATGCGCTGCACGCTGCTGAAGATCAAGACCAACCAGGGCATCGAAGGCTTCGGTGAGATCCGTGACGGATCTGACAGGAGCTACGGCCAGATGCTGGTGAGCAGGGTGATTGGGCAGAACCCCTGCGACATTGACAAGATCTTCCGGCGCATCAAGCAGTTCGGCGGCCACGCCCGGCAAGCCGGCGGCGTCTGCGGCATCGAGCTTGCATTGTGGGACCTGGCCGGCAAGGCTTATGGCGTGCCCGTCTACCAGATGCTGGGCGGCAAGTTCCGTGACAATGTCAGGCTGTATTGTGACACCGACAACGACGGCACCGCCAATGGCCACGACATGGGCTTGAGGATTAAGGAGCGCATGGCGCTGGGCTTTACGTTTTCGAAAATGGACCTGGGCATTAACATGCTCCACGGCATCCCCGGCACGCTCAGCGCGCCGCTCGGGCTGCTGGACGATATGAATAACGCCGTCCATGCCGGTTGGGCAACTCGCGGCGCGATGGACATGGCCAGCATTGAGAAGCGCATCAAGGGCTATGACGCCTTCAACGTGATGCACCCGTTCACCGGTATCCAGATCACCGAAAAGGGCCTGGACATCTTGGAGAATTACGTACACGACGTTCGCGAGGTGATCGGCTACGAGCTGCCACTGGCGCTGGACCATTTCGGCCACATCGGTCTGGACAGCTGCATCCGGCTGGGCAAGCGCCTGGAGAAGTATAACATCGCCTGGTTGGAAGACATGATCCCCTGGCAGTTCCCGGAGTTATTCC
This sequence comes from Bacillota bacterium, assembly GCA_023428265.1. Lineage (GTDB taxonomy): Bacteria > Bacillota > Clostridia > Christensenellales > UMGS416 > JAEYRA01. Next base: position 8,313 of record JAEYYW010000050.1, on the reverse strand, counting down.
GCAAGCTCAACAACGAGGTCAACATCCCCATCTGCACCGGCGAGGATATCTATCTGAAGGAAGGCTTCAAGCCGCTGTTTGAAGCCGGCGGCGTTTCGGTGATCCACCCGGACCTGCTGTCCAGCGGTGGCATCCTGGAAAACAAGAAGATCGGCGACATGGCGCAGGACTATGGTGTGGCGATGGCCGTGCACATGGCTGAGAGCCCGGTGGCATGCATGGCTGCCGTGCACAGCGTGGCCTCCACCGAAAACTTCCTGGCGTTGGAATTCCACTCGGTGGACGTGCCATGGTGGGAAGACATTGTGACGACCGGCCGCGGCAAGATCGTGAACAACGGCTTCATCGCCGTGCCCGACGCGCCGGGCCTTGGCATCCTGGGCTTCAACGACGATGTGCTGGAGCAGCACCGCACCAGGCCGGAGGGCAAGATCTGGGAGTCTTCCGAGCAGTGGCACAAGCTGGAGTGCTGGGACAGGCTCTGGAGCTGAGGCGCGAGTGATGGACTTGATGCTTGGCGGTAAAGTGGTTTTGCTTGTGGGCGCCGGCGGCGGGATCGCCGCCGCGCTCACCAAGGAATTGAAGCAAGAAGGGGCCTTTGTGGCCCTGTGCCTGCCGGAGACCGGTGGGGAAGCATGCGGTGAGGACGAGTTCTTCCGCTGTGACCTGGCGGATGAGGCGGAGGCCGAATGGCTGCGGGCTGCGCTGATGAAGCGGTTTGGCAGGCTGGATGCCGTGGTGTTCGGACAAACCGGCGCGGAGAAGGCCGGCCTGTTTGAGCTGGATGCCGGTGGGTTTCAGAACCGGATGGTGCCGGCCAGGGCCGCATTTCTCTGCTGCAAGGTGTTCGGGCAATGCATCGGAGACCAGGGCAGGGGCGGGGCGATCCTGTTTCTCACATCGATTCACGATGAAAAGCCCAGTGGCAGCGACTTTGCCCACAGCCTTGTGCAGGGCATGATCAGCAATCTGGTGATGGAGGCCGCCCTGCAGTATGGCGAACTGGGTGTGCGTGTGAACCAGATCAGCGCCGGGGCGATGGAGGGGGACCAGGAGCGGTTCCCCAGTGACCTCACCACGCTGTATGAAGGGTGCCAATACAAAGTGCCCGCGGGCAGGCTTGGCAAAGCGCAGGACATCGCGCCGTTGGCGGCTTTCCTGCTTTCCGACCGCGCTTCGTTTGTCAACGGCGTCCGCGTGCGTGCCGACGGCGGCTTCCTGCTGCATTACATCGATCACAAAGCAAATTTGAGGGCCATCAAGGCCGCGGGGGAGGTGGCCAGTCATGGCTGATAAGCCGCTCAATGGCCGCGTGGCCGTGGTCACCGGCGCGGGTAAGGGCATCGGCTCGGGCATCGCCCGGGAGCTTGCCGCGGCAGGCGCGGCGGTGGTCGTGAACTACAGCTACAGCGCGGAAGGCGCCGAGCGCGTCTGCGATGAAATCCTCTCCGGCGGTGGCAGGGCAATGGCCTTCAAGGCTGACGTTTCCCAGGAGAATGAGGTCATCGCTCTGATGGAAGCCGCCGTGCAATGGGGTGGAAGGCTGGACATTCTTGTAAACAACGCCGCGCTGCAGGCCAATGTGCCGCTGCCGGACTACAAAATGGACACCTATGACCGGCTGGTGGCGGTGAATCTGATGGGTTACTGGCTCTGCACCCGCGAGGCGGCCCGGCGCATGATCCCTAACGGAAAGGGTGTAATCCTCTATAACTCCTCGGTGCATGCCAAGCGGCCCACCCATTTTGACCCCGCTTATTGCATGACGAAGGGCGGCATCAAAATGCTGGAACGGGAGGCGGCCATTGCGCTTGCCCCCCATGGCATCCGGGTGATCTGCATGGAGCCCGGCGGCGTGCACATTGACCTGCCGAAGTCTGGCAGCGAGGGCCAGATCATTGACCGGAAGCATATGGCGCAGGCCAGGCAGTTCCGTTACAAACCCCAGCAAAATCTGGGCCGGCCGATGAACCCGGCCGACGTGGGGAGAATGGCGGTGCTGCTCGCCGGCGATGACTGCGAGCTCATCAGCGGCTGCGAAATCACGCTGGATCAGGCAGACATGCTCTACTAATCGTTCGGATCCGTTACTTTCAGGATAATACAAAGGAAAGGCTGGGATCTCATGAAATTCGACTGCAGGGAAGACATCATCCAACTCACGCCATTGTGGAAGGGCGAGCGGTATGAAAACGGCAGGCCCAAGGTGTCAGACGACATCCTGCGCCGTATGCGCAACATCACGCTGGAGGAAGCCTGGGGCCCGCTGTGGTCCAAGGGCTACCGGAACCAGTTCCAGGGCGATTTCCGGATCGTGCACCCCGGCAAGAAGCTGGTGGGCCGCGCCGTGACCACCGTGATGGTGCCGCTGCGCCCCGACTTGCATGAAACGCTGATGAAGTACGGCCACGAGCAGGAGGGCCGCCGCGGCTTTTTCAACCAGTGGGTTGTGGACCAGCTGGGGGAAGACGACGTGGTGGTTGTGGACTTGTTTGACAAGATTTTCCAGGGCACCTATGTGGGAGGCAACCTTTCCACCGCCATCGCCACCCGCACCAAGAGGGGCGGGGCCGTGGTGTGGGGCGGCGTGCGCGACCTGGAGCAGATCCTGGAGATTCAGGGCTCCAACACCTTTTATCGCGGCAACGATCCCACCGGCATCGGCGAAGTCACGATGACCGGCATGAACGTGCCCTGCCGCATTGGCAACGCCATCTGCCTGCCCGGCGACGTGGTGTTGGGCACCCAATCCGGCGTGATCTTCATCCCGCCGCACCTGGCCGAAGAAGTGGTGGTCAATGCTGAGAAGTCGCACATCCGCGACGTGTGGGGCTTCATCCGCCTGGATGAGAAGACCTACAGCACCGCGCAGATAGACACGCCGTGGACGGTGCCGATGTGGGAGGACTTCATTCACTGGTTTGAGACCGACCCGCAGGCTGCCGAATACCGGCACCTCGAATGGGCCGAAGAGCTCAAGGAGGCGCACAACCGCGCCGAGGGCATTGATTCACAGGTCAGGCTCTGATTCGATCAACTATGTGTTCAAAGGGGTGGGCGGATGCTCACCCCTTTTGTGTTTTTCTCCAACCTCAACCCCACAAAGCACTCACCTTTTCCCCCTTCTCCCAACAAGTGTGAGAGGGGGAGGGGGTTGGAGATGAGTGCATGCATTGGGGATGGATGAGCCCTTTTGTATCGTTTATCGCCTAAAGCATGGTTTTTACACATTTTGTTAAGACACCCGTTATTTGGCATGCTATAATACATCCATCAACGCATACATAGTAATTTCCAATGGTTTAATTCGATAGGGAGGCAAAATGAGCTTGAGCAAAGGGGCTGTCACCAGGCTGATCCTGTTCAATGGCATACTGATCGCGGTGAACGTGGCGCTGTTTTCCAAAGCGTTTCTGGGCCTCAGCATGACAGGCGGCGGCGCGCTGGAGTCTGCGGCCGGCATAGCCGTGATCGTGGTGAGCGTGGTGCTGTTCTTTTATGTGAACCTTCAGATCATCAACGCCCCCGCGAAAAAGATTGATCCCAAGACTGTTCTGGACAAGCTTGGGAGCCTGGAGTCCTGCCATGAAGCGCTCGGGCGCATCGGGTATGCGGGCACCTTTTCGGTGAAGATCGGCGAGATCCGTGAGCAGATTGAGAACATGCAGCGGAAAAAGGAGCTCATCCACGATATCCTGCTGCAGAAGTTTAACGATACCGAGATGAGCTATCAGAAGTTCAAGGCTGTGGTGGAAAGCGCGGAAAAGGTAATGGTTGTCAACATCCGCAGCATCATCAACCGGATCTATGCTTTCGACGAAGTGGAATATGATGCTCTCGTAAGAGGTAAGTCCAGGCTCAGCAAAAGCATCACCGAGCAGAAGCTTGCCATTTATCGGGAATACATCGATTATGTGGGCAAGGCAGTGGAAGACAATGACGAGATCCTGCTGAGGCTTGACAAGCTCTTGTTTGAAATTTCCAAGTTCAACAGCATCGAAGAGGGCGAGCTGGAAAGCATGCAGGCCCTGCAGGAGCTGGACCGCCTGATCACCGACACAAAGTGGTATCGATAAGCGATCATGGTTGAGGAGGAGCGCAATGAATAAGAAGAGCAAGGCGTTTTTGATCATTCTGGCGCTGGGCCTGGTGGTGTTCGGCGGGGTGTTCGGCATCATCAGCCTCACGCAAAACATCGGCAAAAACCAAAGCCAGATCACCGGTGAGCAGGCTGTTGAGACAATGAACCGCCTGCACCGGCGCATCAATGTCAAAACGCTGGATCCTGTCAAGGAGCCGGTGGAGCTGGAGCCGGCGGACCTCAAAGATGCTCTGCCGGATATCTCCAAATATCCCCAGCAAGTTGCCGCGACCACCGGGCTTTCCGTTGAAATCATCTCTTCCACGGAAAAGGCCGGCAGCGGCAATGACGGCTGGCTGGTAGACATGGCCAATCGGTTTAACAGCTCCGGCGCCACCGTGAACGGCAAGCAGGTGTCGGTGAGCATTCGCGGCATCGCCTCCGGTGTGGCCTGCGACTATATCTCATCCGGCAAATATCTGCCCGATGCTTTCAGCCCCAGCAACGAGCTGTGGGGTGACGACCTGAAGGCCAAGGGTGTGGATGTGACGCTGGCGGAAAAGCGGCTGTGTGGCAACGTGGCGGGCATTGCGCTGTCAAAAAGCTCCCATGATCAGATTGTGGCCAAATACGGCTCCATCAGTGTGAAGACCGTGGCCGAGGCCACCGCCGCCGGTGAAATCACAATGGGTTACACCAACCCCTTCGCCAGTTCCACCGGAGCCAACTTCCTGATGTCGCTGCTATACACCTATGACAAGGCTGATCCGATGGGCGAGACGTCCACCGCGGAGTTCATCAAGTTTCAGGCCAATGTGCCGTTCGTGGCCTATACCACGCTGCAGATGAAGGATTCGGTGAAATCCGGTGTGCTGGATGGGTTTGTGTTTGAGGCGCAGCAGTTTGCCAACTCGCCTGATGTGAACTCCGAGTATGTGTTCACGCCATATGGCGTGCGCCACGACAGCCCGGTGTATGAAATCGGCAAGCTGTCGGAGGAAAAGAAACAGGCGCTCCGGCTGTTCATCGACTACTGCAAGACCCCGCAGGCCCAGCAGGAGGCCACAAAATGCGGCTTCAACCGGCATGATGACTACCAAATGGAACTGACCGAGGTGAATGGCACAAGGCTTGCCCAGGCCCAGAAGCTCTGGAAAGACAAGAAGGACAGCAACCGCGACATCATCGCCGTGTTTGTGGCCGACACTTCCGGGAGCATGGACGGGGAACCGCTGAACAAGCTGAAGACATCGCTGATCAGCGGGGCCAATTACATCGGCAAAGACTGCTCGGTGGGGCTTGTCACCTTCTCCGGCAGCGTCAACATCGCGCTGCCGGTCGGCAAATTTGACCTGAACCAGCGATCCCTTTTCACCGGCGCGGTGAAAAACATGAGCGCCGGCGGCGGCACGGCAATGTTTGATGCCATTGTGGTGGCTGAAAAGATGCTGCAGGATGCCAAGGCAAGCAACCCCAATGCAAAGCTCATGCTGTTTGTGCTCACCGACGGCGAGTCCAACCAGGGCAGCACGCTCAAAGACACGCAGAAAATGATCGAGGGGCTTCAGGTGCCCGTTTATACGATTGGCTACAATGCCAACATCGGCGCGCTGGCGGCGGTCTCAAAGATCAACGAGGCGGCCAGCATCAACGCCGACACCGACGATGTGGTGTATAAGATCCAGAACCTGTTCAACGCTGAATTCTGATCAACAGGGAGGAAACACAATGGAGTTTTCAATGCAGGTGGCAAGCCCGGAGGAAATCAAAAAGGAAGTGGCACTTTCCGTCGCCACGCCGCCGGAAGAGCTTGACAAGCTCAGGGACCAGGCGAAGAAAAACGCCCAGGCGCTCATGATGATCGATATGGACTCGCTGCCGGATAAGCGGAACGTGGTCAAAGGCATTGAGTCCTTCGGCATTGAGAGCATGAAGAATTCTTCTCAGAAGAATTCGCTGCTCACGGTAACGGTGGGCAAGCTGTCGCAGGCCGGCGGCGACGGCGGGCAGGTGTCCAAAGGCCTGCTGGAGCTGCACCGGGAGATCAAGGATCTGGACCCGAGCCTGGTGGACTTTGCCAAAACCGGCGTGCTGGGCGCGATCTTCAACCCGATCCGGGCCTATTTCCAGAAGTATGAGAAAGCCGAAAACGTGATCGCGGATATCGTCGTTTCGCTGGATAAGGGCCGCGCCGTGCTGGTGAACGACAACACCACGCTGGAAATTGAGGAAAACGCCCTGCGGGAGCTTTCCAAGCGGATCAGCAAGGAAATTGAGCTTGGCACTCTGATGGATGAATATCTGGCCGCGGAGATTGACAAGGCCCAAGCCGCCGGGGAGGATGCCGACAAGATCAAGTTCGTACAGGAAGAGATCTTGTTTCCGCTGAGGCAGAAGCTGATGGACATGCAGCAGATGATCGTGGTGAACCACCAGGGCGTGATCGCCATGGAGATCATCCGCCGCAACAACAAGGAGCTGATCCGGGGCGTGGACAGGGCCAAGAGCGTCACGATCACAGCGCTGCGCACCGCTGTGATGGTGGCAAGCGCCCTCTACAACCAGCGGATTGTGTTGAAAAAGATACAGCTGCTCAACGAGACCACCAACAACATCATCAGTTCCACCTCAAAGATGCTGAAGGAGCAGGGCACGGAGATCCAGACGCAGTCCATGCAGACCGGTGTTTCGGTGGAGACGCTCCGCGGGTCCTACAAGGATCTGATTGACGCGCTGGAGGCAATCAGCACGTATAAGCAGCAGGCGCTGCCCGTCATGAAGCAGACCATTGAGACGTTCAAGGAGATGGCTGCAGAGGGAGAGGCGCAGATTATCAAGCTGGAAAAAGGGAGCGCAATGAATTAATTGGCATTGCGCATCCGTGAGCGAAGAGGCTGCCGCAGATTGCGGCGGCCTTTTCCGCTTCCGTCTGCCATGTGAGGATTGTGCTAATAGATCGCATTTTTGTGAAACCGTTTATTCTTTTCTTCATATTTCATCTTTTGTATAATCGCATCATCAGAGATTGTGGGGAGGATGCATGGATGTTGGAGAAGATCACAGCCCGTGGCCTGAAGGAAACTCCGGAGCAGCTTTTACGGCGGCAATTCAAGAGCTTGCTGGATGATCGGCTCCCGGTGGACGCCCTGTTTCGGGATGCTTCGCTGACCGCTGTGATCGGTGTGGGCAATTTGAGCTGCAAGGCCCCCGTCGTGATGGAGATGCTCAAACAAGCCGCCGTGGCAGAGTTCCTGCATCAATTGCCTGCGGGGTCTGTGCTGCTGCGTGCTGACGGCGCTGGCGGGGTCAAGCTGTTTCTATGCGCCGGCGAAACGATGGAAGCGGAGCTGCCGGCACCGGTGGCCACCGTGGTATCGTCGATTGTGGAGGATTCCGCCCGCTGGGCCGGCGAGCTGAACGAGCTGGGCGAGCATGTGGTGGATCTTCGCACGCCGTCACCGGGCCCCCATTTCAATGTGAACCTTCTGATGGGCAACCGCGTGGGCTTTGACCACGCGTTGCAGACCACGCCAAAGAGCGTGGTGGACCGGCTGGGCAGGGGGTCCTTCCGCAGCCATGCCGCCACGCAGGTGCTGGCCACACGGTGGGACATGCGGCAGGAAGAAAACGGCTTTCCGGCCAACCGGCAGTTTTATCTGGTGGAAGGCGGCAAAAAGCTCTTCTACTCGGCAGAGCCTGGCGCCGATAACATTGTGTCCGCCACCTGCACCCACTCCCAGAACCACACGGTGATCCGTTATGAAACATCATGCGGCCTGGCTATTGAGCGCACAATCTTCGTCCTGCCCCATGAAGCGGGCATGCCGCTTGCCACCGAGGTGCAGCGCATCCGTGTGGAAAACAGGGGAGCGAAGGCCCGCAGCCTCCGGTTTGTCTGCACCGGCATGTTTGGCACCAACGCCGACCACGCCGTGTTTGAGGATGTGCTCTACAGCAATGTGATCATGCAATCACGCATCCTGCGCGACAGCAAGGGCAGCCTGGTGGCTGTGAGCCCCGACTACTATCCGGAATATTGCAAAAAGGATGTGCGGTTCCACACGATGCTGGTGCGCAGCGGCCCATCTGTGACGTATCCCACCGAGTTTTGCATGAACTGCACCGAGTTTTTGGGAGGCGGCACGCTGGAAAGTCCCGAAAGCCTGCCCCGGCTCAACAACAGCTTCTACCGCAAGGGCCCCGGCTTCTTTGCCGTGGCGGCGGCCATCGAG
>JAEYYW010000045.1 GCA_023428265.1 Bacillota bacterium | reverse complement strand
CCTCATATTCTGTGCCGACCAGCTCAGCGCCCGTATACTTCTTTTTAAGCTCCGCGTCCTCCGGCAGCACCTTGTCCACCAACTCCGCGGCCATGATGTAGGTCTCGCCGTCCAGCTCATACTCGCCGTATTCGGCGGCGGCATTCACGCACAGGGCAATGTTGCTGGGCAGCGTCCAGGGTGTGGTCGTCCACGCGAGGATGCAGGTGTTGGGTCGGCCCTTCACGAGAAACCGGGCGATGGCGGAGGTCTCCTCCACATCGTCATAGCCCTGCGCCACCTCATGGGAAGACAGCGCCGTGCCGCAGCGGGGGCAATAGGGCACCACCTTGTGGCCCTTGTAGAGCAGACCCTTTTCGTGGATGCGCTTGAGTGACCACCACACCGATTCGATGTAATTGTCATGGTATGTCACGTATGGGTTCTCCATGTCAACCCAGAAGCCTACGCGTTCGGAGAGCTCCTCCCACTGGCCCTTGTATTTCCACACGCTTTCCTTGCACTTCTGGATGAAGGGCTCAATACCGTACTTCTCGATCTGCGGCTTGCCGTCCAGGCCCAGCTGTTTTTCCACTTCCAGCTCCACCGGCAGGCCGTGGGTGTCCCACCCCGCTTTACGGAGCACGTTGTAGCCCTTCATAAAGCGGTAACGCGGGATCAGGTCCTTGATGGCGCGGGTCAACACATGGCCGATGTGGGGCTTGCCGTTGGCCGTGGGCGGGCCGTCATAAAACGTGAAGAGCGGCGCGCCTTCCCGCATGGTCATGCTCTTCTTGAAGATGTCGTTTTTCTTCCAGTAGTCCAGCACCTCAAGCTCCCGCTCGACGAAGTTGAGGCTAGTGGAGACTTTCTTGTACAGCTGGGGCATGGGGTACCTCCTGATATTGATGATAAATTGATTGATCTATGTAACTTGTGGGCCGGGGCGAAGTCCTTGAGAAATCCCCCCTCATCGCATTGCTTCGCAATGCTCGGCTTTGCTCTTATATCGCCGTTGGCGACATTACACAAAGCCGGAGGCTAAGGCCTGCCGCTTCGGCGGCATCCCCCCTTGAATTTTTGCCTGCGGCAAAAACAAAGGGGGTTAAGAGATATCATATAACAACCCAACCTCTTCTACATCCCCTGCTGACACATATCCAACATTCCGGTATGCCTTGTTTGACGCTGGATAGTCCGCATCGGCAAACAGTATGGGGAGAAGCCCCTCGTCCAGCACCTGCTGGCTCACAACTGCCGTAAGCGCTGCGGCATAGCCCTTGTTACGTTCCTCAGGCGGCGTATAGACAGGGCCGAGCTTCGCATGACGGGCAAAATTGCGGAAAGCGCCGCCCATGCACACAGTCTTTCCATCGTTTTCCCATACTAACAGCTTCCCGCTTGAGATCATGCCGTTGGCACCCGCAAGAGCCTCCTCACGATCCGTTTGTGTCTGGAAGCAATCCATCTGAAAGCCACAGAGGAAGTCCGCAACCGTTTCAGCATGCTCCTCCCCGGCCTTCCTCCATCCGCCGGGTATTCCGGCAGGCGTTTTGACAACAGGGCACGCGTAGGCCATCAGGCGCAAGCTCTTCCCAGCGCTGGCACCGCTCCTGGGGCAATACTCGGCGAGAAAGCGCTTCGCATGCTCCGGTGTTGAGGCGATGCCCGGCAGCCTGGAGTCTTTCACTCGTTCAGCCAGCTCCGCAATCAAAGAGGCCGCATAAGCAACCCCTCTGGATTCGTCCACCCAGAGCCACATGTTTCTGCCGGGGTTGGCAAGGGCAATGGCTCCGCCGTCTTCCGCTTGAAGGCCCACTGCCAGCTCGCCTCCGGCGATGGTGTGCAGCAGGTTAAAACGCACCTCTTCACGCAGAAACGGTTCGCTTTCCAGCGCCACAGCTTGAAACGGGATCAGCATGCAGGCACCTCCTGACTGAAGTGGGCCGGGAAAAGCCCGGCACCTAATAAAAAACCTTCCATCCCAGAAGGGACGGAAGGTTTCCGCGGTACCACCCAAATTCGCGATTGCTCGCGCACTCACGCGCACTTTCATGCGCTGCCCCAATAACGGCGGGCTGCCGCTTGCGCCTACTATACACATTATCCGCGGGCGGCTCATGAGCCGCCCCTACACAGGGACTATTCCCTGAATAAGGACATATGTCGTTCGGCGGAGCGCTCGGAAGGGATTGTCCCACGGCTCAGCGGGCACCGGGCTTGCACCAGACCCCGGCTCGCTTGGCCATGCGCCATGGGCGCGGCTTCGTCATCGCGTTTTTCTAATTTACAATATTATACTCATCAGGTCCAGGGTTGTAAAGCGGAAAGCACGGTATTTCCACGGAATTTTGCTCTCCTGCCTTCGGTTTTGGGCAGAAAACTGGAAATCAGGCCGCGCCATCCGACGCCGGTCTGCATTGACTGACATGTTTCGAGCCAATATAATAACAGCGTTTCCGTATATATGACAGGCAGAAGACCGGAGGAAAATTATGGCATTGCCCCGCAGCGCAGACAAGTCGGCAGAATTCGCCACCGCACCAACATTCGGGCTGATTGTAAAATACTCGATCCCCACCATCGTCGGCATGCTGGTGAACGCGCTTTATGTGCTGACCGATCGGGTTTTTGTGGGCAATCTGGGCGGTGGCGAAGGCCAACTGGGCATTGCCGGCATCAACATTGCGATGCCTGTCACAACCATCATCTTCGCCGTGGCGATGTTTGCCGGTGCCGGCGCCGGCGCCAATATTTCACTGAGCCTTGGGCGCGGCGAGCGAGACAAGGCCGAGAAGTATATCGGCAACGGCCTTGTGATGGGCGCCGCGGTGGCACTGGTGCTTTCGGTGCTTTTCATTGTGTTTCGCAGACCAATCCTGGAGCTCTTTGGTGCGACGGGCGAGGCTAGCAAGGTGCTGCCTTATGCAGAGCAATACCTCACTGTGATACTGATCGGCACCACGATCAACACCATCGGCTTCTGTATGAGCCGCTTTGTGCTGGCGCAGGGGTTCACCACCGTTTCGATGGTGTCTCAGATTCTTGGCGTGGTCGTAAACATCGTGCTGGATGCGTTGTTCATTTTTGTGTTTCGCTGGGGAGTGGCCGGTTCAGCCTGGGCCACTGTGATCGCACAGACGGCCTCTGCATTGTTCTTGGTATATTATTTCCGCCGCGGCTCGATGCCGCTGGCCATCCGCCTCAAGCATCTGAAGCCTGACTGGGAAGCCATCAGAAGGATCGCTTCCATCGGTGTGTCTCCCGGCTCGTTGCAGCTGGCCATGGCCTTTGTGCAAATCGTATTGAACAACTCATTGAAGAACTACGGCGAAGTGGCGATCTCGGCCCTCAGCGTGGTGAACGCCGTATCAGCGGTGATCCTGATGCCAATCTTCGGCATCAACCAAGGGGTGCAGCCCATCATGGGCTTCAACTACGGCGCCGGCCATTTTCACCGTGTGCGAAAGATTCTGCTGCAAGCCATCGTGATTGCGGTTTGCCTGATGAGCGCCTTCTGGATCTTCCTGATGCTGGGAGCCGAGCACCTGGTGCGGCTCTTCGGCGCGGAAAACGCCGGGCTTCTGCAGCTGGGCCCGCAGGCGATCCGGATGTATCTGGCGGCACTGCCGTTGGTGGGCTTCCAGGTAATCAGCGCGAACTACTTCCAGTCGGTGGGCAAGGCAGGATATTCCTTCGTGCTCACGCAATCGCGCCAGGTGCTGATCCTGCTGCCGCTGGTGCTGATTCTGCCGCGTTTCATGGGCATGAACGGCGTGTTTTGGTCCGGCGCCATCGCCGACTGCGCATCCGCGGTGCTGACAGCGGTGTTCCTGGCCATTGAGCTGCGCAAGCTTTCGGCGCAGGCACAGATGAGCCAAGCCGAAGCACCAGCCACCGAGCCCACCTGACGGGTTTACAAGCTCAGAACGAAACAACGCCCCCGGCAATGCCGGGGGCGTTGTTTGTGTGCAGCCATGGCAATGGAATCGCCGTAAGCATAAGATGTGGTAACGCGATTGGAGGGATTTTCCCATGCAGGATTGTTTTGGATATTCATACCAACCGGCATACAACCCCTATTATGCCGGGCAGGGCCCCTATGCCATGGCCCAGCTTCCGGCCCAGTGGCTGGAGCAATATACGTATCCGCAAAACGTGCCTCACGCACTGCGGCTCATCCAGGAGGCAGTGGCCGGAGAAACAGAGGACCGCATGTTTTACCAATACTTAATCGACAACGCGCCATCTCAGGAGGACCGGGAGATCATTACCGGCATCCGTGACGACGAGATCAGCCATTTTGAGTTGTTCCGGTATGTCTATTATCAGTTGACGGGGCAAACCTTGCCGCCGCCGCAGGCAATGCCCTTTGAAGCGCCGGCCACCTACTGCGAAGGCATCGCGCGGGCGATCCGCGGCGAGCAAAACGCGGTGCGGAAATACCGGCAGATTCTCTTTGCCCTGCAGGACAGGGTGCTGATCAACATCCTGACCGGCATCATCACCGACGAAATCCGGCATGGCAGCCTCTACAACTATCTGTATACGAAAAACGGGTGCAGGGGTTAACCCCCGCACCCGTTGCTTTTATCGATAATAAACACGCGTGTCCGAAAAGCAGTATGATGTTCTTTTATTGTTATCATTTCCAATCTCTATAACCAAACTCTAAAGCAAAATATTTAATATCGAAGGATGTATGCGCATCAAATTCGACGGGCTGCCGGACATGCACTTATACAAATACCCCGCTGGAAGTTTACCGCCAAGCATAGTGGTTACTGCTAATAATACCCCGTGAACACAAGCATTGACGTTTGATAAGCCTTCCAGTAAGCTGTTGGAAAGCATACCAAGAGTTTTTTTGATGGGCGGATATATCAAGCTTCACCGCAGGCTGATGAAACGGGGCTGGACCGACGGCAACACGGCGCGGGTATTTCAGCACCTGCTGCTTGCAGCTAAATATGAGCCATCGCAATACCTTGGCAATTGATTGAGGTTGTTAACTAGTCGAAGATATATGAGTTCACTATAGATCAGGTAATGATTTTATGTAGCTTAAGGCCGGCATAGTATGTCTAAAAAACGGGATACCCGATGAAATGCATTTTTCACTAAGCAGTTCTATTTCTGATGAGACATCCACATATTTTAGCTCTTTCTCATCTATTCCACTTCCAACTAGATATTCGGAATTATCAGTTGGTAGGAATCGAAAATCCTCCCATGCAAGTCCAAGTCTTGAGATAATTTTCTGGTTTAGAATCAACCCACTTGATACTACACTTGAAATGTTTCCTTTAAATGAATCAATCATACACAATAATTCACTTATTGGGATAATATTATTAGGGTATAGTGGTCTTATAATCAACAAGGATGGAATACCAATATTGTACATTTCTTTCAAAAAGCCTATACGCTCTTGCGGGTGTGGAACTGCATCACTTTCGGTTATCAGCCAAGAAGTCATCGCAGGAATAGACACACCTAGGAACAAATCATTACTACGTTCTTTCATACGCATTTGTAATGTCCTTAGGCGCTGTTGCTGCTGTGCAGAAAATATATTCCGTGTAATCATAAAAACATCGCATTTGTATCTCTCGAATAAGCCCTCACATAGTAAAATTCCTTGATCTGGGTCATAAAAATTCTCATTCTTTTGTGAAACATAAACTACATCAAAATCGTTGTCACTTATACTATCAACAATATCCTTCATATTACGATTGATACTCATCTGAGATAATTCTAATGTATAGCAATGTTTGCAGTGGTAGGGACATAATCCATCAAATGACACAAGTACACGCTTATATAAGCTTCTCATTTTGCATTCTCACTTTCTTATACTCTTCTGAATCAGAGATATTCATATAATCAATATCTACGTTTATCCTTGTTGTTATTAATGGGATTAAGAGTGATCGAAAGTTCTCCGCCTGATGCATAATATCATTAACAAAGCCCAAATCATCAAATCTCTGTTTAGTATTTTCGTCGCAAACAATATCAAAAGACATAAGCCCAATAATTCTCCCTCCCACAAATATGGGAGTAGCCAATAGAATTTCGAAATCATCAGCCTTTCCTGGATCTCCATGAAAACAAACAATATCAGCTTGCTTTTTTCTGGGGTTTATTTTATAACACTTCTTTGTTCTGAAATCATACATAATTGTTTTTCCATAATGGTTCATACAGCCTACTACACCATAATTCTTTCCCCTTGGTCTTCGATTATAGTAGTCTTTTTCTGGATACTCGTAAAAAGTAAATCTTTTATTGCTGTTTGCATACCTTACAATCACACCACGAATCTGGTTTTCAGGTAATGAGAATAATTTGAATAGATTACTTATGAAGAATTTCAAGACACAATTTGTAATGTAATAACTAAGGTTTGTTAATTGATTTCCTTCATCCAGAGATTGTGGAGCGAAACGGGAATTCGACTTTTTGAGCAAAGAAGTATAATCATCAAGAAAACTCAAATAACGCTCTACCGTATTCTTTTCAATCGTGATATTACCATTCTTTGTTAACTGATCCATAAGTTCACTTTTTACTAATGTAATCATACCTAAGATTCTTTCATTATTTTGTTCAGCATGTATTGCTATAATCCTATGTTGAGGATCCAGCTTATCTAGAATATTATCATAAACTTTCTTTACCCAACTTTCTATTAGTGGTGTAATTGTCCTGTCATGAATCATTAGGTCAGGGTATTTTGAATAAAAGTTTCTAACAATTTCATTAATTCTAAAATCCGATAGAAAACTATCACTTCTAATTTGATTAACCATTGCGTAATCATTTGATAGATATGAGTCAACTTTCTCATACTCGTAGTCGTCTAGAACTTTTTTTATATTATCCAATAATTTCGTATCAAGGTTCTTTGCATCTATACTGATAATAATATTGCTGGCTGTGTTCGCAATTTTTTCAAGTCCAAAAGATAAAAATACTGAGCAAAACATTTCCCAAGCATTTACAGCCATTCTCACTCTCCATCCGATGTATGAAGTAATTTTATCATTCATTCATAATATTCACAATAACATATTCTAATACTTCATATAAAATCATACTATTAACATTATAGCCCCACATTCTATAGCTTATAACCTATACGCGAAGCGTTCAGATTGAAATACATGCATCCCAACCGAAAACTAACACTTGCCCCAATTCCTTGACACTTTCCGCAAGATGGCACTATAATAGGTCGGATATATTAGCAGTAATAAGGGAAAATGCTATTAATGGACCACTGCCCCAGATTTGATTTACATATTCAAGGAGGTTTCCCATGGCAAAAGGCAAGCTCATGACAATCGACGGGAACACCGCTGCATCTCACGTTGCTTACGCGTTCAGCGACGTGGCTGCGATTTATCCCATCACTCCCTCCTCCACAATGGCGGAAGTGGCTGACCAGTGGTCGGCATACGGCCGCAAGAACCTGTTCGGCCAGGAGCTGAAGATTTCCGAAATGCAGAGCGAGGCGGGCGCCGCAGGCGCCGTGCACGGTTCGCTGGTGACCGGTTCGCTGACCACCACGTTTACCGCCAGCCAGGGCCTGCTGCTGATGATCCCCAATATGTACAAAATCGCCGGTGAAAAGCTGCCCGCCGTGTTCCACGTGAGCGCCCGCACGCTGGCCACCCATGCCCTGTGCATTTTCGGTGACCACAGCGACGTGATGGCCTGCCGCCAGACCGGTTATGCCATGCTGGCCTCCAACTCCGTGCAGGAAGTCATGGATCTGGCTCTGGTCGCTCATATCGCCACGCTGAAGGCCTCCGTGCCGTTCCTGCATTTCTTTGACGGCTTCCGCACCTCCAGCGAAGTGCAGAAGATCGAGTCCATCTCCTATGAGGACATGGCCAAGCTCATGCCCTGGGACAAGGTGGCTGAGTTCCGCGCCCGCGGCATGAACCCCGAGCACCCCCACCTGCAGGGCACTGCCGAAAACCCCGACGTGTTCTTCCAGAACGCCGAGACTTCCAACAACCTGTATGCCTCGGTGCCCTCCATCGTGGAAGAAGTGATGGGCCAGGTGGGCGAGCTCACCGGCCGCAAATACAACCTGTTTGATTATGTGGGCGCTCCTGACGCCGAGAACGTGATCGTGATCATGGGCTCCGGTGCAGAGACAGCCGAAGAGACAATGAAGTATCTCAACAGCAAGGGTGCCAAGCTGGGCGTGCTGAAAGTGCGCTTGTTCCGCCCCTTCAGCGTGAGCCACTTCGTCAAGGCGCTGCCGGCCACCGTGAAGCGCCTGGCCGTGATGGACCGCACCAAGGAATACGGCGCCATCGGCGAGCCGCTTTATCAGGACATCATCACGGCTCTGAGCGAAGGCAACCGCAAGATGGATCTGGTCATTGGCGGCCGCTATGGCCTGGGCTCCAAGGAGTTCACACCCCCGATGGTCAAGGCCATATATGACAACCTGGCCTCCGCCACACCGAAGAACCACTTCACCGTGGGCATTGTGGACGACGTGGGCCACACGTCGCTGGATGTGAACGAAGTATTTGACATCGCACCGGAAGGCACGATCTCCTGCAAGTTCTACGGCTACGGCTCTGACGGCACCGTGGGCGCCAACAAAAACAGCATCAAGATCATCGGCGACCACACTGACCTCTACGCCCAGGGCTACTTCTGGTATGACTCCAAGAAGTCCGGCGGCGTGACGGTGTCGCACCTCCGCTTCGGCAAGAGCCCCATCAAGGCCCCCTATCTGGTGGACCACGCAGACTTCATCGCCTGCCACAACCCCAGCTACATCGTGCGCTATGACATGCTCTCCAGCATGAAGACCGGCGGCACGTTCCTGCTGAACTCCGCCTGGAGCGCTGAGGAAATGGAGCAGCGCCTGCCGGCCGCGCTCAAGCGCACGCTGGCCCGCAAGAACGTGAAGTTCTATAACGTGGACGCCGTGAAGATCGCCTCTGAGCTCGGGCTGGGCGGCCGCATCAACAGCATTATGATGGCCGCGTTCTTCAAGCTCTCCGGCGTGATTCCCTATGCCGACGCTGAGCGCTACATGAAGGAAGCCGTGCTCAAGACCTATGGCAAGAAGGGCGAGAAGATCGTCAACATGAACTACGCCGCCATCGACAACGCCATTTCCGGTCTGGTGGAAGTCAAGATCCCCGACAGCTGGAAAGACGCCGCCGACGGCGCCGAGATGATTATGGTGAAGGGCGACGAATACACCAACGAAGTGATCTGCCCCATCGCCAGCCTCGAGGGCGACTCGCTGCCCGTGTCGGCGTTTGACCCCTCCGGCCGCTTCCCCACCGGCACCACCCAATTTGAGAAGCGCGGCATCGCCATCAACGTGCCGCAGTGGATCCCCGACAACTGCATCCAGTGCAACCAGTGCAGCTATGTGTGCCCCCACGCCGTCATCCGCCCCTTCCTGCTCACCGCTGACGAAGCGGCCAATGCTCCGGAAGGCTTCGTGACGAAGAAGGCCATCGGCAAGGAAATCGCCGATTACCAGTTCAAGATCCAGATCAGCCCGCTGGACTGCACCGGCTGCGGCAACTGCGCCGACATCTGCCCGGCAAAGAACAAGGCTTTGGTCATGAAGCCTCTGGACGAGATGGTCGGCAAGGAAAAGGAATACTGGGATTACGTCGCCGCGCTGCCTGAGAAGGACATTAAGCTGGGCAGCATGAACGTGAAGAACAGCCAGTTCCTCAAACCCCTGTTTGAGTTCTCCGGCGCCTGCGCCGGCTGCGGCGAGACGCCCTATGTGAAGCTGGTCACCCAGCTCTTCGGCGACCGCATGGTCATCGGCAACGCCACGGGCTGCTCCTCCATTTATGGCGGCACCGCCCCCACCGTGCCCTATGCCAAGAACGCCAAGGGCCAGGGCCCGGCATGGGCCAACAGCCTGTTTGAAGACAACGCCGAGTTCAGCTTCGGCATGGTGCTTTCGTTCAATCAGCGCCGCGAGCGCCTCGCGATGCTGGTGGAGAAGCTGGGCGCCGAAGAGCTGCCCGCCGAGTGGGGCCTCAAGGAAGCCTGCGCCGAGTGGCTGGCTGGCCGCGACAACGCCGAAGCCAGCAAGATCGCATCCGAAAAGCTGCGCGCCGCTCTGAAAGTGGCCATCGCCGAATGCGGCAGCTGCGGCTGCGAGCTGGACAGCCTCTACAAGGAAATTGCCAGCATGGATGACCTGTTTGTGAAGAAGTCCGTGTGGGCCTTCGGCGGCGACGGCTGGGCTTACGACATCGGTTACGGCGGTCTGGACCACGTGCTGGCCATGGGTGAGGACATCAACATCCTCGTGCTCGATACGGAGCTCTATTCCAACACCGGCGGCCAGTCTTCCAAGGCCACGCCCACCGGCTCGGTCGTGAAGTTTGCGGCAGCCGGCAAGCGCACCCGCAAGAAGGACCTGGGCTTGATGGCGATGAGCTACGGCTACGTCTATGTGGCATCCGTGAGCATGGGCGCCAACCATGCGCAGCTGCTGAAGGCCATGACCGAAGCCGAGGCTTATCCGGGCCCGTCGCTGATCATTGCCTACTCCCCGTGCATCAACCACGGCATCAACATGGGCAAAAGCCAGCAGGAAATGAAGAAGGCCGTGGAATCCGGCTACTGGCCGCTCTACCGGTTCAACCCGCTGCTGGCCGAAGAGGGCAAGAACCCCTTCATCCTGGACAGCAAAGAGCCCACCGGCGACTACATGGAGTTCATCAAGGGCGAGACGCGCTACAAGGCGCTGCTGCAGGAGTTCCCGGAAGTGGCCGAGAAGCTCTTTGCCAAGGCCCAGAGTGAAGCCAAGCGCAGGCTGGAAACCTACAAGAAGCTGGCTGAGGAAAGGGTGCTGTAATCCCCTCCCCCGCAAAACACGAAGCCGCCGGAACACCGTTCCGGCGGCTTTTCTTTTAGCAGGATTACTATTCTGAGGCCGGCCCGTCCAGCTGGAAGTAGGCCATCTTGCCATTGATGCTTACAGCGAAGTAGTACTCTCTGATGAGCGTGGCAATTTTGTCATCAGACAACAGGCTGTTTTTTAGGATCTTGGCAGTCACGTTACACTGGTAACCATGACCAGGCTCCAGAATCACGGTGTTGTCCAGCGAATCCTCCAGCGGGCCGGGGTGCAGGGAGATATCCGAAATCTCCTGCGCTTTATATACCTTGGCACCAAAGCGGATGTTCTTGTCGGAGGTGTTTTCGAAACGGAAAACATATTTTGCTTCCTGAAAAGTCTCATCGGTTTTGTTGGTATCGGGGTTGATATAGTCGCTGTATTCCACCGGCTGTATGGTAACGCTGATATAATCTTGATAATCCACCTGGGAAGCGGATTGCTTGATCAACGCCTTGCATTCTGCCACATCTTTGATAGGTGAGTTTAGGACAGCATGCTTTGAGCACGCAACGACTACTACAGAGAGTATGGCGCATAGAAGTATTATTTGGACTCTTTTCATCAGCAAAACCTCACAAAGAAGCATCAGAAATATGACTCATCGTGACCCAATCTCTTCTAGTAATATTGTTTGATAAATACTACATCATTTCTTCATTCTATATCAATAATATTTATCTCACTTTTTCATTATTTCATGTGTAATTATCTCTTTTTTTTGTCTCCTTTTGAACCGTCGTGAACCGAACCGGGACAAACGGCGACTAACTGGCATCATGATAAGGAGAAAAGATTCTTATGAACACGTTGATTGTATACGGCACCACGTATGGCTTCACCGAGCAATGCGCAAAGACGCTTGCCCAAAAGCTGGACGGCCCGGCTGATCTGGTGAACATCAGCAAAGGCGAGCCAGCCAGTCTGGCTGGATATGAAGCAGTGATTCTGGGCAGCTCGATCTATATGGGCCAGGTTAATAAAAAACTCAAGGACTACATGGATGCCCACGCGGTAGAGCTGGCAAAGAAGAAGGTGGGGCTGTTCCTGTGCAGCGGCCTGCCCGAAAACCTGGAGCAAAACTTCACCGAAAATTTCCCCAAAGAACTGCTGGACGCAGCAATCGCCCGCGAGCATTTTGGCGGCATTCTGGACAAATCGAAGATGAGCTTCGGGCACAAGATGATCACAAGGATGATGGAGGGCGTCACACAGAAGGATGGCAAACCGGCACCGGCGCCAAAACCGGAGCGGATTGACCGGCTGGCAGCGGCGATGAATGCATAAAGCAACGAAAGGCGGGGTCTCCCCCGCCTTTCGTCATGCGCACTCATAGGTGGCTCTGTTCACACCGGTCGGGCCAAACCGCCCTCAGTACTTCCCAAACTCGCGGTCATTCAACGTGATCACCGGCCTGCCGGCCTGCCGCTTGCCATCATGGGGCGCCGCGGCAGTCTCTTTGCGCACAGTCAATGATCCGCGGCCATCCGCCAACCGGCCCCGCAGGTGGAACCGGCCCACCATCTCTTTGACCAGAGCTGCCTGGCTGGACAGCTCCTCGCTGGCAGCGGCACTTTCCTCCGCGGTGGCGGAGTTTGTCTGGGTGACCTGGCTCACCTGTTCGATCCCTTTGTTCACCTGGGAAATGGCCGACGCCTGGTCGTTGCTGGCCTTGGCAATGCCGCTCACAAGCTCGCTTGCTTTCTCCACATCCTGCACGATGCGGTTCAGCGCCACAGCGGTGCCATCGGCCATCACGGAGCCTTCCTTCACACGGCGGATGGCTTCCTCAATCATCACAGTGGTCTCCTTGGCAGCGCCGGCGCTGCGTTGGGCCAGGTTGCGCACCTCTTCAGCCACCACAGCGAAGCCCTTGCCATGCTGCCCGGCTCTGGCCGCCTCCACCGCCGCGTTCAGCGCAAGCAGGTTGGTCTGGAACGCGATTTCATCTATCACCTTGATGATCCTGGAGATGTTGTTTGACGCCTCGTTGATCGCTGCCATTGCCCGCTGCATGTCACGCATCTGGTCATTGCCGGATATGGCGTTGTCTCGAGCCGTGTTTGCCAGCTCACTGGCCTGGTTGGCGTTCAAGGCGTTCTGCCTCGTTTGTGCGGCAATCTCATTGAGGGAGGCGGTGAGCTCCTCAATGGCGCTCGCCTGCTCGGTGGCGCCCTGTGACAACGCCTGGCTGCCCGCTGCCACCTGCTGCGTGCCGGAAGCAACTTGCTCGGAGGCTATGTTGATGTCGCTGAGCGTTTGGTTCAGCGTGTCGGACACACTGTTCAGTGACTGGGCCAATTCCAGGAATGCCCCGTTGTAGTCTCCGTCCATGCTCTGGGAGAAGTCATTGGCTGCCATTGAGCCAAGCACTGTGACGGACTCGCGCAGCGGCTTTGCCATTGCGTCAATGATGGAATTGATGCCGGCGATCAGCTGGGCATATTTGCCCTCATACTGAGACGTATCACCCCGCACATCCAGATTGCCGTTGGCCGCCGCGATGGAGAGCCTGTTGGCTTCTTCCGTCATGCTTTCCAGAATGCGCATGAACCGGATCACCGAAGGAAGCATTCTGTCATTCTCGCTTCGTTTTCCGATCTTTTCGAAACCATCCAGTTGAGACAAGTCACCCTCGGCCATGCTGATGAAAACGGACTGTATCGAGAGCAGCCTCCCGTTTACCTCATTCATCGCCTCAATCATCGCCTGGAAATCACCGTGATATTCACCGGTTACCTTCACCGTCAAATCGTTTACGGAGATTTTGTGAAGCACCGCTGTGATTTCATGGATGGGCTTGCCGATCGCATCCAGGCTGTGGTGGAAGCCGTCGATGATCTTCCTGTATTCACCCAGATATTTGCCGGAGTCCACACGGGTCTGCAGCGCGCCGGTTTCCGACGCCTCGACCAGCACGTTGATGTCTGTAATCAAACCGCCGATTGCGCTCTTCACATCTTCAAAGGCCCGCGCCAACTGGCCGACTTCATTGGTGCTGCTTGCATCCACGGCACCCCCGGTGCTGAAGTCGCCCTGGGCAAGTTTGTTTGCGCTCGCCACAACCTCGCCGATCGGCTTGCTGATTGACCGGGAAATGAGCAGACCCAACCCTGAAGACAAAACAACCCCCGCCAGAACAAGGGCGATCATCCCCGAGGTTGCGGCGTTCACCGTGTCTTTGTTGGAGAGATAGAGGCTCTCACCTGCCTTCTCCAGCGAAGCATTGAGTTGGTCGATCAAGTCGGTCACAGAGCCCGCAAGCCCATCCATCGCTTCGCTTTGGGTGAGTGCGTCGGCGTCCATATCCTTATTCATCCTGGCCAGGCTCACCACCTGGTCTACGTAAGGAAGATATTCATCATACTTCTCGTGAAAGCTTTCGAGCATTTCTTGAAATTCAGTATCCTTTAGATCCGTTGCCAACTCCTCATATCTGGCATCAATGTTTTGGAACTTCTCGTTTAGGCTTACAATCTCTTTCTCAATTCCCTTGCTTTCATCCTTCAGAATCACATCTCTGAGAACAACCCTGGATCTCTGCCACATTTCCGACAAAACCGCCACATCGCTCGTGGGCTCCGTGATGCGGTAATACAACACCTGGTCACGGTCACCCATTTGCCTCACATTGACAATGCCAAGCACGCCGATGGCCAGCAGCAACGACGATACCGTCAGAAAAGCGGCGGTGAGCCGTGTTGCGATTTTCATGCGCTTCAGAAACTTCATTATTTTCCTCCTCAAGATAGGGATTGAATCATACCGGAGCATGGAGACATGCCGGAAAATAATACCAGTATTTGCCAGATAAATCCAGATGGCAAATGGTGCGGCGGGCTGATGACCTGCGCATCCGGACCAGCATTATGTATCGCTTTTGTTACATTACAAGTCGATACGCATATAAGTGCCCAGGTTTTGCAGCAGCGTAACAACGCCTGATATTGTAATAATCATTGAAAATTATCCGTTTTTTAGTGCCAACGGAGAACAATGCCACCTGCAAACACGTCAAACGCACTCGCAGATGGCAATTTTTCTACTGATCGGGCCAAACAGCCCTCAGTACTTGCCATACTCCCGGTCGTTCAGAGAGATCACGGGCCTGCCGGCTTGCCGCTTGCCATCGGCAAGCGCCGCGGCGGTGTCTTTCTGCAGGTTCAGCCTGCTGCCGGACGGCAGCTGGTCTCTCAGGCGAAACTGACTCACCAGCTCCTTGAGCAGCAAAGCCTGGCTGGAGAGCTCCTCGCTGGCCGCCGCGCTTTCCTCCGCGGTGGCTGAGTTGGTCTGTGTCACCTGGCTCACCTGCTCGATGCCCGCGTTTACCTGCGCCACAGCTGTGGCCTGCTCGTTGCTGGCGCTGGCGATTCCGCCCACCAGGTTGGTGGCCTTTTCCACGCCGTTCACGATGCGGCCCAAAGACTTGGCTGTCTCATCCGCAATCGCGGTGCCTGCTTTTGCCTTTGCGATGGACTGCTCAATCATTTCCGTGGTCTCCTTGGCGGCGGCGGCGCTCCGCTGGGCAAGGTTGCGCACCTCTTCGGCCACCACAGCGAAACCCTTGCCGTGCTGGCCGGCGCGGGCGGCCTCCACCGCTGCGTTCAGCGCCAGCAAGTTGGTCTGGAAAGCGATCTCATCAATGACCTTGATGATCCTGGAAATACTGGCAGAGGAGTCGTTGATCTCTTTCATCGCTTGCTGCAGCGCTGCCATTCTTGTGTTGCCCTCCACAGCTTCCTTGCGGGCAGAATGGGCCAGGTCGCTGGCGACTGCTGAATTCTCGGCATTCTTCCTGGTTTGGTTGGCAATCTCCGTGAGCGAGGCGGTGAGCTGCTCGATGGCACTCGCTTGCTCCGTGGCGCCTTGGGAAAGCGCCTGGCTGCCGGCGGACACCTGCTGCGTGCCCGATGCCACCTGATCAGCGGAGGTGCTGATATCGCCCATGACCTGGTTGAGCGAGTCCACAATCCGGTTGATCGAAGTCTTGATCTCGGTGAAGTCTCCTTGATAGTCGGAGGTTATGCCCGTGCTCAGGTTTCCAGCCGAAAGGTCACTCAGCACCTGCGTAATGTCCCCGATATAGCTGCGCAGCGTTTCGATTGTGCCATTCAGCGCCGACTTGATCGCAGCGTGGTCACCCCTGTAATCGCCGGCCACCCGCACCGCAAGGTTGCCCTGCGACACTTCGCTGAGCACCGCAGCCGCCTCGTTCACCGGCCCGATCACAGCGTCCAGCGTGCGGTTCACGCCGTCCACAATCCTGCGGAAATCCCCCTGGTGGCGCGAGGCGTCAGCGCGGGTGCTCAAACGCCCTTCCACGGCGGCTTCCACGAGCCCATTGGCGTCCTGCACCAATAGGTTCACTGCGTCAATGCACCGGTTCAGATTGTTCCGGATCCGGTTGAAATCACCATTGTATTGGCCGGCAATCCTTTCGGGAATGTCTCCGGCCGCAATCCTCTCCACATAACCGGCTGCCACGTTCAACGGCCCGGTCACGGCGTCCAGCGTCTGGTTGATGCCCTCGATGATCCGGCGGTATTGGCCATTATGCCCGCCGGCATCCGCACGCCTGGCGAGATCTCCCTCCTGGGCCGCGTCCATCAGCATGTTTGCATCCGTGGAAAGCTTGTTGATGGCCTCCTGCACACCCATAATGGACTTCTCCAGCCGGCCGATCTCGCCCTTGCCGGATGCAGCAAGCTGAATGGTTGTATCACCGGCAGCCAGCCGGTCAGCCACATTCATCAGTTTTCGGATGGGGCCGGTGATGGATTTGGAGATCAAAACAGAGATGAGAATGCTGACCACAAGGCCAAGTCCGGACAGTATCATCATGAGCTGCAGCGCTCTTTGAGCCATGGCGAGGTTCGCCTCGGAGGCAAGCCTGGCCTGGTCGTCGTGATATGCCACCGTATCCAGCAGCTTGTTGTTCAGCTCGCCGGCGATTTTGGCGTTGGCGGCCACGGCGGCGTTCAGGCCATCCTGGTTATCCTCGATATGCGCGTTGATGGAGTCTGTATAGGCGACCTTA
>JAEYYW010000035.1 GCA_023428265.1 Bacillota bacterium | reverse complement strand
GCTTCCGTGGTAGCGCCCAGGGGGCTTATGGGGTTGAGGATCGCGGCAAAACCGCCAAATATGGCGCCGATGCCCACGAAGAGATGCAGCGCTACGATAACCTTGTTTTTCATCCGCGGTTGCCTCCTGAAACAAGCTATGTTATGATTTGTCGACTCATGTTTTAGTATAAGGCTGCTGAACGGAATGTCAATCATCATTAATTCAAAATCATTTGAGTGTTCTCTTTGCCTATTGCATTTCTATAAATCAAAATGTATAATTATAAATATCTTGAGAGACATGAATTTTGGAGGGACCAAAAATGAAGAAGCTGTTTTCTGCCCTGGCAATACTCATGACCTTTGTCATGCTGGCCGGATGCACCGTTGCATCGCCAAGCGCTGCGCCTGCCACCGGCGCGCCCACCTCAGCCGCAGCCGAATCCACCCCTGCAGCCCAGGGTGTGCTGGATGCCATCAAGGCCAAGGGCGAGATCGTGGTCGCGACCAATGCGGAGTATCCCCCGTTTGAAATGATGGACGGCGACAAGTTCGTCGGCATTGACATGGAAGTGGCCCAGATCATCGCCGACAAGCTGGGCGTGAAGCTGAAGATCGACAATATGAGCTTCGACGCGGTGTTGGCCGCCATCCCCACCGGCAAATGTGATTTGGGGATGTCTTCGCTCAGCATTACCGAAGATCGCGCCAAGGTGATGGATTTCTCCGATCCTTATATGGAAACATCCATCAAAATGCTGGTCGCAAAAGACAGCGCCATCAAGACCTATGACGACCTGAAGGGCAAGAAGCTGGGCGTACAGCTTGGCACGCTGGCTGACACCACCGTGGCTTCCTACGTGGATGATGCAGAAGTCTCCCGCATGAACAAAGACTCCGATGCTGTGATGGACCTGATCAACGGCAAGGTGGACGCCGTGCTGACCGACGCCGCCCCCGCCAAGGTGCTTGCGGAAAAGAATGCCGACAAGATCATCCTGATCGATGAGCCGCTGAGCTCCGATAAACTGGCCATCGCCACCAAGAAGGGCAATGCTGACCTGATAGCCTTTGTCAACGAAGTGCTCAAGGAGATCAAGGCTGACGGCACCTTCGACAAAATTGTGGCCAAGTATGTTGCTGATAACAAATAACCAAATGGGGTAGCCATTCCCGCGGCACAGCCGGAAGCTGTGCCGCGGTTGTCTTGTTATCGTATAGTCTCGTAATATGAAGGGAAGCCAATGTTGCAAGCATTCTGGGAAAAGATCGTCATGACGTTGTTCGAGAAGCAGCGCTATCTCTATATCGTCAACGGACTGGGCAACACGCTGCTGATGACGGTGGGCGCGGTGCTGATCGGCATATTGATCGGCCTGTTGGTAGCGGCGGCGAAAGTCTCTCCGGGCAAGTCTTGGTTCAGCCGCCTGTTGAAGTTTATCGCTGACTGTTACCTCACGGTCATCCGCGGAACCCCGGCCACCGTGCAGCTGATGATCATTTACTTTGTGATTTTTGCCCAAGTGGATATAGATAAAATACTCGTGGCCATCATCGCCTTTGGTATCAACTCCGGAGCCTATGTGTCTGAGATCATCCGCGCCGGCATCCTGGCTGTCGACCGGGGCCAGATGGAGGCAGGCCGCTCGCTGGGGCTGAACTATAGCGCAACGATGCGCCACATCGTATTGCCGCAGGCTTTGAAGAACATTCTGCCGGCATTGGGAAACGAGTTCATTGTGCTTCTGAAGGAGACTTCTGTGGCCGGTTTCATCGGTATGATGGACCTTACGAAGGCTGCCGACATCATCAAGAGCCAGACCTACGAGGCGATGGCACCGCTGCTGCTGGTGGCGGCAATTTATCTGATAATCGTGATGATTATGACCTGGGCGCTGCGCCAGTTTGAGGGGAGGCTCCGCAAAAGTGATCACCGTTAACAACCTTGTCAAGGAGTTTGGCACTGTACGGGTGCTGGACAATATTTCAGAACACATCGAGCAAGGGGAAAAGGTTGTTGTGATCGGCCCGTCGGGCTCCGGCAAGAGCACCTTTTTGCGTTGCCTGAACCTGCTGGAAGTGCCCACCTCGGGCCAGGTGATTTTTGAAGACGCTGATATCACCGCGGCGGGCACCAACATTGACACTCTGCGCCGCAAGATGGGGATGGTGTTTCAACAGTTCAACCTGTTTCCGCATCTTACCGTGAAGCAGAATATCACGCTGGCTCCAGTCAAGCTTGGTTTGTTCAAACAAGCCGAAGCAGACGAGAAGGCTATGGCGCTCCTGAAACGCATCGGGCTACCTGAAAAAGCGGATTCTTATCCGGCCCAGTTATCCGGCGGGCAAAAGCAGCGCATTGCGATCATCCGGGCGCTGGCAATGGAGCCGGATGTGATGCTTTTTGATGAGCCAACTTCGGCGTTGGATCCGGAAATGGTCGGAGAAGTGCTCGACGTGATGAAAGACCTTGCCAACCAGGGCATGACCATGATTGTTGTCACCCATGAAATGGGGTTTGCCCGCGAAGTCGCAACACGCGTGATGTTTATGGACGAGGGGAAGATCGTGGAGC
>JAEYYW010000020.1 GCA_023428265.1 Bacillota bacterium | reverse complement strand
GGTTTACGCTGCCATACCTCTGTGATATAATAACCAAATATACGAAAAGACACGCACGTGAAGATACGGAGGTTCCATGAAGAAACTGGCGGCCATCCTGTTGATTGTGGCATTGGTCGCGCCGCTTGCCGGGTGCGGCAAAGGCGGCAAAACGCCTGCTCCATCGCCCACCGGCACTGCCGGGCCGGCCGAGGTTACGGAAGTTTCCATCGGCCTGTGGGGTCTGGAGCAGGCGGAGGCCGGGCAGCCTTCCGGCCAGGTGAGGGATTATATCGTTGAGAAATTCGGCGTTCAGTTTGTGCCGTGGCCGGTCACATCGGCAGACTGGAAGGAAAAGATTGCCTCGGCAGCCGCCGCAAAAGCGCTGCCGGATTTGTTTGCGCACTCGATCTATGAAGACGCCATCTCCTTCCACGACCTCATCGGCCAGCAATCCATCCGCGAGATTCCGGAGGATATTTTCAAAAATTTCCGCAATCTCGGCACGATGATGTATCGCTACCGCAACACCGAGGCCGTCGGCGGCAAGATGTGGTTTGTGCCCCGCTCCGACATGATCAGCCGGTATGACAACGGCAGGTCGCTGGCCATCTGGTACCGGCTGGACTGGGCGCTGGAGAGCAAGCTGCTCACCGCCGGCCAGGCGCCCTCCTGGCAGGAGTTTATGAGCCTGACCGCCTACTATTCCCGCTGTGACCTGGACGGCAACGGCTGTGACGATTCCTATGCCATCACCGGCTTTGCCGACGACCTGGGCGGCATCAGCACCGTGTTTCTCAAGGAATTCGGCGTGCGCGACTGGGTGCTGCAAGACGGCGCGTGGGTGCCCGGCCTGCTTTCCGACCGGGCCAAGGAAGCGGCCAAGTGGGCCAACCAGGCCTATCGCAGCGGCTATCTGGATCCGGCCGGCTTAACCCAGAGCCAGGACGACGCCATTTTGAAGTTCAGCTAGGGCAAGGCGGGCATGCTGGTGGCCGATTGCTCCCCGGCCGGCGCTGAAAAGGTGAAGGCGGCGCTGCAAACCAATGCGCCGGGCCTGGATATGGCCTCGGCTGTGTCGGTGCTGGCCCAGCCTGTCAACCCATGGGGCGTGGCCTATCATGATGACGCCTCCTACCGCACCGGCATGCTGTTCAGCGCCCAGGTGGATGACGGCAAGCTGAAGAAGGTGCTCTCTGTGATGGATTGGATGATGGGCGAGGAAGGGCAGACCTATCTGAACTGGGGCGTGGCCGGCGTGGATTATAACGTGACCGGCGACGGCCTGCAGACGCTGCACAAGGACGAAAACGGCCTGCCCGTCATGTTTGGCGCGATGGACAACAAGTGGTCCGCCATGACCCACATGGCCACCTGGGCCACCGATTTTATGCCCGCCGCCACCGATGTGGATTATCGCTGGAAATATCTGGACACGCTCAAAGACTTCTGGTGGACCAACAACTGGCGCAAGCCGCTTTTCACCCGCCAGATCGCGGACCCCGCCGTGCAGGGCTTTGACGCCGGAGGCGTGGCCGAGCGCGCGCTGCTCGATCTGATCATGCGCTCCAGCGATGTGGAAGCCGATTGGGGTGGCTATGTGCAGGCGATGAAGCAGCAGCTCAATGCGGACGCCGTGGCGCAGATTGTGAACGACTACGCGAAGCAAAACGGGATCACCTCTGAAGAATAGACAAGCCGATTGCTGACAAAGAGGCGCGCAAGCGTCTCTTTTTTTTACTTGAAAAAGATGGAACCAAGCGGCGCGGCTTTCGTCAAACCAATGTGGAAAGGGAGGGGTTATCCCATGCTCAAACAGATTTTTGTGTCCGGGTTGTTGATCGTGCTGGCGTTGGTCTTTGCCGCGTGCGCAGTGGCGGGCTTGCCGGCTCCCATTCAAACCGGGCCGGGAGATACCGAAGCGGTGGAGGAGGCCAGCCCAACGGACCGGGCTGAGCCCACCGCCGTGGAAACCGCCAAGCCCGAAGCCACCGCCCCCAACGGCATGCCCGCCCGGCCTGATTCCGGCGCGACATCCGACCCGTCGGCCCACCTCAATGACCTGGTGGACACCTCCGGCACCGTCAAGCAGGTGAACGGCCAGCTGGTGCTGATTGAACCTGCCGGCGGCGGGGAGTTCATGCTGCGCTTCAGCGAAAACACACGGTGGGATGAGGGCGTGAGCCAGACCGTGGAGGTCGGCAACAAAATCACCTGCCAGGTCAAGCCCGAGCCCACGCTCACCACGCCTTCGCAGGGCGAAGTGTTTTTTGTGACAGCGAATGAGAAGGTAAAGTAGAAAGCGGGAGAAAAAGCAAAGAGGCCGACTGCTGGTTTATCCAGCAGAGGCGACCAGAAAATCGAGCGTGAAGAAGAGCTTAACCCGCCGATAGGCGGAATTCCGTATAGTGAACAGCAGTATACGAGCCCCATAAGCGTAGAACCCACCCAGCGACATGCGCGGTGGGTGGGTAACGAATCGTATGAACGAAATGAATATCGCCAAGGCGCGAGAGCGCCGAAGGCGAACGTTTCACCACGGCCACTCGTTGCCCTGGAAGTCGCGCAGCACGAGCTTGCTTTCGTCGTGGCTGCCGGAAGGCTCCAGGAAATAGGCGAGGGCGGGGGCGGCGGCTTCCTCCGGCTCCAGGTTTGCCTGGGTGTTTTTCTCTCCATGCATATAGGATCTGACCCAACCGGGGTGATAAAGGCGGAAGGTGTAGCCGTCTTTCCCAAGATCATTGAACAGGATGGACACGGCCATGTTCAGAGCGCTCTTGCTCATGCAATATCCAAACCAGCCGGTGCGGTAGCTTTTGCCGACGCTGCCCGCCTCGCTGGACACATAGCAGAGGCGCTTGCCCTCCCCCCGGTCCAGCAACGGCAGAAACGCCTCGGTGACCCGCAGGGGCCCCAGTGCGTTCACCTGGTAGGCCGCCAGCATGCCGTCATAATCCGGGTTTTCCCGGATGGTGCTTTTCAACCGGTTGGAAAGTATGCCTGCGTTGCTGATCAGCACATCCAACGAGCCTGTTTGGCGGCTCACCGCTTCGGCTGCCGCCCGCACCGAATCCATATCGGCCACATCCAGCGGCAGGAGGGTCAGGGCATCGGGGTGCCGCTGTTTCAGTGCCGCCAGTTCCTGCCATTGGGGCATGTATTGGCCGGCAAACACCCGATGGCCTGTTTCCAGAAGCCCTTTGGTCATGCCAAGGCCCAGCCCCCGGTCCGCCCCGGTGATCAACACGGTTTTCATGTCATTGCACCTCCCGTTCAGCACACCAGTCCAGCGCATTGCGCAACAGCCTTTGGAATTCGGGGTTCAGCCACACCGCCACATTGTGCCCCGGTGTCAGCACGCACACCTTGCCCCGGCCTTCCCGCCTTGTCCAGCCGGCAGGGGTTGCGCCGTGCCGCGACGTGGCAGTCAGGAAAACATCCGCAGGCTGGTCGGCCATGTCCAGGAAATAATGCTCGTCGGGCTCGGTGAAGGCCTGCACACCTGTTGTCAGCGGGTGCCCTGCTTTG
Source organism: Bacillota bacterium (assembly GCA_023428265.1). GTDB lineage: Bacteria > Bacillota > Clostridia > Christensenellales > UMGS416 > JAEYRA01. Next base: position 4,988 of record JAEYYW010000020.1, on the reverse strand, counting down.
GGTGTGACCGTGACCGGCAGCTGGGGCGGGTGCGCCAGAAAAAGCCCGCCCAGCAGCGCGTGCATGTCTTTCAGGCCGTCATAGCCGGCTGTGCCCGAATGCACGGCCAGCAAGCCGCCGCCGTCCTGCACAAACCGGAGCAGCCTGGTCCGTGCGGCTTCATCGCCCCACTTGGACTCATCGGCTGCGGTGCGGTTGTCGCTCTTCACAAACAGTATCACGGGGTACTGACTGAAGTCAATCGCCTGGATCGCAGCGCCGTCGGATACCACATCGAAGTGATAACCAAGCTGTTCCAGCGGCTTGATGCCCTCGCGGGAGACATGGCCGGGGTGCCAGCGGTCATCGTTCAGGAGAAGGATGTTCATGAAGGGCCTCCTTTCCCTGTGGTTCGATTCTTTTATGGGGGTCCGGGGGTTTGCAAGTTCCACCGCTTAAGGAGCGGTCTTGGGAACTTGCTTCCCCCGGTTGGTTTTGGTACTTTTGACACGCAAAAGTACATAAGGCAGTATTAGTTTATAGTTCAGGGGCGGGTATGGACTGACCGCAGCTTCGCTGCTGCTCGCCTATGCATCCAAGAACCCCGCCCCTACCAAATATAAGGCTTATCACATGATGGGTTACTTCAAATTCTCCGGGTTCAGCGGCTCCAGCTCGGGGATCACAAACCGCCCGTCCTTTCGCACCAGCACACCATCAAACCACATCTCGCCGCCGCCCACTTCCGGCGTCTGCAGCAGCACCAGGTCCCAATGGATGGCCGAGACGTTGCCGTTGAAGCACTCATCGTAGGCCTTGCCCGGCGTGAAGTGGATGGAGCCGGCGATCTTCTCGTCAAACAGCGTGTCCTTCATGGGCTTGGTGATATAGGGATTCACGCCGATGGCGAATTCGCCCACGTAACGGGCACCCTCGTCGGTGTCCAGGATCTCGTTGATCATCGTGGTGTCGTTGCAGGTGGCCTCGATGATCTTGCCGTCCTTAAACAGGAAGCTGATGTTTTCATAGGTGAAGCCGTTGTAGATGGCCGGGGTGTTATAGGTGATGCGGCCATTCACCGAGTCGCGCACCGGGGCGGCAAACACCTCGCCGTCGGGGATGTTGAGATCACCGGCGCACTTGATGGCCGGCAGGCCCTTGATGGAGAAGCTGATGTCGGTGTCTTTGGCGGTCAGGCGCACGCGGTCTGTGCGGTTCATCAACTCCACCAGCGGGTCCATCGCCTTCGACATCTTGCCGTAGTCCAGGCAGCACACGTTGAAATAGAAATCCTCAAAGGCCTCTGTGCTCATGTTGGCTTGCATCGCCATGCCCTCATCGGGGTTTCTGAGCACCACCCAGCGGGTGTCGGGCACGCGGATCGTGCCATGCACCTTTTCGTTGTAAAGGCTCATATATTGCTTGATCTTCTGGGCCGGAATGTCGGCAAACTCGGCGGAGTTGTTGCCGCCGCGCATGCCAATGTAGCACTGCATCTGGGCCATCAGCGACGAATCATAGGCGGCCATCACCTTGAGCTGCTCCTCGGTGGACTCCATGATCAGCGAGCGCTGCACCCGGCGGTCGCGCAGCCACACAAAGGGCAGGCCGCCTGCAGCGTACACTTCCTTCACAAGCTCGCTCACCGTGCTCTTCTGGATGTCGGTGGCCTCGATCAGCACCTTGTCGCCGGGCTTCACTTTGCAGGAGTAGTTCACCAGGTTGTGGGCCAGTTTCTTCATTCTGGAATCTGTCATCATTGCACCTCACGTCTTGGATGCCTCGATTATACAACCACGCATACCCCCGCGCAATACGGCGGAAGCGCGGCGCGCCCGGTTGCGGAGGCTTGGCAGTGTCGGTATAATAACGCAGGTGAGAGCGCAATACCAATCATGCGGGAGGCTGGCAATGGGATCCGGAGCCATTCGATATGTGCACACAAACCTGATCGCCCGTGACTGGCGGGCCTTGGCACGGTTTTATACGGAGGTGTTCGGCTGCGCCGTGGCGCCGCCGGAGCGGCACCTGTCCGGTGACTGGATTGACCGGATGACCGGCATTGCCGGCGTGCGGATTGATGGAGCCCACCTCACGCTGCCCGGCTATGAGGATGGCCCCACGCTGGAAATCTTCAGCTATGAGCCCCGGCGGCAGGGGGATGCAGCGCAGGAAATCAACAGGCCGGGCTTCGGCCACCTCGCCTTCCATGTGGATGATGTGCCCGGCGTGTTGGAGAAGCTGCTTGCCCACGGCGGCTCGATGCTGGGCGAGGTGGTCCAGAAGGAATATGAGTGCCTGGGCCGCCTCACCGCGGCCTATGCCAGAGACCCGGAGGGCAACATCCTGGAGATTCAGAACTGGAGCAGGCCGTAGCCTGCAGAGAAACCCGGCAAAGGAGCAACCTTGTGAAACTCAACTTCAAGCACACCATGCGCGCCTGCTACACCGGCTTCATCACACAGGCCATTGTCAACAACCTGGCCCCCCTGCTGTTCATCATTTTTCGTGAGCAATTCGGCCTCACCTATGAAATGCTTGGCCGGCTGGTGCTGATCAATTTCGGCACGCAGATTTTGGCAGACCTGCTTTCCATCAAATATGTGGACCGCATCGGCCACCGCAGGGCGGCTGTGCTGGCCCATGTGCTGTGCGCCGCCGGCCTTGTGTGCCTGGGCGTGCTGCCGGTGCTGATGCCCTCGCCCTATGCGGGGCTGATGATTGCCGCAGTGATTTACGCCATTGGCGGCGGCATCATTGAGGTGCTGATGAGCCCCATTGTGGACTCTTTGCCCGGCGAGGCCAAGGCCTCGGCGATGAGCCTGCTGCACTCCTTCTATTGCTGGGGCCAGATGGCCGTGGTCGCCGTGACCACCTTGCTGCTGCTGGCCATCGGCTCAAGCCTGTGGTTTGTGCTTCCCGTGGCATGGGCCGCCGTGCCGCTGGCAAACGCCTTTTTCTTTTCGAAAGTGCCGCTGCCGCCACCGGTGCCGGAGCACCAGAAAATACCGCTCCGGAAACTCATCGGCTCCAAGGCGTTTCTGCTGTCGCTGGTGCTGATGCTCTGCGCCGGCGCTTCGGAGCTCACAATGTCGCAGTGGGCGTCGCTGTTTGCCCAGCAGGGTCTGCAGGTGCCCAAGGTGGTGGGCGACCTGCTGGGCCCCTGCCTGTTCGCCGTACTGATGGGCGCGGGCCGGGCCTTTTTCGGCGTGCGCGGCCACAAGATGAATCTGAGGGCTGTGATGCTGGCCTGCGGCGGGTTGGCTGTGGTGTGCTATGCGGTCACGGTGTTTGCGCCCAACCCGGTGCTGTCGCTGGCCGGGTGCGCGTTCTGCGGCCTGGCGGTGTGCCTGATGTGGCCCGGCACGCTGAGCCTTACCTCCGCCCGGTTCCCCATGGGCGGCACGGCGATGTTCGGCGCGCTGGCCGTGTTCGGTGATATCGGCGCCTCTGTCGGCCCCTGGCTCACCGGCTGGGTTTCAGAGATGGCGCAGGATGGCCGCTCTCTTTCGTTTATCGGCGGGGCTTTCGGGTGGGCAGACGGGCAGGCCGGGCTGAAAACCGGGCTCCTCATCGGGATTGTGTTCCCGTTGCTGCTGGTTGCGGGCCTCCTGCTGCTGCGCAAGGGCGGCGAGGCAAAGAGCTGATTTCCCGGCCTTTCTGCTATTTTGCCCGCATAAGATGCTATACTAACGGTGACATCCTCCCTGGGGAGGATCGGATTTCTGGCAAAGGATGTTCAAAGCCATCGAAACGCTGCTGAAGACAATCAATGATCAGTTTGTGGACGGTTTCTGGTCGTCGTTCCTGGTGGCGGCGGTGGTCACCGCGCTGGCGATTGTGCTGATCAGGCTCATCGGCCGCGGCCTGACCAAGCTGTCGGAAAGCGGCCGGTTTGGCACGTTCAACGCGGCATATGCCCGCAGGATCATGGCCGCGATCATCATCCTGCTGGCCGGCATGCTGATCCTCTCCCAGGTCAAGCCCTTTCAGAGCGTGACCAAATCGGTGCTGGCCAGCTCCGGTGTGCTGGCCGTGATCCTGGGTTTTGCGGCCCAGCAGGCCATGGCCAACGTGGTGGGCGGCTTTTTCATTTCAGTCTTCAAGCCCTTTTCCATCAGCGACCGCGTGAAGCTGGTGGATCAGGGCATCGAGGGCATTGTGGAGGATATTTCGCTGCGGCACACCGTGGTGCGCACCTTTGAAAACACCAGGGTGATCGTGCCAAACAGCGTGATGAATTCATCCATCCTGGAAAACGCCCATTACCAGGAGGCAAAGGTGTGCCGGTTTCTGGAAATCGGCGTAAGCTACAAGTCCGATCTGGACCGCGCCATGGCCATCATCGCCCAGGAAGTGCGCGTCCACCGCAATTATTACGACAACCGCACCGTGGAGGAGATCGCTTCCGGCACGCCCGAGGTGGTGGTGCGCGTGGCGGAGCTTGCCGATTGGGCAGTGAAGCTGCGCACCGCCGTGTGGGCGGCGGATGCCGGCACGGCCTATGCGATGCTGTGCGATTTGCGCTATTCGATCAAAAAGCGGTTTGACGCAGAGGGGATTGAGATCCCAGTTCTCTGCCGCACCATGCTGCTGCAACCCGGTCACACCGGGGAATCCGCCAATTCGACTGGAAACGCGGATAATATTAAATAACCTATGGCAGTTTTAAGCAAATCAGTTTATAATTAGAGAACGAATATTCTATATATCAGAAGTGAGGTGCTAATCATGCTTTATCGCGCATTCCCCCGCAACGGCACGCCTGTGAGCGCCGTCAGTCTGGGCGCCGAACACCTGCTGCAGGTGGACAGGCAGACCTGCATTGACGTCGTAAGCGCCGCCATCGACCATGGAATGAACTATGTGGACCTGTTTATGAGCGAGCCCTGGGTGAGGGAGTGGATCGGCGAGGCCCTCAAAGGCCGCCGGGAAAAAATGATGGTGGCCGGCCACCTGGGCTGCACCCAGAAAGACGGCCAGTATTACCGCACCCGCGACCTCAAGCT
>JAEYYW010000150.1 GCA_023428265.1 Bacillota bacterium | reverse complement strand
GCTATACCGAGCGGGGCGATCTGGAGTCGATCACGCGCAGCAAGCCTGGCTCAGGGCTGGCGCCTACGACCGTCTACGCGACTTTCGATGACTGCGACACGCCGGTTGTATGCGGCCGTCCGACATCGATCACGGATTCCCGCCTGAATGTCACGCAGTTCACCTATGATGACAACCATGGAGGGATACTCACGGAGACCCGACCCGCGCCCGGACCCGGACCCGATCGACCGCAGATTCGTTATACTTATCAGTCGCTCTCCGCTTGGTACCGGACAAGCGCCGCGACCACCCGGGTAGCAGGCGCCCCTGTGACATTGCCTATCGAGGTTTCGGCCTGTGCTTCCGGGACTGCCCTGACGTGCGTAGGCACCGCCCAGGAAGTGCGAACCACGCACGCGTACGAAGCGGGGAACGCCACCCTGGGGTCCAACCTTCTTCCGGTTACTGTCACGTCAGGGGCCGGGGATGGCTCCCTGTTGGCGACCACCACGACGACATGGGATCCGAACGGCGACACCAGGACGGTCGACGGTCCCCTTCCCGGCACAGCGGACACTACTTGGTACGCGTATGACCTGATGCGCAGGAATGTGGGAGTCATCGGGCCCGATCCTGATGGCGTAGGTCCTCTCTCCTTTCCCGCAACGCGAACCCTTTATGATCCTGATGGTCAGCCTGCCGAGGTGCGGCAGGGGTCGACCACGGCGCAGTCCGATACGGCCTTGGCGGCAATGACGGTATTGGCCAAGGTCGCGACGACTTACGACTCCCAAGCTCGGCCCTCCAAAGAGATTCAGGCGCTCGGCTCAGCCACGGTTGGCGTTGTTCAATACTCGTATGACGGTGAAGGGCGTTTGCGCTGCACTGCTGTGCGGATGAACCCAGTCGTTTTCGGCAGTCTCCCAACCGACGCCTGTGTTCAGAGCACGGCAGGAGCCTATGGTCAGGACCGTATCACGCGGACCTCGTACGACGCGGCTGATCGCCCCACCGAGGTTGAAATGGGAGTCGGCACGAGTGTCGCCCAAGTAGCAAGGCTCCAGGAGTGGACGCCGAACAGTCAGATCGACTGGGTCCAAGACGCGAACGGCAACCGGTCCGACTATTCTTATGACGCCTTCGGCCGGCTGGTGCAGTTGAACTTTCCATCGACCACCGTTGGTGCTCAAGCAGCCAGTCCGATCGACTATGAGATCTACGGCTATGATGCGTCTGACAATGTAACGTCCCGTCGCCTCAGGGACGGACAGACGATCACTATCACGTACGATGCTCTGAATCGTGAGACGATCAAGACGGTGCCCGGCTCCGGCACGGCCAACGATGTGTTCACGACTTACGACCTCCTGGATCGCAGGTTGTCAGTGACTTTCACCAGCGCGGTGTCCAACGACGGCGTGCAATGGACATGGGATGCACTGGGCCGCCCCGTTCGGGAGCGGGCAGGCGGAATTGACTTAGACTCGGTCTACGATCTCGCCGGCCGTCGTACCGCTCTCGTTTGGCCGACAACTGCCGCCGGCCAGATCGATTTCGGTTGGGACTTGGCCGGGCGGATGATTTCCGCGTCCGAAGGCACTCCTCCCTTGGGACCTTGGGCGAACTACACTTACGACGCGCTCGGCCGCCCCACCCAACTCCTGCGCGTGGGTGGCGCCACCACAACATGGAACTACGTCCCGAACAGCCGCGATTGGTCGATGACGCACAACCTGGCTGGTACAGCCGACGACGTAACCTACGCGCTTTGGTTCAATCCCGCCGGACAGGTGGTCGGACAAGACACGTCGAACCCTGCCTGGCGGTATACGACCGGCGCCCCGCCGACCTCGATCTATGTCCGCGATGGCCTCAACCAATACGACTCTGTGGGCGGGTCGACTTTCACCCATGACGCCCGGGGCAACCTCACGTCAGACGGTGTCCACACATACGTCTATGACCTGGAGAATCGCCTGACGTCCATCACCGGCAATAGCAGCGTCACTACACTTCAGTACGATCCACTGGGCCGGCTTCGCCGAATTGACGAGGGCACAAAGGTCAATTTGCTTCAGTGGGACGGCGACCGACTGGTTGCGGAGTTCAACGCTGCCGGTTCCTTGCTCGCGAGGTATATCCATGGCCCCGGCCCTGACGAGCCGCTAGCGGAGACGGGAAGCCCATTTCGACGCTGGTATCTTGCCGATCCTCTGCGTTCGATTGCGGCCGAAACGGATGCAGCGGGCGCGCTGGTCGGCACCCCTTACACCTACGATCCTTACGGCCGCCCAGATATCCTCCATGGCTACGCCGGCCCCCGCTTCCGCTACACGGGGCAGGTAATGGTCACGCCTCAAGTGGGCTTATGGCACTACAAGGCGCGGCTCTATGATCCGGGCATCGGGCGCTTCCTTCAGACTGACCCCCTCGGCTATGAAGACAGCCTGAACCTCTATAATTATGTCGGAAATGATCCTATCAACCTTACGGATCCAACCGGGCTTTACGAATGCGATCCGAAAAAGACTGACTGCGAGGAGTTCGAACGCGCTCGGCGCAATGCGCGCCTCGCTGCACTTCGGATTAGGGATCCGAGGCGAAGGGCGGCCGCTCTGTCCGTGATTGACGCATACGGCGAGCTGGGCGAGGCAAACGGCATCGTCGTTGAGCAAAACCCCGACAGGGCGGGACTTGGTGCTCGCACCGTTGAACACCCAAATGGACGGGTCTTCGTCTATATCGATTTCACCGGGCGAAACGAGCACGCACGATTTGAGGAAATAGTTTCCCACGAAGGTACGCATCTTGTGTATATCGCAGCAACCGACCGGTCGCAGGAAGATACCTACCGAAGCATCTACCTCTGGGAATACCCTGCGTACTTTTTCGGCGCTCTCATACGGGACGAGGTTCTCGGTCGCGATTATAGTATAGAGGGTCTTGAAGCTGAGGCCCGGCAGCGAGCAGCCAATGGCGCCGATAGCGCCTGCCGAACCCGCCGATGCCCAGACTACACGCCTGCCCCCTATGCGAGAGGAAGGTACCGGTAATGAATCGGAACCAGATACCGTTCGTTTTGGCGTCGTCAATCTTGCTGGCAGGCTGCACCACAGCCCCAGACCGCGGGAGCTTGGTGTGTTCCTCAACAAATCTCCGGTTTGAAGAGAGCGCCGAGATCGAGTTCTGGCTCGTTAGCGACGGATTATACATTGCGAAGGCCGCACTTGCCGAGTGCCCGCTCGTCTATATGGACGTGGCGGGCGCCAATGGAGGGGCCGCGTTTCAGGAACTAGCGGCCGACATCCGAAATGAACTTCTACTCCTGCCGAACTCTCCAGGAGTCGGCACATACTGGGTTCAGGCTCAGGGATATGTAGATCCCAGCGGGCCTCGTGACTTGCCGACGATCATGGTCCAATCGGTCGCGTCGTTTCGCCAATCGCCCCTGCCTGAAGATGTCTATTCCAATCTGCGTCCGGGGGGCCGTTAGCGCGCCTCTCCGCAGAGCACTCTCAAGGTCCCACCCTCTGCGGGATCATTGTTCGACGAGATTGACGGCGATTTGGTGAAGGCGCAGCGTATCCCCTTAACGAGGGAGGCGACCTTGGCGATTCTCTGGTTCAAGCGGATCGTGAACGACTCGCCTGTACGGGTCTTGGTGCAGCCGAACGATAGCAAGAATCCTCTCCTGCACGAGGGGAACTGGATCAAGTTCTCGCACTGGACGGGTGCCAGCCACTTCAAGGGAACCTTCTCATTCACAGCCGGCGATAGATTCTGGCTCGAGCCAGGCGGCTATGTCGTCGTCGATGATTTCGCCATCCCTTGGAGCCCCCACTGGCTGAGGTTCTCCGGCGACGCGGTTCTGGATGGCCAGAACAAGGAATACACCAACGAAAACCACATCGTGACGCTGATGTGCGCGCCCGGATCGGACGGACAGGATCACATCCATTTCTCGACCAAGGCGCATAAGGAACTGTTCCGGCTGGGCCCGACGGGCCCGTTGCACCAGCTGGTCGGGGAGCTAGTCATCGGTCCCCAAGGTCACATGAAGCCGTGGCCGGGCACCCAAGGGGATCAAGAGATCTGGAATGGCCTGAACCATTTCGCGCACAGGCTCTGGACCGCGATCGAACTGAGCACGAAGCCGGAAAAGGTGTCGGCGCTGCCGATTCCAAAGCAGAACTAGTCCGCGGCGACCGCCCGCGCAGCGGCGCCTACACCGGAAGCCGGCGCTCCGAATGGCAACTTCCAACCCGTTGGGGAGTCTTGACGATTCAGATGCGGACTTTCGGCATCGGTAGGTCGAGACCATGAACTCGCACCGGGTGACCGGCAGACGAGCGCCAGCCAGCCGCTCATCTTCCCGAAGGGGAAGATTCCCAGCCGGATCCCCCTCCAAGGCAGCCAGTCTTCCCGCTCGGGAAGATCGGCAACAGATCCCTTGCTCCAGCAGTGCTCCATACGAGCGGTCAAGTTCAGCCCGTGGCAGAGATCTTGGGTTCAGGCTCCCTGAAACCTGGGGAGTCGATCGCGGCCCGCGAAAGCAAGGGCAAAGTCGGTGTCGGAAATCTCAAGCCTGTCGTCAGATGCGACCTCCCACGAGCGCAAGGACGATGAACGCAGCGACCAGGGCGCTGCAGAACAACCCGGCGAACCAGATCCGGTTCGCCTGGCCCCCAGAGACGCCGTGGGCGAGCAGAACCTGCCGCAGGCCGGAGGCGAGGTGGGCGAGAACGAAGAATGAGCCAAGCAGGTAATGCGGCAACAGACGGATATTCCAGTCGTCCAGCAGCAGGCCGTCGGGGGCCCCGGTGGCCCAGGCCCAGTCCGTCTCGATCCCGCGGATCCAGCGCGCCGACACCAATGCCGAGGTCAGGTGGGTGAAGATGAAGGCGAAGAGATAGACGCCTGACAGGAGCTGGACGGCCCCGTAGCCGTCCTGCCGATCGGCGCTTCGCACCCAGGCCAACCGCATCCCGCTGACGGCCTGGAACAACAGCAGGCCGACGAGGCCAGCTTCCACCGCCGGCATCCGATAGAGGGTTCGGCCGGTCTCCATCATCGCCCTGTGAGTGGTTTCTCCAAGCCAGCCCGTCAGATGGTTGGCGAGGTGAAATCCGACGAAGAGGAGGATGAGCGTCGCCGAAATGCCGTGCGCCACCCTCCAGACCCGCATACTGGGCGGGAACGTGGCGGGCCGCGCCTCGCTGGAACCCATGAAGGTGAGGACGAGAAGGATCGCCCAGAATCCGACCCATGTCAGTTCATCGGCGAGGGGGCTGCCGATCAGGCCGCCGGCGACGCCGGTGAAAACGAAAAGCGGGGGGGCCGCCACGGCGAAGCAGGCCAGACGCCTGGCGCAGCGCTCGAACGCCGTGAACGCCCCGCCTTGCCCGAGGCGCGTCGCCCACGCCAGGCCGCTCAGGGGGGTGGCGACCGCCGCCACCAGGAGGATCGCCGCCATGCCGAGGTCGAGGCCGGAGATCGGCCGCGTTACGGCGAGGCTGAAGCCTTTCAGCAGGAATGGGTAGGCGACGGCGGCCGCGAACGGCGCCAACCAGACGGCCTTTCGGGCCAGGAGCGCGATTGTGGCGCCGCGCGTGTCCACCTCGGCCGCTTCGGTCATGTTTCTCTACACAGTACGAATGGTTGTCTCCTGACGAGAGGGCGGGCTATCTGGACCAATGACAAGGGCCATAAGAAGCGAATTGGATTAGGCCATGACAAACAAGGCGGCCCCCTGCCCGGCCCGCATCGATCGGGCCTCCTCGGTCCCGATCCAGCACCAGGTCTACGATGCAGTGAGGGCCGCCGTGATCGAGGGTCGCATCCGGGGAGGGCAGCGCCTCGCTTCGACCCGCAGCCTGGCCTCCCAGCTCAACGTCGCGCGCGGGACGATAGATCTCGCATACTCCCGGCTGGCCGAGGAAGGGTTTCTGGTCGCCCGCCGGCAGCAGGGGACCTTCGTCTCCACAGCTGTGGACTGGGGCAGGATGAAGCGGCCCCATGACCGCTCAGCACTCGGCCAGGCCCGTGTCGTCGATGAATACTGGCTTCCGTTCCGGTTGGGCGTTCCCGCCCTCGACCTGTTTCCCCGCAAGGCCTGGGCCCGGCTCGCCGCCCGCGAAGCCCGCAGGTCGGAAGCAGGCGGACTGACCTATCCTGACCCCACGGGACTGGCCGCGCTGCGCGAAGCGGTGGCGGCCTATCTGGTGTTGGCGCGCGGCGTCGCATGCTCACCGGAACGGATAATCGTGACCAGCGGCTATCAAGGCGCGGTGAACCTGGTCGCCGATCTCGTGCTGGGGCGCCAGGACTCGGTGTGGATGGAGGACCCCGGGTATGGCTTCGCAGCCGAGGCGCTCAAAGCGCGCTCGGCCCGGATCACGCCGGTCCCGGTCGACGCGTCCGGGATTCGGCTAGAGGTCGCGCGAGCGCTCGACGACACGGCGCGCCTGGCCGTGGTCACCCCAGCCCACCAGTTTCCGCTCGGCCATACAATGTCGCTGGCGCGCCGACACGCCCTTCTCGCCTGGGCCAGCGAACAGGACGCCTGGATTCTGGAGGACGACTACGACTGCGAGTTCCACTACAGCGGCCGGCGTCCGCCTGCGCTCAAGAGCCTCGATCGAGCGGACCGCGTCTTCTACGCGGGAAGCTTCAGCAAGACTCTGTTCCCGTCGCTGCGGCTCGGCTATCTGGTGGTTCCCGCCAGTCTTCTCCCGGCCGCGCGGCGGGCCTGCACCGACCTCCATCGCGGCTGTCCGGCGCACGGTCAGGCGGTGGTCGCGGCCTTTCTGGCCGAGGGCCACTTCGCTCGGCACCTTCGGCGCATGCGACTTCATTACCGGCGGCGGAGAGACGCTCTGGCGGCGGCGCTCGCGGACGCGTTCGGGGCGGCGGCCGAGATCACCTTCCAGGGGGGCGGCCTCCACCTGCTCGCTCGGCTCTCTGGCTTCGGCCCGGATGTCGAGCAAGCCCGACGGGCCCGCGAACACGGGCTCATGCCGCACCCGCTTTCGGAGCAGGCGTTCAAGCACGACGTCGGCGAGGGGCTGCTGATGAGCTTCACTAATCTCCCGGAAGGCGCGGCCGTAGAGGCGGCGGCCCGGCTACGCCGCGCGGTCGGCTAGCTGCAGCGATGGCGCAAGCGGCAGCGGCCAGGGACGACGCCGGAGGGGGGCGGCGCGTCCGGCGAGGCGCCTCCCCCATTGAATCGTGCGCCTGGTCATGACGGCAGGCGCGACGCCGCCGGCAAGTGACCCTCAATCTGGCGGCCCTGCCAGCGCAGATCGATGTGGTACGACCAGATGCAGGCCGGGGGCGAACGAGTATGACAGCCGCCGGGCAGGCGACGACCCGGTGGGCTGTCCCCGCCCGGGTCTCGCGGGAACGGCTTCTCGGCCGTCTTCGCGCGACGACCTATCGCTTTCCCGGCGTTCGCGAAGAAGCGGTCGGGGCGGCCATCCGCTGGCGCGTGCGCGGTCAGATATTCGCGCATTTTGTCGCCATTGAGAACGGCTGGCCGCCGGCCTTCGCCGCGGCCTCGGGGCTTCAGGGTCCCGTCGCCGTCCTCGCCTTCAGGGTTGGCCCGCATTCGCGGCGGCCGGAGCGGTTCGATCAGGCCCCCTACTTCAAGATCCCGTGGGCGCCGGATCTCGTAGGCGTGAACCTCGACGCAGTCATGGACTGGGACGATGTCGCCGAGGGCATTGAAGACAGCTATCGCCTCCAGGCGCCCCGCAGCCGGACCTCAGCCGCGGCCCTGCTCCGATAGCGGATGCGCCCGGCCGAGTCCGCGACCCGCGGCGGCCCCGTCCGCGCTGGACATCGGCCGGTCACGCGCCATCCGAACATGTCTTTGGTCATGAGGGGCGGCGCGACGGTGAAGCCGACCACACGCCAATTCGGAGGGCTCGAAAAGGACAGCCCCAATGTCGACTCCCACTTGCGGCGCCCCGTCCCGCACTCTCGTCCGGGTCATCAAGGCGGGCCTGGCCGCCGGCCTGGTGGATCTGGTCTACGCAACCGCACGAGGCCTCGCCGACGCCGGCTCGATCACCCTTCCCTGGCGGGGCGTGGCCAGCGGCTGGATCGGACGCGCCGCCTTCGACGAGGGTCTCGCCCCCGTCGGCCTCGGTCTCGCCACCCATTTCGCCGTCGCGCTGGTCATGGCGACCGTGTGGATCATCGGACCGGCCCGACTCGAGGCGGTGCAAAGGCGCCGCCTCGCCGCCGCCGCGGTCTATGGCCTTGGACTCTATGTGGCGATGTACCTGATCGTCCTGCCGCTGCGCTGGCCGGGCGTATTTCCGAGATGGGAGGGCGTCCGCTCGGTGCTCGATATTCTCGCCCACGTCGCCGTCGCCCTGGTCATCGCATGGATAGGCCGGCCCGAATGCCGGCGCGCACGCGCGGCCGGAGCGGCTGAGTGAGACCCTTTCCCCTCGCCCGGGCGATCGGGGCGCTTGCCGCCCTCGCCCTGATCGGAGCCGTCGTCGTCTTCTCCATGCTGCCTCCACCGCCGTCCGCCGCCAATCCGCCGCCCATCCCTTCCGCCGAGACCGCGCGCACCCTCGCCGCCCTCCGACCCCCAAAGCGGGCGCGTCCCGTGATCGCCGTGATCGGCCTCAACGACGCCACGGAGACCACGGATTATCTCATGCCGATGTCGGTCCTGCGGCGGGCCGACGTGGGAGAGGTGTGGGCCCTGGCCGTCACCCCCGGCCCGGTAAGGCTTTATCCCGCCCTCGCCGTCCTGCCGGATGCGACCATCGCCGAGTTCGACGAGAGGTTTCCGGACGGGGCGGACTATGTGATCGTGCCGGCGATGAGCCGCGACGACAATGCCGCGGTGCTGGCGTGGATCCGCCGGCAGGCGGAGCGGGGCGCCGTGGTCATCGGTGTCTGCGCCGGCGCGCGCGTGCTGGCCAATACCGATCTCCTCGATGGACGCGACGCCACGACCCACTGGTATTTTCTGCGCGGCCTTCGCAAGACGCACCCCGATGTTCGCTACGTGAAGGATCGCCGCTTTGTAGTCGACGGCCGTTTCGTGACCACGACCGGCATTACGGCATCCCTGCCCATGAGTCTGACGCTGGTCGAGGCCATCGCCGGCCGACCCAGGGCGGAGGCCGTGGCCCGCACCCTCGGTCTCGCCGGGTGGGACGCGCGCCACGACAGCAGCGCCTTCCGCTTCAATCGCCGCTTCGCCTCGACCGTGATCGGCAACCGCCTCCGCTTCTGGACCCACGAGACCCTGGGGGTGGGTCTCCAGCCAGATCTCGACACCGTCGCCCTCGCCCTCGCCGCCGACGCCTGGTCCCGGACCTACCGTTCGCGCGCCCAGTCCTACGGGGCCAGCCGGGAGCCGGTCGTAACCCGCGACGGGGTGCGTGTGATCCCTGACCAGGTCGGCGCGCCGCGGGCCCGGAGGCAGGTCTCGCTGGCCGGCGGAACGGCTGCGGCTGTGCTCAACCGGACGCTCGCCGACATCGGCGGCCGCTATGGCGCGGGCACGGCGGAGGTGGTGGCCATGCAATTGGAGTACCCGACGCCGGCCTCGGGCGGTCGGGACGGCGCGAGTGATTCATGAAGGGCGGCGTGTTCATCAGCTTGCCAGTGACCGACCTCACAGCATCGCGTCGCTTCTACGAGGCGATCGGTTTTCGTCGAAACCCCCGGCTCAGCAGTGCTGCGGTCTGCTCGATGACCTGGTCGGATGGAATCACCTTTCAGCTCACCCGTAGGGACGGCTTCGCCAGGCTGACCGGCAGGGCCGTCCCCGCTGTTCGCGAGACAGCGGCCCTAATCGTCGGTCTTCCCCTGGCGAGCCGCGAGGCGGTCGACGCCATCGTGGAAGCCGCCTGGAGCTACGGCGGCCGCGTCAACGCGCCGGAACCTACGGACCTCGGCTTCATGTACCTGCGCAGCTTCGAGGATCCGGACGGTCACATATTCGAGGCCGTCTGGATGGTCGCCGAGGGCGCCCGCTGCGTCTGCGA
>JAEYYW010000149.1 GCA_023428265.1 Bacillota bacterium | reverse complement strand
GTGCTGCACACCTTCAAAAAGGGGCTGGTGGGGATGTGGCAGGAGCGGATGAACTCGATCATATCCACATGCCCGGCCAGCTCGCGGCCCTCGATATGGCCGACGTTATAGAAGAATGCTGACAACTTCCTGGAAGCAGTGACCTTTGGATCCAGGTTGCGGAGCGCGCCGGCTGCGCCGTTGCGGGCGTTTTTCAGTGGTTCAGCGGCGGTTTTGTTGTATTCGGCAAGTGCGGAAAGCTTCATGATGCACTCGCCCTGCACCTCCATACGGCCGGTGAAGGGGATCTTCATCGGGATGCCCTTGATCGTCTTCACCTGCGGCAGGATGGCTTCTCCAACCACGCCGTTGCCACGGGTGGCAGCCTGTGTCAAGTTGCCGCCGTCATAAGTCAGGTTCACGGTGAGCCCGTCGAACTTCATCTCCACGGTGTATTGCATGGTCGGCAGCGCCTCGCCGGTGGACGCCGTGTAATCGGCGGCCAGCTTCGCGGCGCGGGCGGCCCAGGCTCTGAGATCGTCCGCCGTGCGCACCTTGTCCATGCTCCACAGCGGCGCCAGGTGCCGGTGTTGCGTGAACTCCGGCAACGGGTCGCCACCCACCCGCTGCGTGGGCGAGTGGGGCAGAGCGGGCAGCTCTTTTTCCAGCTCCACCAGCTCGTCGAACAATAGGTCGTATTCGGCGTCGGACACCCTGGGCTCGTCCAGCACGTAATACCGGTAGGCCAGGTCGTTCAACTCATCCACCAGCCAGGTCATCCTCGCCTGCTTGTCCATTGGATCACACCTCAGTCCATTATGCCTTTTCCAGCGGCGCGTAGCCTTCCGACAATTCCTTCATGCCAGCGCCTTTGAAGTTTACCCTGAAGATGCGCTTGGGCGCTGTGCCGTCAATGCCAATGAGGATCCCCTCGCCAAACAGCTTGTGCTTCACCAGCATGCCGGGGGCCAGATCCGCTGTCTGGGATGCCTGCACGGGGCGCGCTTGCGCAATGGGCTTGGGAGAGCCCGGGCGGCCCATGCCGCCGGCAGGAGGTAGCGATGGCCGGGCCATCGGCCTGGCAAACGAGGAAGGCCCGATGCGTTTGCCGGAGCCGAAGGAAGAACCGGATGGCTCAGGCCGGCGCTGACCCTGCGGGTTACCGCCGAAGGGGGTGGAAAAGTCGTCGTCCAAAAAGCTGCTTGCGGCGTCGCGCCGCTTGCGGGGCCGCTCACCCCGGCGCACCAGCAATTCTTCCGGGATTTCATCCAAAAACCGGGAGGGAATGCATTCGTTGATGTTGCCATACAGCAGCCTGCGGTTGCAGTGCAGCAGATACAGCCGGTCGCGGGCGCGGGTGATGCCCACATAGGCCAGGCGGCGCTCCTCCTCCAGTTTGTCCGGGTCGTCAATGCTCCGTGAGGTGGGGAAGATGCCTTCCTCCATGCCCGGCAAAAACACCACCGGGAACTCCAGCCCCTTGGCCGAGTGCAGCGTCATCATCGCCACGGCGGAGCGCTTGCCGTCCATGCTGTCCAGATCGGTGACCAGCGCAATGTTTTCCAGAAACTCATTGAGATTCGTCTGGTCGCGGCTCATCATGAAGTCGGCGGCGGCGCTGCGGAACTCCTGTATGTTTTCCAGGCGCGCCTTTGACTCCTCGTCGTCAGCCTCCTGATACATCGCCACAAGGCCCGAGTGGCCCAGCACCTTGTCCACAAACTCCAGCAGCGCCATGTGGCTGGCGGCGTCTTCAAAGCCCTTGATCATGGCCACGAAGTCATGCACCTGCTTGGCGGCCTTGGGGGCGGCTCCGCGCACGGCGTCCGGGTCTTTCAGAATCTCCCACAGTGTCACGTTGCCGCTGGACGCCGCCGCTTCCAACCTCTCGATTGTGGTGTCGCCAATGCCGCGGCGGGGCACGTTGATCACGCGCTTCAGCGCCACGGTGTCCAGCGGGTTGGCGGCCAACTTCAAATAGGCTACCACATCCTTGACTTCCTTGCGGTCATAGAAGCGCGTGCCGCCATAAACCGAATAGGCCACGCCGGTTTTCATCAGCGCGTCTTCAATGGCGCGGGACTGCGCATTGGTGCGGTAGAGAATTGCGAAGTCGCCGTAGTTATATTGCCCCAGCAGCTGCTGGATCGTGCGGGCGCAGAACTGCGCTTCCTCCCGCTCGGTTTCGGCGGTGTAGACAATGAGCTTGTCGCCGCCGGAGCGGTCCGTCCACAGGCGCTTTTCCTTGCGGCCCTGGTTGTTGGCGATCACGGCGTTGGCGGCGTCCAGCACGTTGGAGGTGCTGCGGTAATTCTGCTCCAGCCGGATCACGAAGGCGTCCGGGAAGTCCTTCTCAAAGTCCAGGATGTTGCGGATGTCGGCACCGCGCCAGCCGTAGATGCTCTGGTCGTCATCACCGACCACGCACACGTTTCGCCAGTGGGCCCCCAGATATTTCACCAGCAGGTATTGGGCCTTGTTGGTGTCCTGGTATTCATCCACATGGATATACTTGAACCGGTGCTGGTACCAGCGCAGCACCTCCGGCCGCTCGGCAAAGAGCTCCAGTGTTTTGTTCAGCAGGTCGTCAAAGTCCAGCGCGTTGCAGGCTTTCAGCTGCGCGTCATACTTGGCAAACACCGAGGCGATCTTGTCTGCCTTGGCGTCGTCGCTCTGCTGGCGGTATTCGTCGGGGGTCAGCAGCTTATTTTTGGCATCGGAAATCGCCGCGCGGATGGACCGCCTCGGGTAATACTTCTCCGAAAGGTCCATCTCCTTGGCGATGGCGTTCACCACGGTCATGCTGTCGTCGTCGTCATAAATGGTGAACCAGCGCGTGTAGCCCAGCTCGCTGATGTGCTCGCGCAGCAGCCTGCAGCAAAACGAGTGAAACGTGGAAATCTGCATCTGCGCGGCGCCTTCGCCGGCAAGCTTTTCCACGCGCTCGCGCATTTCGGCGGCGGCCTTGTTGGTGAATGTGATGGCCAGAATTTCATGGGGCTTGGCAAGCCCCTGCTCCAGGATGTTGGCGATGCGGGCGGTGAGCGTGCTCGTTTTGCCGCTGCCGGCCCCTGCCAGGATCAGCACCGGGCCTTCGGTGCGCTCCACGGCCAGGCGCTGCATTTCGTTGAGGCGCGCTTTGCTCATTTCTGCCCCGCGCTTTCTTCCAGCCGCTTCAACACCAGCCGGTAGCCGCCGGCCCCGTAATTGAGACACCGGTTCACGCGGCTGATGGTGGCCGTGCTGGCACCGGTGCGCTCCACGATGTCATGATAGGTCACGTCGGCCTTCAATTGCTTGGCCACCTCAAAGCGCTGGCCCATGTCCTGCATCTCGTGCACGGTGCACAGGTCCTCAAAGAAGCGATAGCATTCCTCGATGGATTCCAGCTTCAGGATGCCCTCAAACAGGCCGTCCAGTTGTTCCGATTTCACCACAGGTTCATATGCCATCTCGCTACCTCACAGTGTTGCGGAGCGTGCCGATGCCGGCCACTTCCACTTCGATCACGTCACCGCTTTGCATCGGGCCGATGCCCGAGGGCGTGCCGGTGGTGATCACGTCGCCGGGCAGCAGCGTCATCACCGCGCTCACAAACTCCACGAGCCTGCCGATGGGGTTGATCAGGTATTTCGTGTTGCTGTGCTGCTTCACTTCACCGTTCAGGCGCGACTCCACATCGGCGTTGGCGTGGTCCAGCTCCGTCTCGATCCACGGGCCCAGCGGGCAGAAGGTGTCAAAGCCCTTGCCCCTTGTCCACTGGCCGTCCTTCTTCTGCAAATCCCGCGCGGTCACGTCGTTGCAGCAGGTGTAGCCGAAAATGTATTGGGCTGCGTCGGCAGCCTTCACACCCTTGCATTGCTTGCCGATCACCAGCGCCAGCTCGGCCTCATGATCCACCCGCTGGCTCTGCTCCGGGCGCACAATCTCGTCGCCGGGGCCGATCACCGCCGTGGGGGGCTTCAAAAAGATCACAGGGTCTTCGGGCAGGTCATGGCCCATTTCACCGGCGTGGTCGCGGTAGTTGATGCCGATGGCTACCACCTTGCTTGGCACACAGGGCGCCAGCAGGCGGGCGTCCGCAAGCTTCAAGCGCACCCCGGTGGGGGCGGCGGAGGGGTCGGTGATGGGGTCGGAGGATAGCAGAATCAGGTCGTCGTTTTCGACGATGGCATGGTGGATTTGGCCGTTATGTTCGGCGCGGGCGTATTTCATTATTACCTCGGTTTGGTGGTATTGGGAATCGGGACTATTTTAGCATAGTGAAGGGGAGAGGGGAAGGGAGCAAACATCGAGGTGACTAGATGTTATGTGATACTTATAACATTTACTTAATATGTTAATCCTAGTCAAAATGTAATTATTCTTTGATTTCGTATGGTTTATTCTCTTTGACACCTTGCAGTAATAAGACTAATTCATCAGAGTATTTTCTGCTAACAGATTTACAGCCTGTTTTTATTGCTATATGATATAAGTTATCACAACTCTTTATATCATATCCTTTCTCGTCCTTAACTCGCTTAATCAAATCATCAGCATATGACCAATAATTATAACCCAACTTTTCTGCTACTATGGAAAGAGTATATGGATACTGAATATTAAAAGCGTTGGGATTTGATAAGGTAGTTATTCCAAAGATCTTGCATATATCTTCTCTATTTGCCAATGCATGTTCTAAAGTATCATAGTCGACATCAATTGATCTTTTTGGAATATCAGTACGTACAAGTTCATATGTTCTCGACAACAATGCTCTTAATAGCTTAAGATTAACCTTTTCAAGAGCGTTATCGTTTATTAATGATTGAAGAATCCATTCAAAACTGTTGGTTGTTATAGAATTTATCCGGATACTTTTCCCATTTTCAAGCCTTAGTAATACCTCGTCGCTATATTTAGAATTTTCATTGATCTCTGGTATCCAATCAATAATGAAAAGATTTGGGACTAACTCATTGTTTGACACTAGAATCTCGTCAATATCAGAAAGAATTGATCTTATGTTTGGATCGTTAATACTATAACCTATCACGAATATTGGATGCTCCAGAAAATAAGTTAACAGTTTTGCACTTAGATATTTCTTTTTAGATATGAAATTATCATAATCTTCTCTGGTGAATACCAAGCTTTGAACATCACTAACACAACCATGTATTTTGAAAATTTCACCAATGCTAGCGAATTGCGACCTAAGTATTTTTTGACCAATAATAGGCTCATACTCAGGGAAAAGCAGCTCAATGAAGCCGTCATAATTAGTTGTTATTATTGCGTGTGGTCTAATTTTTTGTATCAACTCAATTTCGTGTTTATAAATCTCATTCACATCAGCGGTTGATTTAGGCGTTATATGTTTCATATATTCACTAATAAACTGTTTAATATATATGTCTGAACCCCAGATATCAGTAAACAAATCTTCTGGAAATGAATTTCTTCCTTTGCCCCATGCCCATTCAGCATAAACCTGAGCCAATTTTGAACCAATGTCAATGAAATCTCGACAGTTTTGTTTATAGTATGCGTATTCCTTTGCTTCAGGGTTGTTTTTTGCAAGAAGCTGTAATAATTCTTGCCAGCTTGGAGCATTAAAGTATCTTTTTGAAAACCCACTACCGATAAACAAAATAGGTTGACATTCCATTGTTTCAAGACAATTATTGATCTTTGCACATACGTGAGCTTTGTATTCATCATACCTAGACATATATTGACCTTTCTTGTTACGTATGATGGTTATGAGTATGTTGCGTACGATTGTAATTATACAGGATTATGAATGTTTCGACAATAATTTATGTATTTTGATTGTAAGGGTTAAAAGCTAATGCTGTTACCTGAAAAACTCTAGTAGAGCCCGCCCGGGCACCGCCAACCCCACCTGCCGAAAGCCCCTCAACCGCCCTGCATCCTTCATCGCTGACTCATAGGTACATAACCCCGCCTCTGAAATGTTGTCCGTTTAGAACTTTTCATTCATTGACACCACCCTCCCCACACCCTATAATTTCCTTAACACATTAATTCGACAAAATTCCCCATCGGCGAAAACTGCGTTCACACAAAGGAGGTTCCCATGCTCACAAAAGCCGCTTATGTGAAAGCCCCCTTCCAGTTTGAAGTGCGCCAGGTTGACCTGCCCGACCCCGGCCCCGATGAGGCGTTGGTGCGCATCACCGCCTGCAGCGTGTGCGGCGGCGACTTGACGCTTGCCTCCGTGGACGCGGCGGACTGGCAGCCCTTCGGCCATGAGATCGCCGGCGTGGTGGAAAAGCTGGGCGGCCCGGCGGGCAGCGTGCGGGAAGGCGACAAGGTGGTGCTGGAAAGCAGCTCCTTCTGCGGCGTGTGCGACGACTGCCGCAACGGCCGCGTGGAGATTTGCACCAAGGCGCCCAACTTCTGGGGCCGCAAGAGCCTGGGCTTTTCGGAGTATATGGTCGTGCCCAACCGGTGCCTTGTGAAATATGACGGCATCCCGGCGGACCACGCGTCGCTGGCCGAACCGCTGGGCGTGGCGCTGGACCTGCTTTACACCGCCGACATCCGCTTCCAGGACGACGTGCTGGTGGTGGGCGCGGGCGCAATCGGCCTGATGGCGCTGAGACTGGCCCGGCTGGCCGGCGCTCGCAGGATTTATGCCACGGCCCGCTCCGGGTCAGACGCGCGGATTGCGCTGGCCAAGCAGTTTGGCGCCGACGAGGTGATCCTCACCGACCGGGTGGATGCTGTGGAGCGCCTGAAAGAGTTGGGCGGTGTGGACAGGGTGATGGCCACGGTGCCACCGGCGGCGATGACGGACTATCTGCGCGCGATGAAGTTTGGCGGCATCATGGCCTATATCGGCTTTGCGCCGGCGGGGAAGGCCGGCATCTCCTTTGACGCCAACCTGTTTCATGTGAAGCGCCTGCAGCTGCGGGCTTCGTTCGCGGCGCCGGCGCTCTATCTGCCCCGCGCCGTGGCCCTGATGCGCGAGGGCTTTATGGATGCCGACGCGCTGATCAGCCGGCGGTTCCGCCTGGAGGAGACCGGCGAGGCCATGCGGGCCCTGCGCGACGACAAGGCCGGGGCCGTCAAGATGGTGATGGTGGGCGGCTGACCGGGCCTCCGGGCGGTGTGCCGGAGCGGAAAGTTTGAACTGCGAAAAATCATGTTGACAGCACATCCGGCTGACGCTATAATACGATCGCAACCGGGATGGATCATCCCGGCAGCATCGTAAAAAACTGAATATTGCGCCCCGCTTCGGCGGGGCTCCTTATCCCGAGAGGTGGAGGGACTGGGCCCTATGAAACCCGGCAACCTGGCGAAAGTCAAGGTGCCAATTCCCCCGGATATTCGTATCCGGCAGATGAGGAGTGCTTTTGATAGCCTCATTCTGCGTATGCGAATGAGGCGATTTTTTTACCAGAGGAGGATTGTGCAATGGCAAAAAGACTCTTTACCAGCGAATCGGTGACCGAAGGGCATCCGGACAAAATGTGCGACCAGATCTCCGATGCGGTGCTGGACAGCATCCTGGCGCAGGACCCCAACGCCCGCGTGGCCTGCGAATCGGCCGTGACCACCGGCATGGTGCTGGTGATGGGCGAGATCACCACCGACTGCTATGTGGATATCGCCGGAGTGGCCCGCAAAACCGTGGCCGACATCGGCTACACCCGCGCCAAGTTCGGCTTTGACTCCGAAACCTGCTCGGTGCTCTGCACCATCAACGAGCAGTCGCCGGACATTGCCGGCGGCGTGAACCACGCGCTCGAAGAGCGGCTTGGCGGTGCCTTTGACATCGGCGCCGGCGACCAGGGCATGATGTTCGGCTTCGCCTGCGACCAGACCGACGCGCTGATGCCGATGCCCATTTATTACGCCCACAAGCTGGCCCGGCGGCTGGCGGTGGTGCGCAAGGACAACACGCTGGACTATCTGCGGCCCGACGGAAAAACGCAGGTGACTGTGGAATACGACGGCGACAAGCCGGTGCGTGTGGACACCGTGATCATCTCCACACAGCACCACCCGGACGTGCCCCACAAGCAGATGGAAGAGGAGATTGTGGAGGAGGTTGTAAAGGCCTGCATCCCGTCCAAACTGCTGGATGATAAGACCCGTTTCCTCATCAACCCCAGCGGCCGGTTTGTGATCGGCGGGCCCGCCGGAGACTCTGGTTTGACCGGCAGAAAAATCATTGTGGACACCTACGGCGGTTATGGCCGCCATGGCGGCGGCGCGTTCAGCGGCAAGGACCCGACCAAGGTGGACCGCTCTGCGGCCTACGCGGCGCGGCACGCCGCCAAAAACATTGTGGGCGCAGGCCTGGCCCGGGCCTGCGAGATCGAGATTGCTTATGCCATCGGCGTGGCGCACCCCGTGTCGGTGATGGTGGAGACGTTCGGCACCGGCAAGCTGCCCGACGATGTGCTGGAAAAGGCGGTGCGCAAGGTGTTTGACCTGCGGCCTGCCGCCATCATCAACCGCTTCGCGCTCCGGAGGCCCATTTATCGCCAGACGGCGGCCTACGGCCACTTCGGTCGCACCGATCTGGATCTGCCCTGGGAGAAGCTGGATCATGTGGAAGCGCTGAAGAGCGAGCTGGGATTATAGTCCATTTCACCATCAAAGGCGGGGGAGTGAGCCCCCGCTTTTGTTGTGGGATAAACATGCAAAAAGCGAAATGCTCTGTGTTTGATTTGCATGCGGTGCGGGCAAATAATGGATGAAACAATGCGGTCACGCCGACAATTATTCCGACCGGCCGCGGGATGCGAGGCATTTGATTGGAATTCGCATACATCGTGATGGTGATCCTTTCTCTTGTTGTTTTGGGCGTATTGTTCGTGCAGGTCACGAAGCGCCTGTATGTTGCCGGCACCAAAGCCTTTGTTGCGCAGATTGTGCTGGTCTATATCTGGTCTGTGGGCGCGCTCATGGAGCTGTGGACCAACGATATGCAGCAGATGTTGTTCTGGAGGAAATTCCAGCAGATCGGCATGTACTTTATGCCTGTGACTTGTGTTTATTTCGCCGCGTATTATGGCCGGTTTGAACGGTGGAAGCGATACCTTCCGCTGTTTTGGGTTGTGCCGGTGGCGGCGCTGGTGCTGATCTTCACTGATGACAGCCACCATCTCATGTATAGCGGTTTTTCGCTGAGTGAAAAAATGTTCTTTGGCAAAGCGCTTGCGCTGCAGTCAACGACGCTTGGAAAGCTGTTCATTTTCTACAACTACACGCTGGTTGCCCTGTCGTTGGTCATGTTTGGCATTTTCGCTGCAAAGGTGTCCAGTAGGAGCAGGAAGCAGGCCTTGCTGATTATGCTGAGCATCTTTCTGGTCTTCCTGTTTGCTATCCTCAAAACCGCCCTGCTGGAAAAAACCGGCATCAACGTGCCGATTGCCTCGCTTTATCTGCCCAGCAGCCTGCTGTTGTTTTTCACGCTGCTGCGCCACAAACTGTTCGTTGTCTCACCGATTGCCCGTGAAAAGGTGTTTGACGTGCTGGATCAGGGCATCATTGTCACCGACGACCACAATATGATTGTGGATCGGAACCCCTTTGCGGCGCATCTGATGGGTGTGTTTTTCGGCATCGGGCAGGAGATTTCCGGCAGGAACACCGGCGATGTCTTTTCTTCTTTTCCCCAATGGATCGAGATGCTGACGCGCGGTGAGGCGGGGCAGATGGAGCTCCAGTCGCCGGTGGTGGACGGGGAAAATGCCAAGTTTATCAGGATCAAGGTTTATCCCATGATATCGGAACGGGGCCGCGCAATCGGCTCGGTCTCGTTGCTTCGCGATATCACGGAGCGGCGCATGCAGGAGCGCAGGCTGCGCTCCATGGCCGATCAGGACAGCCTCACGGGCTTATTGAACCGAAACGGATTCATGCAGGCTCTCCAGGATGAGCTGGTGCAGGCGGAGCAATGCGCTGAACCGGTATCGGTGCTGATGATCGATTTGGACCAGTTGAAGCTGCTGAACGACACCTATGGGCATTTCAGCGGAGACAAAGCGCTGCTGGCTGTGGCAGACGCGCTTCGGCGCACGCTCAGGCAGCAGGACGCAATCGGGCGCATCGGCGGCGACGAGTTTGCCGTCGTGCTGCCGGGGCTTGGGGGGCAGGAGGCGGCTGCCGTTGCAGACCGTTTGCGCCATGAGGTGAGCACCGGCGATGTGGAAATGGAGAGCGGTGAAACCCAGCACATCACCGTGAGCATCGGCGTGTGTGACAACTCCCTGTCCGACGCCGGGGCTGAAAAGATAGTGAAGCTTGCGGACAAGGCGATGTATGTGGCCAAGCGTCTGTCCCGCAACTGCTGTGTGACCTGGGATGCGGCAATGATTGAGAATCCCCAGACCGCGGAGGAACTATCCCTTCACGACGATCCCCAGCAGCCCGGCCAGATCAACCAACTGGTGACTGGCCATCACAGCGCCGCGCAGATCCGCAAGGTTGGCCTTGATTCCGCGAATGGATGAGGAGGTCAGGTTAATCCCTTTGAGCGAGGTGAAAGAAAACTCTGCGCTTTCCAGGCTGCAATGGTCAAAGGCCACCTCTTTCAGCTTGCACTGCTCCAGTGCGGCGCCCTGCAGGTCCACACCGTCAAACCGCACGCTACTGATCTTTGACGCGGAGAAGTTGGCATAGCGAAACAAGCCCTGCTCCACGGACACATGGTTCAGCACGGACTCCGAAAAGCCGGTGCCCATTGCCTTGCAGTCGATCATTGTGACGCGCAGGAACGTGCTTTTTGTGAAATCAGCATTGGAGAGATCACAATTTTTAAACACCACATCCACAAAGCTGCAGGCGTGATCCTTTTGAAACTCAAACGTGCATCTTTCAAATATGCAATCGCAAAAATCCAGCCGCTTGCCCGGCAGCCTTTCACCGCGCAGTGTTTGGCCCGTCACATGCAGGTGGTCTGCGTCCTCATGGTGGGCTGCAAGGCTGTGAAGGCACTGCTCAATGTCGGTGACTTCCACCAGATGATCCGACAGGTTTGGGGGCAGGAGTTTGCTGGCCATAACATCCCGGTTCCTTTTTGCACCATCATAACAGACGGTTTGCCATATCGCAACGCACACGGGCGTCCCTTTGCCTCCGTTTGCCCGGCAGGGGCAGCGAAATGCCGCCTGTTTTTCTGGAACGATCTGGCGAATGATGGTATGATATTGCCCATAAGGAGTTGGATCCGCAAACGAATGGAAAAACTCGAGGCAATCGTGGAAGGCATTGTCTACCGCAACGACGACAACGGCTACACCGTGGCGGAGGTTTCTGCGGGCGGTGAGCTGCACACGGCGGTGGGTGTGGTGCCGCATCTTTCCGAGGGCACAAAAGTGATCCTGGAAGGCGAGTGGACGAGCCATGCGGTGTATGGCGCGCAGTTCAGGATCAGCTCCGTTTCCGTCCAGGCGCCGGACACGCTGGAGGGCATTTCCCGCTATCTGGCTTCCGGTGTGGTGCCCGGTGTGGGGCCCGTCACAGCCCAGCGCATCGTGGACCATTTCGGGCTGGAGACACTCAATATGATCCGTTACCAACCGGGGCGCCTCACGGAGATTGAGGGCATCGGCGCATCCAGGGCCACGGCCATCGCGCAGGGCTTTGCCGAGCATTACGAAATGCAGGCGGCGATGGTCTTTTTGCAGTCGCTGGGCATCGCCACCGGCACCGCCACCAGGATCTACCGGCAATATGGCGCGGCGACTGAGCGCAGCGTGAAGGAAAACCCCTACCAGATGGTGGACGATGTGGATGGCGTTGGGTTCAAAACTGCCGACCGCATCGCCCGGAGCATGGGCATCGACGAGCAGTCGCTTTCGCGCATGAAGGCCGGGCTCATCCATGTGCTGCGGGAAGCTTCTTCCGGCGAGGGCCACACTTGCCTGCCGCAACCCCAGCTTTACCAATGGGCGCAGCGGCTCCTGAACGCCAACGATGAGAACCGGCTGGAGGAAGCGCTGGCCCGCCTGGCCGTGGATGGCCGCGTGGTGATGGAGACGGTGGAGGGGCAGGTGCTGGTTTGGCTGCCCCAGTTCCGGCTGGCCGAGCGCGAGGTCGCCAAACGCATTCTGGAGCTGAAGAGCGGCCAGGAGGCGCTGTTTTGGGAAGACCTGGGCGAGGTGGTGGATGCCGAGGCGCAGAAGAAGGGCATTTCGCTGGCTGCGGAGCAGCGCGAGGCCGTGATGGCGGCGCTGTCCGGCGGTGTGTCGGTGATCACGGGTGGGCCAGGCACCGGGAAAACCACTTGCATCAACTGCGTCATCGGCGTGCTGGAAAACGCCGGCCTCAAGGTGGCTCTTGCCGCGCCGACGGGCCGCGCCGCCAAGCGTATGACCGAAGCCACCGGCCACGAGGCCAAGACGCTGCACCGGCTGCTGGAATACGCCGCCGGCGAGGGCGGGGAGGGCTACTTCAAACGGGATGAGAGCAACCCCTTGGATGCCGACGCGGTGATCGTGGACGAATGCTCGATGGTGGACATCCTGCTGATGCAGAAGTTCCTAAAGGCAATCCGGCCCGGCAGCCGGTTGGTGATGGTGGGTGATGCGGACCAGCTCCCCAGCGTGGGCCCCGGCAATGTGCTGAAAGATGTGATCGGCAGCGGCATGCCCCGTGTGGTGTTTCTCAAGAGGATCTTCCGGCAGGCGGAATCCAGCCTCATCATCACCAACGCCCACCGCGTGAACGAAGGGCTGATGCCGGAGCTGGGCCGTGTGGATTCCGACTTTTTCTTTGAGCGCAAGCGCACCGCCGAGGAGGCGCTGGATTCCACGTTGAAGCTGGTTTCCTACCGCCTGCCGCGTTACGGCAACTGGGATCCGTTGAAAGACATCCAGGTGCTCACGCCCACCCGGAAGGGCGAGCTGGGCGTGGTGGTGCTGAACCAGCGGCTGCAGCAGGCGTTTAACCCGCCGCACCCGATGAAGCGGGAGCACAAGGTTGGCGACACGGTTTTCCGCACAGGCGACAAAGTAATGCAGGTGAAGAACAATTACAACATGAACTGGCGAAAGGCGTCGGAGACAGGGGCCGATGAAACCGGCGACGGCGTGTTCAATGGCGACATGGGCATGATCAGCGACATAGACAGCGAAGGCCGCATGATCACCGTGCTGTTTGACGATGGCCGCGAAGCTGTGTATGAGTTTTCCCAGGCGGAGGAGCTGCAACTGGCCTACGCCGTGTCGATCCACAAGAGCCAGGGCAGTGAGTTTCCGGTGGTGGTGCTGCCGCTGGTGGGCGGCCCGCCGATGCTGCTCACCCGCAACCTGCTTTACACCGCCATCACCAGGGCCAGGAAGCTGGTCGTGATCACCGGCAGGGAGGATTGCGTGGCCGGCATGGTCAGCAACAACCGCATCCGCCAGCGTTACTCAGGCCTGCCGCACGCGTTCCGG
Source organism: Bacillota bacterium (assembly GCA_023428265.1). GTDB lineage: Bacteria > Bacillota > Clostridia > Christensenellales > UMGS416 > JAEYRA01. The sequence goes on along the minus strand of JAEYYW010000149.1, from coordinate 14,314 downwards.
AGGGTGGCCGATGCCAAGCCCGGTTAAGCGCGCGGTGGAAACCGTGCTTGATCTGGTTTATCCGCGGGCGATTGCCTGCGGCATCTGCGGTGTGGAGCTGGATTTGCCCGGTGTGCTCTGCCCGGATTGTGCCAAGCTGATGCCGCCGCCGTTTGGGCCCATCTGCCCCGGCTGCGGGCGCACCTGCACCGGGGAGGAGCGGATGTGTCGCTCCTGCCGCGCCAACGGGGCGGTCTCTGACGGCGGGTTCGCCGCCCATGACTACAAGGACCTGGCCAGGGGCCTGCTGGTTGCGATGAAGTTCAAGGACCGCACCGGCACGCGGGAGCTGTTTTGCCATGGCATGGCTGAAGCCGTGAAGGCTGGAGGGGTTGCCGGCATCGTCGATTGCGTGGTGCCTGTGCCGATGCACTGGATGCGGCGGCTCAACCGGGGCTACAACCAATCGGAGCTGCTGGCGGAGTGGGTCGCCCAGGCCCTGGACAAACCTATGCTCCGCCGCGCGCTCTCCCGGCCGGTGCACACGAGAATCATCTCCCGCACCAAGGGCGGCCTCCGGCAGCGCCGGAAGAGCGCCGAAAGCAGCTACCGCGCCGGCCGCGATGCCGTGGCAGGCAAGGTTGTGTTGCTGGTGGACGACATCCTCACCACCGGCTCCACGCTGCGGGTGTGCGTGGCGATCCTGCGGCAGATGGGCGCTGCGCGGGTGTATACCGTCGTGGCTGCCGCCGTGCCGGAATGAGTGATGGAAGAATTGGAGTGTTGATATGCTGCTAGCGGAAACCCATTGTCACACGGCGGAGGTGAGCCTTTGCGGCTGCGTGGCTGCCGCCGAAATCCCCGCGCTTTACCAATCGGCCGGTTATGGCCTGATCGTGTGCACCGATCACTACAACCACTGGACGCTGGCGGAGCTGGCTTCTGATCGCAAGGAGCAGATCAATCGCTGGCTATCCGGTTATCGCCTGATGCGAAAAGCCGGTGAGGCAGCCGGCGTTGCGGTGCTGCTGGGCATGGAGCTGGCGCTTCCCGGTTTCAGCGGGGAGTTCCTTATTTATGGTCTGGCCGAAGAGCATCTCGTCAAATATCCTGAGCTTTGCGTCTGGACATTGGAGAAGGTTTGCCAAATGGCCTGCGAAGAGGGCCTTCTGGTGTATCAAGCCCACCCGTTCCGAGACAATATGGAGCGAGCGCCGGTGGAACTCCTGCATGGCGTGGAGGTTTTTAACGGAAACCGGCGGCACGTCAGCCGCAACGAGCTGGCGGAGGAGCACGCGGCGCGCCACGGGCTCCGGCGGATCGCCGGCAGCGACTTCCACCAATTGGATGATCTTGGCCGCGGTGGCATCTGGCTGCCCGATGGCATTGCTGACAACAAAGGGCTGGTTGCGGTTCTGTCGGAGAGCAATCCGGCACTCCACACAGCGCCGCCTGCCCTTTGATATAATTCTTTCTGGAGGGACTGCACATGAAGATCGTAGTGTTGGACGGCTATGCGATGAACCCCGGCGACCTGAGTTGGGAGGGCTTGAAGGCTCTGGGCGATGTGGTCATTCACGGCCGCACCGCACCGGAAGACATTCTCAGCCGCTCTGCCGGAGCCACCGCACTGCTCACCAACAAGACCCCCCTGAGTGCCGACACGCTGAAGAAACTGCCCGATCTCAAATATATCGGCGTCCTGGCAACCGGCTACAACATCGTGGACGTGGCTGCGGCCAAAGCGCAGGGCGTTGTTGTGACCAATATCCCCGATTACAGCACCACCTCAGTGGCGCAACTGGTGTTTATGTTCATGCTGGAGCATTGCCACCACGCCCAGGCCCACAGCGATGCCGTGCGGTCGGGCCGCTGGGCCTCAAACCCTGACTTCAGCTTCTGGGATTACCCGCTGATTGAGCTTGCCGGCAAGACGCTGGGCATCATCGGCTTCGGGCGCATCGGCATGCAAGTGGCCGATATTGCCGCGGCCTTCGGCATGAACGTGCTGGGCTACAGCCGGCGGCAGACCGATCAGTCCGCCCGCAGGAACTTCCGCTGGGCCAGTATCGACGAGCTGCTGGAGCAATCTGACGTGATCAGCCTGCATTGCCCGCTCACGCCGGAAACAGCGGGGTTGATCAACCGCGACACCATTGCTAAAATGAAGCGCACAGCCTTCTTGATCAATACCTCCCGCGGGCCGGTGATCGCCGAGCAGGACCTGGCAGACGCGCTGAACGCCGGGAGAATCGCGGGAGCCGGTGTGGACGTGCTCTCCGCCGAGCCGCCGAAGGCTGATAACCCGCTGCTTTCCGCCAAAAACTGCCTCATTACGCCGCACTTCGGCTGGGCCACTTATGAAGCCCGCGTGCGGCTGATGGACATCGCCGTAAACAATCTGAAAAGCTTTCTGGGCGGCAACCCTGTAAACACGGTGGGATAGCAGAAGATTGGTGCTAAGCTGCATCAATGAGTGTTAAGATATACAAGGATAACGCGAGAGAGGGTGATTCCCATGGGCGACAGACCAAAGGTTGGGTTGGCTCTGGGTGCGGGCGCGGCCAGGGGGCTGGCGCACATCGGCGTGCTGGAGGTGCTGGAAGAGCGGGGCGTGCCCATTGATATTGTTACCGGCACCAGCATGGGGTCTGTGGTGGGCTGCCTTTATGCCAACGGCGCGTCTGGCAAAATGATCCGTGGCCTGGCCCAGCAGATCTGCTCCATGGAGTATCGCAAGCTGTTTGACATCACGCTGCCCCGCCTGGGCCTGATTCGCGGCCAGCGGGTGGACATGATCATCCGCACGCTGACCGGCGACCGGTTGATTGAGCAGATGAAGCTGCCCTATGCAGCCGTGTCCGCCTGCCTGGAGGACGGCACCGCCATGGTGTTCAAGTCCGGCAAGGCGGCAGAGGCGGTGCGCGCCAGCATCTCGATCCCCGGCGTGTTTGAACCGGTCATGCTTGCCGGCAAGACCTATGTGGATGGCGGCGTGCTGGACCGGGTGCCTGTGGGCGTGGCCCGCGAGATGGGTGCGGACTTTGTGATCGCGGTGGACGTGGGCTACCGCGGCGGCCCGCGCATGACGCCCAAAAACATCATCGATGTGATGATCAGCTCCTTCGAGCTGCAGGAATGGGAAGCCACCCGGGGCAGGGTGTCCACCGCCGACGTCACGATCGTGCCCGACACCCAGAATGTGAACCCCGCCAACTTCAACCAGGTGGAGGATTGCGCCCTCAAAGGCCGCGCGGCGGCGGAGCTGGTGATGGAAGAGCTTCTGGAAAAGTTGGGCAATGCCGGAATAACGGTGGGGGAGAAAGGGCAGTCAGTAATCAGTAGCCAGTAGCCAGTAGTCAGTAGTCAGTGGCTATAAAATGATCATCTTTTCTTTGTAATCCCGCCTTGCTAGCCGCAAGGCGGGGTTTTTGATTCCCAGTGCGTACACATCGCTGGCCAGCCGGTCAATCTCCCACAGCCGGGCCATCGCTTCGGATTTAGGCTCGAACTCCGCGGCCCGTGCCACAAAGGGGATTCTGGCCCTTCCGGCCAGCTCGCCAACCAACCCCTCCGCCCGCCGGGAGTACCCCAGCAGCCTGGCATAGATGGGCTTTTCCGTCCGCAGCATCGCGATGTCATCGGCGGTGATGCCCATCATCGCCTGCATTGCGGCGCGTTTGATGCGGGCAAGCGTGTAACGCTTGCTCTTGGCGGCGGCACAGAAAGAGCTGAAAGAGCCTGTCGCTGCGGCAGCACGGGCCATGCGGTTGTGCAACCCTTCGGCAGTGTCCGGCAGCTGGGCGGTAATGCGCAGTGCATACAGCAGCGCCTGGGAAAAATCATCCGGCCAAACCGGCCCGGCGCCCAGCTCTTCTTGCTCGGCGATGATGGCCGCCGCCTCGGCGGGCACGGCCTGCCGCCAGCCACCGGATCCTTCCGCCAGGGCTTTGCGGATGGCGGTGGCGCTGGCAACGGCTCCGGTGATGTTTTCGTCGTGGTAGCCGGCCTGCACCCTCTGGATTGCCAAAGGCTCCATGGAGCTTTCAAGTGCAGCCAGCTGTTTGAGATACATTGCGCCCAGCACGGAGTTTGGCGAGGCCAGCAGTTCTTCGCTGCCCGGATGGCCCAGCCAGCGCCCCAGCGCCTCAGCCCGGGCCTTTGGGTGGGGCTTGCCGGCTTTGAGCCCCGACCGGATCGCGGCGCGCAGCTCCTCAGGCTCATCATCCCACAGGCCGGAAAGCTGCCGGAGCAGCGTGAGGTCCGGCGATTCGGCCCCGAAACAAAGGCAATCGGCACCCAGGCCGTTCAGCGTGGCCACGCCGCCCCATGCAAACCAATCGGCGCTTTGCAGTGCGTAAAACGCCGGCAGTTCAAACACAGCGTCCACCCCGCACTGCAGCGCCATCCGGGCGCGGGCCCACTTGTCAAAGGCCGCCGGCTCGCCCCGCTGCACGAAGTTGCCGCTCATCACCGCAACAACCGCGTCGCAGCCGCTCAGCGCCCGGGCGCGTTCGATTTGGTAACTGTGCCCATTGTGAAAAGGGTTATATTCGGCTATGATTCCGGTGATCTTCATGGCATCAGTTTACCACAGCGCGGCGGTTGTTCCTATGTGCAACGGCACAATTATTGGTAACAGCAAGACGGGTTGTCATAAATCGTGCATTTCGTGTTTGTTTTTATCACTTCTCCGTATTATAATGGTTCGGGCCCGATGTCCCGTTCGGGGCTGGGGCAGTAAATTGGTAAAATATAACGGTGTTCCGTTCGATTTTTTTAGGAGGGCATTTCATGAAAATCCTCGTGATCAACGCCGGAAGCTCGTCGTTGAAGTACCAGCTCATTGATATGGACAATGAGCAGATCATCGCCAAGGGCCTGGCGGAGCGCATCGGCATTGAAGGCTCCAATCTGCAACATAGACCCACCGGCAAAGAAGCCGTTGTGATTGAGCAGCCGATGAAGGACCACACCGATGCCATCAAGATTGTCCTGAAGGCGCTCACCGACCCGAAGCACGGCGTGATCGAGGACATGAGCGCCATCCATGCGGTGGGCCACCGCGTGCTGCACGGCGGGCAGAAGTTCACCGAGTCCATGTTGATCACTGACGAAGTGATTGAGACCGTGCGTGCCTACATCCCGCTGGGCCCATTGCACAACCCCGCCAACATCATGGGCATTGAGGCTTGCCAGAAAGTGATGCCCAACACGCCCATGGTCGCCGTGTTTGACACCGCCTTCCACCAGACGATGCCCGATTATGCTTTTATTTATGGCATCCCTTATGAGTATTATCAGACCATGGACATCCGCCGCTACGGTTTCCATGGCACATCCCACCGTTATCTGGCCAAGCGCACCGCGGAGTTTATGGGCCGCCCGCAGCAGGGCCTCAAGATTGTGACCTGCCACCTGGGCAACGGCTCCTCACTGGCGGCCATCAAGGATGGAAAGTGTGTGGACACTTCCATGGGCCTGACCCCGCTGGAAGGCGTGCTGATGGGCACCCGCAGCGGCGACATGGATCCCACGATCATTGAATACCTGATGAACCGCGCCAATATGACGATTGAGCAGGTCCTCTCGATGCTCAACAAGAAGTCGGGCCTGATCGGCATCTCCGGTGTGAGCTCCGACATGCGCGACGTGCTGCAGGCCAGCGAAGAGGGCAATGACCGCGCCCGCCTGGCGGTGGATGTGTTCTGCTACCGCATCCGTAAATACATCGGCGCCTACGCCGCCGCGATGGGCGGTCTGGACGCCATTGTGTTCTCCGCCGGGATCGGGGAAAACAACCCGCTGCTGCGCAAGATGATCGTGAAGGATCTGGAATACCTCGGCGTCGCCATTGATGACGAGCTCAACGCCAAGAAGGCCTCCGAGATAGACATTTCCGCCCCCGGCGCCAAGGTGCGCACAATGGTCATCGGCACCAATGAAGAGCTGATGATCGCCAGAGATACGCTTGCTCTGGTGCAATAGGCTTCACAACAGGTTGCGGCGGGCAGAAATGCCCGCCGTTTTCATTTCAGTTTCAGACCATAGCCGATTGGGAAGAGCGGCTCCGCATCCTGCTTTCCAATGCTCTCCACACTCTTGTACCACGGCATCGGCAGCCTGCCGGTGAAGTCCCTCTCACCGAAGAGTGCGGGCGCCACGCCTTGCCCTTCGGTGCCGGGCAGCCATGCCATCACGGCGGCGCTCCAGCCCTTGAGCGCATCGGAGAGGATCACCTCACGGCCGGCCACGATCAGCGCCACAACCGGTTTGCCGCTTGCTTCTGCCAGTGCCATTGCCTTGGCGTTGCCATCGAGGGCCAGCTTGCCGGTCAATGAAAGATCCGGGCTGTCACCCACGCCTTCGGCATAGGGCTTTTCACCGATGACCAGCAGCACAACATCCGCCTTTGCCAGTTCCGCCTCATCGGTCAGTATCTCCGCACCGGCTCTGGCCGCCGCCTGCTTTAAGCCCTCCAGTATTGTCGTGCCTGTTGTTTGACGGTTGTCGCCGGTCCAGCCCTGCCACGTCAGTGACCACCCGCCGCATTGCACGCCCAAATCGTCCGCCGCCGGCCCGGTCACAAAGATTTTCTGCCCGGCTTTGAATGGCAACACGCCGTCATTCTTCAGCAGCACCAGCGATCGCGCTGCGAGCTCCGCCGCCAGCGCCCTGTGCTCCACTGTGCCAAATTTGCCCGGCCTGCGGTTTTCCAGATAGGGGTCTTCAAAAAGCCCCGCCTTAAACTTCACCCGAAGGATGCGGGAAACTGCGTCGTCCACCCGTGCCTGCGGGATATCGCCGCTGTTCACGCCGGTTACGATTGCCTTGAGCACCATCGCATACATGCCGGTTTCCATCAGCATGTCCACACCGGCATTCACGGCGGCGCTCACTTTTTCAGCCAGTGTGCCGTAACCCAGCTGCTCAATGCCGTTATAGTCTGATACGACAAAGCCCTGAAACCCGAGCTCGCCCTTCAGCACGTCTGTCAGCAGATATTTCTGCTCATGAAGCTTCACGCCGTTCCAGGAGCCGAATGAGGCCATCACAACAGGCACGCCGGCTTGAATCATCGCCTGATAGGGGGAGAGGTGCATCTGGCGCAGCGTCTGCTCCTGGATGGCAGCGTCGCCCTGATCGATATAATATCCTGTTGTCTTCGAGGTACCCCATATCGCTCCTCCGTCCGCCACATAATGCTTGGCAGTGGGGATTGCGCAGCCCGCCAGCAAGCCCTTTGTGAATGGAAGCGTCAGGGAGGACACCAAATCAGGGTCACTGGAAAAGCTCTCATAGGTGCGGCCCCAGCGCGGGTCCTGTGTCACAGCAAGGCAAGGTGCAAACGTCCATGGGATACCGGTGGCAATCATCTCTTCGGCAACGGCCACGCCCATCTGCTCCATGAGCTCCGGGCTGTTTGCCGCTCCCAGCGCGATGTTGTGGGGGAACAGCACCGCTCCCGCCGCGTTGTTGTGGCCATGCACGGCATCCACGCCATAGAGCAGCGGGATGGGCAGGCGGCACTTCAGCGCCGCGTCCTGATAGGCGCGCGTCATGCCCAGCCAGTCCTCAGGCGCGCCCTCGCCGGGCACGGAGCCGCCGCCGCTCAGCACCGCGCCAAGCGCCGCTTTCGTCACAGCGGCGGGAGATGCGTTGACGCGCTCCGCCTGTATCATCTGCCCGGCCTTTTCTTCCAGCGTCATGCGGCCCAGCAGGTCTTGCACCCGTGCCTCCACAGGCAGGCTCGCATCCTGAAAGGGGAGGGGAGCGTCCGTCGTCTCCGGGGTCATGTCCGGGGCTGTGGCAGCCGCACCGGTGGCTGCCGTTGAGGGGGCCATGCTTGCCGCCGGTGTGGGCAGGTCGGCTCCGCCTGGCCCGCAGCCGAGCAACAACGCTGCAATCAAACCGGCAATCAGGATAACCTGCATCAGTCTCGTTTGCATGTCCGGCTACCATCCTCGTGAGGATTCTGTTACCGCCATTCTAGCATCCCTGTTTTGCGAAGACAAATATAAACGGTTTTACGGCATAGTTAACATAAAAAGGATAAATTGCCTAGGCGTATGGGCAAAAATGCGGCCGATCACCAGCTCGTTGTTGTTTCCTGCGGAAAATGAGATAAAATTGTTTTTGCAGGTCTTCTGCTTTAAAGAGGGAGATTATGAGGATCATCGATTTCCACGCACACATCTTTCCGGACAAGATTGCCTTAAAAGCCTCTGGCGCCATCGGCGAGTTCTATGGCATCCCCATGCAATATGACGGCACGGTGGGCACGCTTCTGCAGATCAACGAGCAATGCGGCATCGGCATGGCACTGGTGCACTCTGTCGCTACAGTGCCGCAGCAAGTGGCTGCCATCAACGACTTCATTGCTAGCGCGGTCCGGCAGCACCCCGACCGGCTTGCGGGTTTTGCCACAATTCATCCCGACCACCCGGCAATTGAGGAAGAAATTGAGCGGGCGGTCTCAATGGGCCTGCGAGGCGTCAAGATCCACTCCGATTTTCAGCGCTTTCTGCTGGATGATGAGCGGGCGATGCGGATCTACAGGGCCGTGGAGGGCCGGTTGCCGATCCTGGTGCACGCCGGCGATCACCGGTATGAGTTTTCCAAAGCGCACAGGATTGCGCGGGTGCTGGAGCGTTTCCCGAAGCTTGAGATGGTTTGCGCCCATTTTGGCGGATGGTCTGAGTGGAAGGAATCGGCTGCGGTGCTGGGCGGAAGCGGTGTGCTGGTGGACACCTCCAGCTCGCTTTATGATATGACTCCGGATCAGGCGTTGGCCCTCATTGAGCTTTATGGGGCGGACCATGTGCTGTTTGGCACCGATTACCCGATGTGGAGCCCCTGGCAGGAGCTGGAAATGATCGATCGGCTGGGCTTGAAGGATGATGTGAAGGAACTGATTCTGCACGGCAATGCCGAGCGCCTGTTTGGGTTATGAACGCGCGGAACCGTGCCTGATTTGTCAACAGGCAGAAAATAGGTTACAATGGACCGGTGATAACGGTAATCGCAATGGAATTGAGGTATTGATGTTTTGAAGGTTCTGAAGGCTCTTTTGCTGGTGGTTTTGTGCTGTGCGTTTGTGCTGTCGGCGCTGTTTCTTCAGCTGAATCTGGCGCTAAATTGCACCGTGTTTTCCGGTGGCTACTTCGGGCTGATGTTTGACCACAGCATCAAGGACGCCCAGCTTCAGCAAATGGCAGGAGACCTTTCCGGCAGCGCCGAGGTGTTTATGCCGCTGAGCGACAAGGAGCGCGAGGCGTTACAATCCGGCAAGGCGTCCAAGGAGCTCAAGCAGCGAGTTCGTGAGTTTGAGAACTCCATGAAGCAATCTTTTGATCAAAAGTGGCTTGCCGCAGAGGTTCCAAACCTGGTCAAGGGTTTGTTTTCCTATTTTACCGGCAACACGGACAAACTCCCGTCGGTGGATATTTCCCCGATCAAAAACGCCATGTTGGGCTCCTACGTGGATCAGTTCTTGGAAGGGGGCAAAATCACAGCCAAAGACTTTGAGGCGATGATCAGCCAGATAGAGCTCACCAGCGGCGGGTTTGTGCGCGACGGCAAGGCCAATGGCGCTGCAGTGAAACAACTCAAGCAGATGGGGCAGCTGATGGGCATGACAATGACCGATAGCACGGCGGCGGATATCTGCGTGAAGATCGGCAATCGCACCCAGGAAGGCTCATCCACCGAAGAGCTGCTGGAATACACGATCAAGGCCGTGGCTGCAGACATGCTGGGAGGATCCGGCATGCAGGACAAACTGAACCTGAACGTGCTGTTCAACAGCGCGTATGGCAATCAGGAAAACCCGGTGACCGGCTTTTCCGCACTGTTCGGCGGCATACGCGGCAGCGTGATGCTGCTGTCGGCGCTGCTGTTTCTGCTGCTGGGCGGTGCCATTGCTGTGATCGCCTGGCAGAAGCGGCAGCTGATGCGCTGGCTCGGCGTGCCTCTGATTGTTTCCGGTGTGTTGGGTTTGGTGCTTCCGGTGGCCACGCTGCTGCTCAGGCCGCAAATCGGCGCGGCGTTTTCGGCGATGGCATCCTCCGGATCGGCAGGGCTGGCCAGGATCCTTGCGAACTGGGCGCTTTCCTATGCCGGCGGCGTCACGATCTTCCTGTTTGTCCAGTGCGTGGTGTTTGTTGCCCTTGGGTGGCTGCTGGTTGCGCTGGTGCGCAGGGCAGGCCCGGCAAAGCATGCGGCCCGCTCCTCTGGCGGTTATGGCCTTCCGCGCGCCGTTGCCGCGGTGGCGTTGCTGGTGGCAATCCCCGTGAGCGTAATGCTGGTTGGAAAGTCCGTAATGACCCGCGTGGATGATTATGACGCCATCATGAAGTCCGCCGCAAAACAGAAGAACGTCGACTTTGGCACGGCGATGATGGAAGCCTTGGGTGTGGATGTGCGCTAAGTTTGTTTTGACGCCGCCGCAGTGATCAGGCTGTGACTTGGCTTGGCGGCTTTGCTTCTGCCCGGCCGGGAGGGAAGGAATGCGTTACAGCAGAAGATCCGGATACGGATATCAATGGAAGCGCGTGGCGCCTCGCAGAAGGGCCCGCTTCACTCCCACGCCGCTAGCTGTGGCGCTGGCGACGGTGGTGCTGGTTGCCCTGGGCGTGGGCATTGCAGCCCTGGCAGGTGTTTTCTCCGGCGGACCTGCCGACGGCAGCAATACAACGGGCAATCAGGCGGTGTCTCACGAGGGCAGGTTTGCCAGGGGCGTTGTTGTGGATGGCGCCGATGTGGGCGGCCTTTCCTGGGATGAGGCAAGGGCCAAAGTGGAAGAGGCCCAGAAGGCCCGCACCGCTGCCGTATCCGTCACGTTGGCTCGCGAAAACTACACCGTGGAGTTCACCGGCTCCCATGTGCCGGTTGTCTACGACACCGATGAGGTGCTCGGTCAGGCAATGAAAGCCGGAGCGGGGGAGTATGCCACCACGATGACCTGCGACCCATCCGCCATCGAGCAGGATGTGCGCTTTTATGCCGAAACACTCTACTCCGCGCCGTTTGATGCAATGGTGATTGGCTTTGACGCAACCAAACCGGACGGGCAGCGGTTCACCTTCAGCGATGACCGGCCCGGCCAGAAGGTGGATGCGGACGCGCTCTGGGAGCAGGTGAAACAGGCCTTTGCAACCGGCTCCTGGGGGCGGATCGAAGTGACGCCCGAAGTGGTGCCGGCCAAGGCCACCAGGGCTGTTCTGGAAGCCAACAGCAAGCTGGTCGCCCGCTATCAAAGCAGGATGAATGACCACTCCAAAGAGCGCCTAAACAACATCACCCTGGCCGCCGGTGAAGTGAGCAAACACCTTATTCTGCCGGGCGAAGAGTTTTCGTTTAATGACACCACTGGCGAGCGCACAGCGGCAAAGGGCTATCAGATCGCCCATGTGCTGAGCGCCGGTGTGGAAGACAACGGCTTGGCCGGCGGGGTTTGCCAGGTGTCCGGCACGCTGTTCAACGCGGCGGCCCGCGCCAATCTGGAGATTGTGAAGCGGGTGCCGCATTCGATCCCGTCCGCTTATCTGATTCGCGGGCAGGATGCCACAGTGGATTATCCCAGCAAGGATCTGGTAATCCGCAACAATGGCGACACACCGGTGATTCTTGTGATCACGGTGGACCAGCAGTCGCCCTGGAAGGTTACTGCAGAGGTCTATGGGAAGCCGTTTGTGGCCGGTGAAACCATTGAACTTGCCACCGTGGTGGACAAGGTGCTGCCCAAACTGGACACCGTCCGTTATGAAGACAGCAACGCGGTGCTTCCCGGTGAAACAAAGGTCATCGAGCCCCGCGACGGCGTCGTTCTATCCGTTTACAAGCTCTATAAAAAGGACGGCGTGGAGTACAAGCGGGAGAAGCTTGACACAGTGACCTACAAAGCGTATGGCACTGTGATCCTCTACAACCCCAACGACCCCAAACCGTCCGGCCTGCCAACCGGATCTCCTTCGCCTGCGCCCACGACGGCCCCGGCCGTCACACCATCTCCGACACCAAAGCCCACGCAAGCGCCCGCTCCCACGCCGGATCCGCCGGCCGATCCGCCCGCCGAACAGGACCCACCGGTGTGAGCAGCGGGAAGGTATATAACATTTCTTGCGGAGTTTAGCATAATATGGTTTAATCGGTTATCATCATCTGGAGGTATTATCATGCAGTATGCAAACGTCGTGAGGCCCGTTTCCAGCAAGGGCCGTCTGGCTGCCCTTTTGCTGTGCTTTTTCCTGGGCTATTTGGGCATTCATCGCTTTTACGTCGGTAAAACAGGAACAGGTATCCTTTGGCTTCTGACCGGAGGCTGCTTCGGCCTCGGGTGGCTGATTGATTTCATCATGATCCTGTTCGGCTCCTTCACCGATAAAGCCGGCCTGCCCGTCTCCAGCTGGAACTCCTGATTCGCTGCTTTCCGGCCGCTTCCGCTGAGGAGGCGGCCTTTTGTGCGTCCGACAGCATTTATGACCTTTTACAAATCGTTTCTCAGATATACCATAGCATCATCAGAAAATGGCAGAGACTGCCGAGCAAAATGAAGACATGGAAAATTTCATGGAATCCAAACCACTTTGCCTCCCGCCCCGGCCACTTCACGGCATACACCACCGCTCCCAGGCTGTAGGCAATGCCGCCGGCCAGCAGCCACAGCAACCCCTGCCATGGGATTGTGCGCAGGATCGGCACGATGCAGACCAGGCAGGACCAGCCCAGCGCCACATAGCAAGCGGTGTAGAGCCAGCGGGGGGCGCTGAAGAACACTGCCTTTAATACGATGCCCAATGCCGCAAACCCCCACACCGCGCCCAACAGGCTCCAGCCCCATGGGCCCCGCAGCGGGATCAGGCAGATTGGCGTGTAGGTGGCGGCGATCAGCACGAAAATCATGCAGTGATCGATCTTGCGGAAAACGAGCATTGCCCTTTCCGAGAGGTTGAGCAGGTGGTAGGTTGCGCTGGCGGAATAGAGCAGTATCAAGCCAGCTCCAAATACGGAGAAGCCGACGTAGCGCCAGATGGAGCCGCCGCCTGCCGAAGCCTTGAGCAGCAATAGCACAAGTGCTGCGACAGAGAGCGCCGCGCCGAAGGCGTGCAGCAAACCGCTGACAGGGTCTTTGAGTCTGGGTTTGGTTATAATCATGGAGCACCTTCAGTTCATATGTAGTAACAAAAACCATGTGATATAAAACATGATACCACATAATTGCCCGGATGGAAACCATCGATCGCTGAGTACTTGAGATCAACACGCCCCCACCGGGCGGTGAGGGCGTGTTGGCTGTTCACGCGGTCAGGTGGGGGTGGGAGTCTGGGTGCGGGCTTGAAACAAGGGAGAGGGGTATCACCCCGGCAATTGAAAAGGGCGTTTGCAATGCAAACGCCCGAACATTTGTCGTTAGCGGCTCGCTGTACAGCAGCGAGCGCGAGGGGAGGGGGTAGGGATTGACTTAGGGGGCTGGGAAGAGGGGTTTTCGCAAAGGGGTGGTGATACTGCCTACTTCCCCGCGTCCTTCGCCCGGATCTCCGTCCGGCGGATCTTGCCGCTGATTGTCTTGGGCAGCTCCGCCACAAACTCGATGGCGCGGGGGTATTTATATGGCGCGGTATGCGTCTTCACATACTCCTGCAACTCGCGGGCCAGGTCATCGCTGGCCTGGAAGCCCTTGGCCAGCACTACGGTGGCCTTCACCACCTGGCCGCGCACCGGGTCCGGGATGCCAGTCACGGCGCACTCCATCACCGCCGGGTGCTCCATGATCACGCTTTCCACCTCAAAGGGCCCGATGCGGTAGCCGGATGACTTGATGATGTCGTCCACACGGCCTACATAGAAAATGTAGCCGTCCTCATCTGCCCAGGCGGTGTCGCCGGTGTGGTAAAGGCCGTCATGCCAGGCGTTGGCGGTGAGCTCCGCATCGTTGTAGTAGCCCAGCATCATGCCCACCGGCACCCGCTTGTCGGTGCGGATCGTGATTTCCCCCACTTCGCCGGGCGCCACGTCGTGGCCCTGGTCATCCACAATGTGCACGTCATACTGCGGCGAGGGCTTGCCCATGCTGCCGGGCTTTGGCTCCATCCAGGTGAACGTGCCGGCCAGTAGCGTGGTTTCGGTCTGGCCAAAGCCCTCCTTCACCTTAAGGCCCGTGATCTTCAGGAATTGGTTATAAACCTCGGCATTCAATGCCTCGCCGGCGGTCACAGCATACTGAAGGCTGGATAAATCAAACCGCGATAGATCCTGCTTGATCAGGAAGCGGTAGATCGTGGGCGGCGCGCAGAACGTGGTCACCTTGTATTGGGCGATGCGCTTGAGCATCTCC
>JAEYYW010000069.1 GCA_023428265.1 Bacillota bacterium | reverse complement strand
CCACCAGAGACGTGTTGCCCGAGCTGATGAATGGAAGCGGCACACCGGTGGGCGGCATGGAGGCCGTCACCACCAGAATGTTGATCAAAAACTGGATGCCGATCAGCGCCGTGATGCCGGCTCCAAGAAGCATGCCGAACTCATTCGGCGCCTTTGCCGAAACCAGCATTCCCCGCCACACAAGGATCCAGAATGCCGCCATCAGCAGCATCATGCCGATGAAGCCGAACTCCTCGCCGATGATGGACAAGATGAAGTCTGACTCCGCATAAGGCAGGAACAGAAGCTTTTGGCGGCTGTTGCCAAGGCCCACGCCAAACAGCCCGCCCGCACCAAGGCCATAGAGGGATTGCACCAGCTGGTAACCGGTGTTTTTCGGGTCTTTCCACGGATCCAGAAAAATCATCAACCGCTTCAACCGATACGGCTCCAGCACGGTAAAGATCACTGCAAACCCAACTCCGCCGGTCAGCAGCAGCACAAAGGGCCGCCAGTCCACACCGGCCACCAGCAGCATCACCAGGGCAATCATCAGCGTACTGGCCGCCATGGAAAGGTTTTTGCCCATCAGGATCAACCCGGTGATGAGGCCCGTTACCAGAAGGGGCATCCCGATGCCCTTCATGAAAAAGCGCTTGAAGTTTTTGCTGCGCAGATCATCGCTGTGGTGCGAAACCCACCATGCTATGAACACAATCAGGGAAAATCTGCCGATTTCGGAGGGCTGAAACTGTATGCCCGCCACGGTCAGAAACCGGTTCACATCATTGACCTTTTCGGTGAACAGCACCACGATCAGCAGAATGACGCTGACGCCCACCATAGCCAGAGGCACAAATGCCTGGTTGTAGATTTTATAAGGCAGGTAACATGCCACCACCAGTGTCACCAGGCCAATGCAAGCCCCCAAAAGCTGTTTGAGCAGAAAGTAGGTGCCCTCTCCGCCTTTATACTGCGACAGATAAAAGCTGGCGGAAAACACCATCACAAGCCCAAACAGCGTCAGGATGATCGTGACGCCCAGTATCAAATAGTCCAGTGGATGCTTCTGCCTCAATTACCTGCGCCCCGCTTCCGCTGCGATTTCCATTGCGATTTTCTTGAAGGCCCTGCCCCGCTCCTCGAAGTCCTTGAACATATCGAAGCTTGCGCAGGCCGGAGACAACAGTACATTATATCCGGGCCGCGCCATCGTATATGCCTTGTATACGGCGTCGTCCAGCGTGTCCGCACGCTCCACCGGCGCGAAGCCCTGCTTCTTTGCCTCCTCCTCCAGCTTTGCGGCCGTCTGCCCGAGCACCACCATGCCGGCGATGCGGCTTCCGGCGAAGGAAGCGACGAACTCATCAAACTCCGAGTGTTTATCATAACCGCCGGCGATGATGATCGTGGGTAGCGCCATAGCGCGCACCGCCACAATGGACGCATCGGCGTTGGTGCCCTTGCTGTCGTTGATGAAGCGGATGCCCTGGGCTTCTGTCACAAACTCCAGCCGGTGCTCCACACCTTCAAAGGCGGCCAGGCTGTGGCGCACGATCATCGGGCTCACACCCATGCATAGAGCACAGGCAGAGGCTGCAAGTGCGTTTTCCAGGTTGTGGTCACCGGGGATGCGCACCTCTTCCGTGCGGCCCATCACCGTTTCCTGCCCGGCCAGATCACGCCAGACAATGCGGCCATCGCGGATGAAGCAGCCGGCAGCCACCTCTTCCTTGCGGCTGAACCACATGAGCCTGCACTTCACCCGGTCCGCTAACGCCCGTGTGGGCAGATTGTCCCAGTTGAGGATCACCACATCATCGCCCCGCTGGTTTTCAAACACGCGGGCCTTCATGTCGGTGTAGCACTCCATGGTATGGTGCCGGTTCAGATGATCCGGTGTGATGTTGAGGATTGCCGAAACCTTTGGCCGGAAGGTGTGAATGCTCTCCAGCTGAAACGAGCTCACTTCCGCCACGACCATGTCTTCCGGCGCAATGTCCAGCGCGTGGCCAGAGAGCGGATCGCCGATGTTGCCCACCACATGGGTGTTATAGCCTGCCCGTTTGAACATCAGGCCGGTGAGCGCCGTGGTCGTGGTTTTGCCATTGGTGCCAGTAATGGCCACCACCGGCGCCTTGGTAAACATGAAGCCCAACTCAAGCTCGCCAATGACGGGCTTGCCCAACTCCTGGGCCATGATGAGAAACGGGGCGTCTATGGGCACGCCGGGGCTGATAAACACAGCCTCCACGTCACGCACAAACCGCTCCGCGGGCTGGCCCAGCTCCAACTGGACGCCAGGCAGGCCGGAGAGCTCTTCCACAACCTCGGCCAGATCCTCATCGGTCTTTGTGTCGTTGGCGATCACAAGACAATTCTTGCGAGAAAGCAGCTTGACAGCGGCCAGGCCACTGCGCGCCATGCCTACTACCAAAACCCTGCTGCCGGCGAAACACATGGGATTGCCCACCTTTCCGAACCGCTCCATCACCGCAACGCCACCAACCCAACCAGGCAGAGCACCGCCGTGATGATCATATACATGGAAACAATCTTTGTTTCCGGATACCCCAACATCTCAAAATGATGATGCAGGGGGGCCATTTTGAATACCCGCTTCTTCCGGGTTTTGTAGGAAACAATCTGGATGATATCGGAGATCGTGGAAGCCATATACATCGCGGCCATCACCGGCAGCCATAGCGGCGTGCGGGTCACGATGGCAAGCCACGCCACAGCGGCGCCAAGCGCCAGCGAGCCTGTGTCACCCATAAAGATGCGGGCAGGAAAAACATTGAACCGCAGAAAACCCAGGCAAGCCCCCACAAGGGCCCCGGCAATGGTGAGGTAGTTGCCCACGTTGATCATGCGCTCGCCCACATTGTCGGTGCTCAAATATAGGATCAGGATCATCATTGCCGAGAAAAACACCAGACCCACGCCGGAGGCCAGGCCATCCAGCCCGTCGGTCAGGTTGGTGCTGTTCATCGCGGCCACAATCACAAACGCCGTAAAGGGGATATAGAACCACCCAAGATCCCACTCAGCCGTGGTGAAGGGGAGCCGGATTGACGTGCCGATGTGCACATAGGCATACCACGCCGCCGCAAGCGCCACGATGGTCTGCAGCAAAAACTTCTGCCACTCACGCAGGCCCATGTTGCGCTTCATCACATGCTTGGTAAAATCATCAATGAAACCGATTACCGCGCCGGCCAGAATCAGCACAAGCCCCACAATGGCGCTGGGCTCCCAGCGGCGGATCAGGATCAGGCAGGTCACCGCAAGGGCGATGAGCATGATCACGCCGCCCATCTGGGGCGTGCCGCTCTTCTTGGCATGCCAGGCAGGGCCTTCTTCACGAATGATCTGGCCGAACTTCAGTTTCTGCATGAGCGGAATCACAGCCGGGCCCACGGCGAGGCAGGCCAGGAAAGAAATGAGCACCGGGAGGATAATGTCCTGCAAAATCATTGGGAAGCGTCCTTTCGGAAATCATCAGTATTAACCCGTGTATGTTTCAAAGCTTCTCCAGCCATTCCCTTGCCGCCTCGCGGTCATCGAAATGGCGCTTGACGCCCATGATGTCCTGATAAGTTTCATGGCCCTTGCCGGCGATGATTACCACGTCGCCCGGTTTCGCCTCACCGATGGCCAGACCGATGGCGGCATGACGGTCGGCATTGCGCACCCATGGTTTGCCGCACCCCTGCAGGCCCGGCTCAATCATGTCTATGATCGATTCAGGCTCTTCTGTGCGCGGGTTGTCGCTGGTGAGCACGATATAATCCGCAAGCTCGCCGGCCAAGCGGCCCATGATGGGGCGCTTGGTGCGGTCCCGGTCGCCGCCGCAGCCAAACACGATGATCACACGGCTTTGGGCAAACACCCTGGCGGCCCTGAGCACGTTTTCTATGCTGTCCGGCGTGTGGGCGTAATCCACGATCACGGTGAAGCCCCGGTTGGTCTCCACCCGCTCCATGCGGCCATTCATCGTTTCAACGCGTTCCAGGCCGGCCTTCACCGCTTCTTTCGGCACGCCGAGCAAAAGCGCTGCTCCCGCTGCTCCCATCGCGTTGCTGATGTTGAAATGGCCGGAGAGCTTCAGCGCAAGGGGCATGCTCCAGCCTTGATAATTGATCCTGAAGCTGCATCCGTCTGGTCGCACATCGGATTCAGTCGCCCGCAGCCCGGCAGCGCTGCCGGTGCCGTAGGTCAGCACCTGCCCGCTGAACCCTTCGGCCATGGCGGCCCACGCCTTGTCGTCTGCGTTCAACACGGCCTTTCGGGTGTAGGCGTCGGTAAACAGCAGCTTCTTGGCGGCGCTGTAGTTTTCCATTGTTTTGAAATCATCCAGGTGGTCCTGCGTGAGGTTGGTAAAGATCGCGGCGTCAAACACAACACCGGCCATCTTGCGCAGCGCCATCGCGTGGGCCGACACTTCCATCACAACGCGGGTGCATTCGGCTTCGGCCATCCGTTTCAGCGTGGCGTGGAAATCCATTGGGTCCGGCGTGGTCAGTGCCTGCGGCAGCTCTTCGCTGCCGATCATTGTGGCGATAGTGCCCATCAGGCCCACCTTCTCGCCATTTTGCTCAAAGATGGACTTAAGCAGATACGTGGTCGTGGTCTTGCCGTTGGTGCCCGTGACGCCCACAATGCTCAGGCGGTCCGCCGGGTTTCCGTGGAACGCGGCGCAAAGGCGGGCCAGCGCCTCCCTGCTGTCTGCCACGCGGACCTGCGGCACATCCAGTTCGTCCAGAAAGCGCTCCACAACAAGCGCCGCCGCGCCTTTCTCCGCCGCCTGGCCGGCATAGGCATGGCCGTCGGCCTTGGCGCCTGGAATGCACACGAAAATGGCCCCAGGGGCCGCTTTCCTAGAGTCGATGACGATATCCGCAATATCAATATCCAGGCCTCCCCTTCCATCGTATGGAAGATTGGCCAGCATCTTATCCAGTCTCATCATCTGTGCCTCCTCGTCGGATTCAGTCTTTCTGTCAACGATTGCCGCCCGGGTCGGAGCTCGGCGGATACGCAAACTCCACATCGACAATCTCACCGCTGTAAACAGTGGTGCCGGGGGCAGGATCCTGCCGGACCACCATGCCGCCGATCCCCAGCGCCTTCAGCTGCAGGCCCAGCGATTCCAGAATCGTGTTGACCTCCACAGCCGTTTTGCCGCTGAGATCCGGCATCGCCCGCAGATTGTCGGCATTGCCGTCGTCTTCCTGCTTGAGATAGATCATGATCGTGGAGCCTTTGTCGGCGGTGAAGCCCGGCTTGGGCATTTGATCAGCCACCGCGCCGCCATAACCTTCCACCACATACTTGAAGCCCTTGGATTGCAGCTCCACAGCGGCCTGCTCCAGCTCCATGCCGGACAAGTCGGGCACCTCCACCTGCTCGGCCGGTTCATCCGGCTCCTGAGCGCTGGGCTTCACGTCGCCGTATTTCAGCGTGTCTTCCAGTATCGTCTTGACATAAGGAGCCGCCACGATACTGCCGAAGTCAACCGCCACATTGGGCTCATCCACGATAACGAGCACGATGTATTTCGGCTTTTCAACCGGCGCGAAGCCGATAAAGGATGCCACATGCTTGTTTTGCATGATGCGGCCGTCGGGGCCGTATTTCTGGGCCGTGCCGGTTTTTCCGCCCACCTCGTAGCCTTTGATGCGGGCGTTTTTGCCGCTGCCCTTTTCCACAACCGACTTCAGAATGTCGCGCACCAGCGCGGAGGTTTCCGGCTTGATCACCTGGTTTAGTTTCTCCGGCTCGTTTCGCAATACAACATTACCTTCCTGCGTGGTCACTTCTTCCACCACATAAGGCTTCATGAGCGCCCCGCCGTTGATGGCGGCGGACGCGCCGGCAATCAACTGCAGCGGAGTCACAGCGATGGACTGCCCGAAGCCGATGCGCGCCAGATCAATGTCGCGCACATATTTGGGAGAGGTCACAATGCCGGTGCCCTCGCCATTGAGGTCAATGCCCGTTTGCTTGCCCAGCCCAAAGTTGTAAAGATATTCATAAAACCGATCCTTGCCCAGGCCGAGCGCAATGGTCATAAACACCGGGTTGCAGCTGTTTTGCACGCCTTCATACAGCGTTTCATGGCCATGGGAGCGGGAGCTCCAGCACTTTATTTTCTGGCCCTCGACCAGTTTGTAGCCCACGCAGTCAAAGGTCGAGTTCTTGTTAAACACTCCGGAATCAAGCCCGGCAGCCAGCGTCAGAATCTTGAAGGTGGAACCGGGCTCCATGGCGTCGGCCACGGCGGTGTTGCGCATCGCGGCCTGCAGCTGCGCCATGTTGTCGCGGGGCGGGTTGTTGTTGTCAAAGTCCGGCTTGTTCACCATTGCCAGAATCCTGCCCGTATTGGGATCCATCACGATACAGGTGACCTTTTTGGCGTTTTGCTCCTTCAGGCACTTGGCCATGTCCCGCTCCGCAAAGCTCTGGATGACCGAATCGATCGTGAGCTTCACGTTGTTGCCGTCCACCGGCGGGATGTATTGCTCCACGCTGTCGGGAATTGTAATGCCGTCGCGGTCAGTCTCGCTCACAATTTTGCCGGCAGTGCCCGCCAGGTACTTGTTATAGCGGGACTCAACGCCCTCCAGACCCTCGCCGTCCACAGACGTGAAGCCGAGCACCTGGGTCAGAAAGCTGCCCTCCGGGTAATAGCGTTTCATATCTTCGCTTAAATAAACGCCAGGGGGCTTCAGCTCCCGGAGACGGGTCGCCTGCTCCCTGGTGATCTGCCGTTTGATCAGGATCTCCGACTTGGTGGTGTCTTTCACCTTGCGCTCAACCGTTTCCCGCTTCATGCCAAGCTCATCGGTCAGCGTCTGTATCACGGTTTCCAGCGTGCCGGGGTTCTTCTTATTGGCCGCGTCCACCTGCTTAGGGTTCACCACAACCATCTCGGAGCTTGCGGACTGGGCCAGCAGTTTACCATTTGCGTCCAGGATGCTGCCGCGCTGGGGGGATACGGGGCGCTCCCTCGTCCACTGGTCAGCGGCCTTTTCCTTGAGCCAGTCCGCCTTGTAAATCTGCCAATATCCGACACGGAAGATGAGAGTTGCGCAGAGCACCACCGTAAAGCCGAGCACGATGGCGTTGATTCTTCTTCTGCTGCTGACCTTTGGCAGCGACACCTGCATTTGCCTCCTTCAGTGCTTTGGCTGATTTACTTTTTCATCTCGACATTGGGCTTGCTGCCGCCCAGCGAGACATAGAGCATTTGGCTGCTGTCCGGATAACCCATGCCAAGCGCCGTGGCCCTCTCCATGATGGTGTTGATGTTTGTGGCTTCGCTCAGCTGCTCGCTCAGGTTGCCGTTGAGCTTATCGGCGGCGGCGATCTGGCTGCGGATGTTGTTGATCTCCCTCTGCGTCTTGAAGACCTGGGCCTTCATATAGAGCAGGCCAATGCACACAGCTGCGGCAACGATGGCTGTGACCATCACCAGCGTGCGGCGGAGAAGCACCGCCTGCTTCTTTGTGGCGCTGGGACGCACCGGGGTCTCCACAGGCTTCCAGCCTTCGGCGGTTTCCTCGAAGCGGCGGTCGTATGCAAGATTGCGGCTGTATGCTACTGACATTATATTCCCTCATCTTTCCCGGCAGAACGGCCCGCCCTCTCAAACACCCTCAGTTTGGCGCTTCTGGATCGGGGGTTCTCCCGCTGTTCGTCGTCGTCTGGCGTTTCCGGTTTTCTGGTAAGCATTCTGCCCATGGGTGTTTTCCCGCAGATGCAATAGGGAGCGTTTTTCGGGCAGTCACACGGGTCTTCCAGGCACTTCATCGCCTGCTTGACCGCCCTGTCCTCCAGGCTGTGGAAGGTGAGGATACACAGCCTTCCACCGTCGTTGAGCAATCCGGTCAGCTGCTCAACCGCCTGCTCCAGCCCTTCCAGCTCGGCATTGACCTCAATGCGGATGGCCTGGAAGGTGCGCTTGGCCGGGTGCGGCCCCTGCCGCCGAAACCTGGCCGGAATGGCCTGCGTGATGATGTCGGATAGCTCCGTCGTGGTTTCGATGGGCTTGCGGGCCCGGCTGTTCACAAGGAAGGAGGCGATCCGGGCTGCAAAATGGTCCTCACCATAGTCCCGGATGATCCGCGCAAGCCGCTTCTCGTCATATCCGTTCACCACGTCATAGGCGGTGAGCTTCGCGCTTTGGTCCATCCGCATATCCAGCGGGCCATCATTCATATAGGAGAAACCTCTGGCCGGCTCATCAAGTTGCCAGGATGACACCCCAAGATCCAGCATGATGCCGTCTACACGGCTGATTCCCAGACCGGCGAGCAACTCCGGCGCTTCCTTGAAGTTCCCTTTCACCGGCACAAACGCTTCGCCGAATGGGGCAAGCCGCCTGCGGCATTCATTGAGGGCGTCATCATCCCGGTCAATGCCGATCAGCCTGCCTCCGGGCAGCAGATGGTTCAGAACCGCCTCCGCGTGCCCTCCCCCGCCCAGCGTGCCGTCCATGAATGTTTTGCCGGGAGCGGGTCTCAGGTATTCCACACACCGCCCCGGCATAATCGGGGCATGCTCAAACTGCCTGTCCATACTAAATCTTCACACCGCTGCCGCGCAGGTTGGCGATGGAATCGCGCACCTTGGCGGAGTCGGCGGCTATCTTGGCCTTCCAGGTTTGCAGGTCCCACAGCTCCACGCGGCTGCGCACGCCCACCACGGCCACATCCTTGGACAAGCCAGCGTATTCGCGCAGGTCTGCCGGGATCAGCACGCGGTTTTGGGCATCCAGCTCCACATTGGTGGCGCTCGGGTAAAGCAACCGGTCGATGAGCGCAGCGTCTTCATTGGCCATGGGGGTTTTATCCAGTTCGGCGGAGAAGCGCTCGAAAGCATCGCGGGACATCACATAAAGGCAGTTGTTCAAAATCCACTTGCAGATGATGAAATCCTCACCCAGTTCGTCCCGAAATTTGGCCGGGATAAACATACGGCCCTTGGAATCAATCGTGTGCTCGTAAGTGCCCATGAACATGGCTTCTCCACCTCCCTTCTTGCTTGATGCTCCCTGCGGCTCCATATGAGTGGAATAATCCCCCACTTTTCACCACATCGCCATTATTATACCCCGCACGAATGGAAATGCAAACAAATTTTTGAATATGATCAGGCTTACAACCGGCAAAAAATGGCTTATTTCCGTGGTTTTTCAAGCTCGTTTCTGTCGTGGGGGATTGTGGGGGGCGGTATAGAAACGCGGCGTCGGATGCATATTATGCACAGGGTTTTACACACCCACTATATGTAGTTGAGGAGCATGACCCGAGCACACCATTCATAGCGGATAACCTGTGGATAAACAGGCGCAATCCCGCATGCCGGCAAAAGAGGGCTCACCCCTCTCTCATCTTTTAAAATCATTAAATAATTTCTACAACGTTAGCATAAGATAAAATCACTTGCCGGTGGTGAAAAGTGGTGGACCGTTTGGCAAAAAGGTGGTGGAAAGTGGTGCAACAATCACGGATCAACTGGAAGACCCTGCTGCTCATTTTGGCGGTGACGTTTGGGCTGCCGTTTTTACTGTCGCTGCCAGGCATGGGCGGCATGCACGACTATGCTCAACTGCAGAAGCCGCCCCTCTCCCCGCCCGGGTGGCTGTTTGGCGTGGTTTGGACTATCCTGTATTTGCTGATGGGCATCGCCGCATACCTGGTTTGGCAGACTGGCGATGAAGACAGGACAAAGGCACTCAAAACCTATTATCTTCAGCTTGCTGTAAACGCCATCTGGACGCCGATCTATTTCTGGCTGCAGCTCCGGCTGCTGGCATTCATTTGGCTGCTGCTGCTGATTGCGCTTGTTGTGCTCACACTGGTCCGGTTTTACCCGATCAGCAAAACAGCAGCATTTCTGCTGCTGCCCTATCTGGCCTGGCTTGCGTTTGCGGCCTATCTGAATTTTGGGACATGGCTGCTGAACGGCTGATCTATGCCTCGTACACAGTGTCCACGTTCTGGAAGCTGGCGATCGTCTCATTCCAGGCCACGGTGGCGGTGCCGGTGGCGCCGTTGCGGTTTTTGGCCACAATGATTTCGGCCTCGTTGCCGCCTTCATATTTCTTATAATAGGAGTCGCGGTAGATGAACAGCACGATGTCGGCGTCCTGCTCAATGGCGCCGGACTCGCGCAGATCGGCCAGCACAGGCCGGTGGCTTTCACGCTTCTCCGCCGCGCGGGAAAGCTGCGACAGCAGCAGGATCGGCACATCGAGCTCGCGGGCCATCAGCTTCAGCGCGCGGGTCATCTCACTGACTTCCTGCTGGCGGTTTTCCTTGGATTTGCCGTCGGCACTGGAGGAGATGAGCTGCAGGTAGTCAATCACGATCAGGTCAAGCCCGCGCTCCAGTTTCACCCGGCGGCATTTGCTGAGCATTTCCATGACCGTGATGCCCGGCGTGTCGTCCACCAGGATGGTGGTCTTCTCGATCTCCTCCACAGCGTTTGCCAGCATCAGCCACTCGTCCGGCTCCAGCTCGGCCTTCTTGATCTTAGAAAGGGCTACCTTGCTGCCGGTGCTCAGCACGCGCTGGGCGAGCTGGTCGTAAGGCATTTCCAGCGAGAACACGACCACACTTTTCTGCCGGTAGGTGGCCACATATTGGGCGATATTCATTGCAAAGGCTGATTTGCCCATGGAGGGCCTTGCGGCAATCAGGATCAGCTGTGAGGGAAGCATGCCGCCCAGCTTGTAATCCAGCGTGGTGTAGCCGGTGGACATGCCAGGGTTGCTTTCGGGGTTTTCCAGCAGTTGCTCGGCCTTCTCATAAACCTCTTTGACCGCAACGGACATGGGCATGAAATCACGCTTGACGTCGCGTTGAGACAATGTAAAGATCGCCTTTTCCGCATCGGTCAGGATGGCCTTTGCCTCGCGGGCGCCATCATAGCACTCGTCGGAGATTTTGCCGGCCAGGCGGATCATCTGGCGAAGAAGCGAGCGCTCCATCACCATTTCGACATAATGCTCCATGTTGGCGGCGGAGGGCACAAAACGGTTGAGCTCCAGCAGATAATCCAGCCCGCCCAGCGTGTCCAGCACGCCGCGGCGCTCCAACAGATCAGACAGCGTCATGAAATCCACCGGCTTGTTTTGCCGGATGAGCTCCTGCATGGCGCTGAAGATCTGGCCGTTGGCAGGATAATAGAAATCCTCAGCCTTCAGCCGCGCCGCGTGCGAAGCGGCATACGGATCCAGCATCATCGCGCCGAGCACCGATTTCTCTGCGTTCAGGTTGTGTGGGGGCACACGGCCCTCGGCTCTCAGATCGCTCATATCATTCTCCGGCGGTGATCTGTACCTTCAGCGTCTGTGATACACCGGCAAACAGCCTCAGCTTCACCTCGTGCAGCCCGGTGGTCTTGATGGCTTCATCCATCTCAATCTTCTTCTTGTCCACTTCAATGTGATGCTGGGCGAGCAGCCCCTCGGCAATTTCCTTGCCGGTCACTGAGCCAAACAGCCTGCCGCCATCGCCGGCTTTCACCCTGATCTCCACGGTGAGCTCCTTGATGCGGGCGGCAATTTCACGGGCGGACTTTTCATTCACGGCCTTGCGGTGCGCTTCGGCGTCCTTCTGCTGCTGCACGGCTTTCACGGCCCCCTCGGTCGCTTCCACGGCCAAATGCCGCGGGAACAGGAAGTTGCGGGCGTAGCCGTCGGACGCCTCGATGATCTGGTCCTTCTTGCCGGTGCCCTTGATGTCCTGGTTCAGTATCACTTTCATTGCTTGTCATCCTCCCCATCGTTGCCATTTTTGTCTTTTTTCCTGGACTGGTCCATCTTGCGAAGCTCTTCCAGCCCGTCCTGCGTGAACACCTGCTTGCCTTTGGCCTTCAGCGCGTCCACCCGCGCGATGACGGTGCGCATCTCAAACAGCGCGTCAAAGAACCCCACATAGGGCATCAACCAGAAAAACAGTGCCTGCGCCGGAACCAGGATCACCAGGCGAAGCCAGGGACCCAATCTCTTGCGCTCCAGCAAAAATGACAGGAACGCAAGCGCCTGCACCGTCATCAGCACATTGAAAAGCATCGACGCGGCCACATAGAGTGTGGCAAACCCTGTGTCCTCCGCACCCAACGACGCGACGAACTGCAGGATGAAAATCGTGATCACCACATATCTGGGAAACTTGAACAAACTGAACGGCGGCACTTCCACCGGCTCGCCGGCAGTCGCCGCGCCGCGCTTGCGGGCGGCTTGCAAACCCAGCACCGGCAGATAATACGCCAGCCCGCCGGTGAGCAGCCCCGCCGCCAGCGCCAAGCCGGGAAGCGACTGCGTGACCAGCGTTTCCAGGAAAGGCAGGATGATCTGAGCCCTCTCCGCTTCGGTCAGCACCGGGACCTGCTCGGGACCACCCAGGAGCATCGACAGCAGCACGC
Organism: Bacillota bacterium; assembly: GCA_023428265.1. Lineage (GTDB taxonomy): Bacteria > Bacillota > Clostridia > Christensenellales > UMGS416 > JAEYRA01. Next base: position 29,907 of record JAEYYW010000069.1, on the reverse strand, counting down.
CGGAGGACTGATCATCTTGCAGCATCTGCTTTAACGTGTAGGCCCAGGAATCCCAGAAATTCATGTTGTAATAGGACACATTGAAAAGCCGGTAAATCTCACCGGACCACGCCTCACCGACCGTCTTGTCCAGACCGGCGCCCAGGATCACGACAAACGCCATTGCCCCCAGAACACCGCCGGCCGCCGACCCGGCAAGCCCGAATGCGAACGGTTTCTTGACCCGGGCCAGCACATAGGCGGCGGCTGTGGCAATCGCCACAAACGCAAACAGCCCGGCCATCGCCCGGCCAAACAGCAGCGCCGCAGCCAACGCCGCCAGCAGGATTGTGGCCGCGCCGGTATGGGTGCGACTCCTGCCATCCAGATAAAGGCACAGGGCCGGCGTCACCAAGGCAAAAAAACCACTGCACAAAATCAGCAGCGGGGCCAACACCAGCACATAGACACTCCCGGCAAGCCCAGGAACCATTCTGATGCAATAGATGCCAAAAAGCGCCACAGCCAGAAGCACAGGCGTTGCAACCGCCCAGCCCCAAGCGACACTCCGGTTGTTATTCAATTCATTTGATGCCATGTATCTCCCCGGTTTCCGTATCGTAATTAAGCCGGCCCGGCGCCCAAGCGCTTGGCACGGATCCTTCTGGTGACCCGCCTGTCCAGATCATCCACACTGACACCCACGCGGCCCGCCAGCTCCAAGGTGTTGAACATCAGCCCCGCCAGTGATTCGCCCAGCGCCTCGCGGCCGGCGGCGCCATCCTGCATGAGCTGAAAAACCTCCGCTACGCCGGACAGCAGACCGGTTTTCAACGCTTCGATCTCCTTGATGTTTCTGGCTACGTCGAATTCCTCGGGTTCCCGCATGGTTGAAAGCCTCCGTGCTCATTGGTAAGGATGCTTCTGCCTATTATACAGTATTTTGTATGTGCGGGAAAGGCTTTTCAACCGGAGCCCCCGTTTCGACAAAGGTGCTGCTTATTCGCGCAGCAGCCGCAGTGTGAGGCATCGCAGGCTGCCGCCGCCCGCCAGCAGCGCGTCGGGGTGGAAATGAAGGAAGCGCACACCTTCCCGCTCCAGCAGCGCCACCGTTTTCTCTTCCAGAGAAATATCATAATTGATGATCAAGCCGGGCTCCAGCGGCACAAACGAGCTGCCCCACCGCTGCTGCTCCCCGTCGGACAACGCCACCACGCCTTGCCCCCGGGAGTTCAGAAACTCCTTGATGTCAATTTGCCTTCTTGCCTGCTTTGTGATGTGCCAGGTTTGCAGAAACGCCGGTGGGTAATAGACCAGCAAATGCTGATGCATCCGGTTCAGCACCATATCCGGGTGCATGAACCGCCGCTCCTGGGGGAGGACAGCATAAAGGATCTCATCAAAATACTGCAGCATAAAGGCAATGAAGCGCTCAATGGCCTTTCTGCCATGCCGCTCGGTGTCAGCCACGAACAGCATATCCGGCGACAGCATCAGGCATCCTTCAAAGGCGTCCCCCTCCGGCGGCTCGTATAACACCGGAATCCGCAGGTTTTCCATCGCTTCGCGCACAACAACCTCCTCATGGCGGCGGGCCATTCCTGACATTTTGGACAGCATCGCCCCATGGGAGCTTATCACAGCCGTGTCATGAAGATAGGCCAGGTTGGGCAGCCTCTTCATCAGGTCGGTGTTGCGCATCACATGGTTCTCGAGAAGGTGCACCTGAACCCCGTTCTCCCGCAGCAACTTTTCATAAGCGGCGTGCTCTGCCAGGTAGCGGTCCACATCGGGCAAGGAGTCAAACAGGAAGAAGGCACGGTTATCCTCGGTGACAAGCTTCAGGGCTTCCGTTGGACGATGCAGGAGAACCTGCTTCAGCCTGCCAAACCGCTCCGTGCCGTATCGTGCGCCAGCCTCCATTTTCCATTACCCCCAGTGAACGAGTCACCGGTAGGTTTTCCGGTGGGATGCCCCTTATTCACAGCATGAAAAAAGCCCGCCGAAGCGGGCACAAAAACCTAAAGAAACGATCTTAGTCGATCGAATAGGGCAGCAGGGCCATCAGCCTTGCGCGCTTGATCGCTTCGGAAAGCTGCCTCTGGTGCTGGGCACAAGTGCCCGTCATGCGCCGGGGCATGATCTTGCCGCGCTCGGTGATGAAGCGGCGGAGCTTGGGCAGATCCTTGAAATCTATTTGCGTAGCCTTATCGATGCAGAAGCTGCAGGGCTTCTTGCGCCGTGTCATTCTGCGCCTTTTGCCATCGTTCTCGCTCATGGTACGACCTCCTTTACCTTAGAATGGCATGTCCTCGTCAATTTCCTGCATGTCCGCCATGCTGTCATAATCGTCGTGCCGGCGGCTTTGCTGGCCGCCGCCCTGCGGCGCGCCGGGCTCATCGCCCCGACCGGCCACGCGGTTGAGGAACTTCACTTCCTCGGCCACGACCTCGGTGACATAACGGCGGGTTTTGTCCTGCGCTTCATAGGTCCGGGTCTGTATCGAGCCCCATACGGCGACCTGGCTGCCTTTCCGCAGATACTTGGCGCAATTTTCGGCCTGTGCGCGCCACACTACCACAGGGATAAAATCCACCTCGCGCTCACCCTTCTGGTTGGAAAACCCTCTGGTGATCGCCACGGTGAACTTGGCCATCGAAATGCCGCTGCTTGGCAGAGTCTTGAGTTCCGGATCCTTGGTCAAATTGCCAATCAATATGCATTTGTTCATATCAATGAAGCCTCCTTGCCAAATCAGTCCTCAAGCCTGACGACGATGTAGCGCATCACTTCTTCGGAAATCCGGAAGTTGCGCTCCAGCTCCGCGGGCAGCTCGGAACCGGCCTTGATGTTCATGAGCACGTAGAAGCCTTCATTTTTGAAGTTGATCGGATAGGCCAGACGCCGGCGCCCCCACTTATCCACCTTCACGACCTCACCACCGTTGGCGGTGACCAGATTGGCGAACTTTTCAGCCTGCGCGGCGATCGTTTCGTCATCCTGCTCGGAGTTGAGGATATAGAGCACCTCATAATTGTTCATATGTTCACCTCCTCTTGGACGAATGGCCCCGCGACTTGGCGCGGAGCGAGTCGGCTCAAAACGGAATTATAACATATGTTTGCGTATGATGCAAACAAAATCCAAAGAAAAAGCGAAATCAGACACCTTCGTGGTTGAAATCGGGCACATAATCGGGCATTGCGGAGCTTTTTTGCTGGCAATACCCATGCCGAAAGCCAAGTTTGTGGTATTGTTCGATCACGCGGTTGTATTCCAGAGACGTGATCCTGCGGTTGATCTCCGGGTGCCTGGCCGTGTTGTGGCAGGGCATGTATTGGCTCATCAGGCTGATCACCACATCCTCTGTGCCAAAGGTCTCCGCAATCCAGTTGAGGATCGCAATGGAATCGGCTGTGCCGCCGGGCATCACAAGATGGCGGATCAGCAGGCCTTTTTGCAGCATACCGTCTTCACCAAACCGCACAGGCCCAGCCTGCCGGAACATTTCCGGGATGGCCTTTGAGGCCACTGCAAAATAATCGGCCGCTCCGGAATACTTCCCGGATCGCCCGGAGTCCCTGTATTTGACGTCGGGCATATAGATATCCACCAGGCCGTCCATCCACGCAAGACCCTCCGGCGCGTCATACCCGCCGGAGTTCCAGGCCACGGGCACGGCCAGGCCGGCTGCCTTTGCCAATCGGAGTGCCTCGGCGATCTGCGGGGCATAATGCGTGGGGCTGACCAGGTTGATGTTGTGAGCCCCCTGCCCCTGCAGCTCCAGGAGGATTTCAGCCAGGCGGGGAATGGAAACATCCTTGCCTTCGCAGCCCGCGCTGATGGTGTGGTTCTGGCAGAAGCAACACTTCAGCGGGCACCCGGAAAAAAAAACCGTACCAGAGCCGCGCGCGCCGCTGATGCAAGGCTCCTCCCAGCGGTGCAGCATGGCCCGGGCCACGCGGGGGCTCTCCCCCACGCCGCAGGCGCCAGTGGATCTGGCGCGATCCACACCGCACCTGCGGGGGCAGATGGCACATTGGCGCTCCGCCGGCATCAAACCACCCCCGTATCCAGAATGGAAAAGCCGGCTGGATCGCAATCGATCCTGGCCATCGCGCCATATGGCAATATGGCCATCGGCGACGTGTGCCCGAAGCTCACATTGCAGAGCACCGGCAGATCCCGCAGCTTCGGGTCCTCACGCAGCACCTTTCTGATCGCAAGCTTATATTCCTCGTAATACTTCATGTCATAAGGCTTGGCAAAGACAATGCCGGCGCAGTGCCGCAGGATCCCCTGGGACGCATAATTCCTGAGCCAGTATTCCACGAAGCTTGACACCGGCATGTCTTCGGAGGTTTCCAGAAACAGTATCGCACCGTTCCATTCCTCCGGCGCCGGCCAAAGCTCGGTGCCCTTGAGCATTTCCAGCACTTCCACACAACCGCCGATCAGGCGGCCGCAGGCGCTCCCCTCCCCCTGGATCAGCTCATAACCGGTGTTATGCCGATAGGCCCGCCTCTTACCCTTGTTCTCCTCCAACCACGGCAGATACTCGCTGGTCCATTCGCATGGCGGCTCCACCGCGCCGATTGGCTCGGGGCAAAACAAAGCCTTTGTGACCCACTGCCTGGTATACGGATGCAACCCGCCGTTCTCCGCAAACTCCGCCAGGATGGACGGCCCATAGAAGCTGGACAAACCGGCCTTCCTGCAGATGAAATGGGTCACCGTAGTATCCGAATAACCCAGAAACACCTTGGGATTGCTCCTGATCACATCGTAGTCAATATATGGCAGCATCCTGACACTTTCATCACCGCCGATGCAGGAGAACACGCCTTTGATGGCAGGATCCTCAAAGGCCCGCATCAGATCCTCGGCACGCTTCTCCGGGTGCTCGTAGAGATAGTCCGCACCCTTCAGGGTGTGCGGCATCTCCACAACCTCCAGGCCAAACACGCGTTGCAGGTATTCCTTGCCCTGATGATACCGCCACAGCAGTTCAGGGTTTCCGGCTCCGCCCCAGGAAAGGCTGACAGTTGCGATCCTGTCGCCTGCTGCAAGCCGCTTTGGTTGAATCAAGCTCACGCTGCCATCCCCCTCTTCTGACGAAAAGGGCCGGGGATTCCCCCGGCCCGTACAAAAACAACTTCAGTATGCCCGGGCCCAATACACCATGTGCTTGGCTTCCCCGCCGCAGACGACGCATTTGTCGCCCACCTTGTGCTGCTCAAAGGGCATGCAGCGAGCCGTGGCACCGGTCTTCTCCTTCACGGCGTCCTCACAGGCGCGGTCACCGCACCACATGGCGCGAACATAACCACGGCTGATATCCAGACCTTTCACCAACTCCTCAAAGTCGGCTGCGTCGAAGGTGTGCTCGTCGCGGTACTTCTGCGCCTTGGTGTAAAGATCGCGCTGGATCACGGCAAGCTTGGCTTTGGAGGCCTCGCCGATGCTGTCCAGCGGCAGCGTGAACTTCTCCAGCGTGTCGCGGCGGAGGGCCGTTGCCACGCCGTTCTCGATGTCGCGGGGGCCGATCTCCAGGCGCATCGGCACGCCTTTCAGCTCCCACTCGTTAAACTTCCATCCGGCGGACACGGTGTCACGGTCGTCCAGATACACACGGATGCCTGCTGCCTTCAGTTCGTCGCGCACCTTCACGCACATGTCGGTGACGCCGGGCTTGTGGGCCGCAATGGGCAGGATCACAACCTCAATGGGCGCCACCTTGGGCGGCAGCACCAGACCGCGCTGGTCGCCATGCACCATCACCAGCGACCCGATCAGGCGCGTGGACACACCCCAGGAGGTGGACCAGCCATATTCCTCACGGCCCTCACGGCTCTGGAACGTGATGCCAAATGCCTTTGCGAAGTTCTGGCCGAGGAAGTGGGAAGTGCCGCTTTGCAGCGCCTTGCCGTCCTGCATCAGTGACTCAATGGCATAGGTGGCCTTGGCGCCGGCAAACTTTTCCTTTTCCGTCTTGCGGCCCGTGGTCATGGGCACGGCCAGCACTTTTTCGCAGCACTCGCGATAAACCTCCAGCATGCGGAGTGTCTCCTCCTCCGCCTCCTGCTCGGTTTCATGCACGGTGTGGCCTTCCTGCCACAAAAACTCACTGGTGCGCAGGAAGGGCCTGGTGCTCTTCTCCCAGCGCACCACGTTGCACCACTGGTTGATCAGCACCGGCAGGTCGCGGTAGCTCTGGATCCACTTGGAATACATCGAGCAGATGATCGTCTCGGAAGTGGGGCGCACCACCAGCTTTTCAGCCAGGTTTTCGCCGCCGGCATAGGTGACCACCGCCACCTCCGGCGCAAAGCCCTCCACATGCTCAGCTTCCTTCTTGAGGTAGCTCTCGGGGATGAGCATGGGGAAATAGGCGTTTTTGTGGCCGGTGGCCTTGAAGCGGGCGTCCAGCTCCTTCTGGATGAGCTCCCAGATCTCATAGCCGTAGGGGCGGATCACCATCGTGCCCTTCACCGGGCCATAATCCACCAGTTCGGCCTTCAGAATCACGTCGGTGTACCACTGGGGGAAATCGACGTTGATGTCGGCGATGTGGGTCACAAAGTCCTGGTTCTTGCCTGCCATATGTCTCAACCCTTTCCATGAAACTCCTGTAAAACAAACAACCGCCCTTGAACTCAAGGGCGGTATTCCGCGGTGCCACCTTGCTTCCCGGACATTTCACGCATGCTGCTGGTCCGGGCGCTCAAATTCCGTAACGAGGAACTTACGGCGGAGGTTGCGACCCCTCCGCAGCTTCAGGGGCGGGATAGGCAGTTTCTTCGTGGGAGCCTCTCAGCCCGTGTGCAAACCCGAAGGATTTGATCACCGGAGCTCCCTCTCTAATCCGAAGCACACAGACATTTTCCCCTGCTATGCCGTTGATGATGTTTTCAGTATTATATGAACCCCGAAATAGAATGTCAATGAGTTTTTGCGGCACCACACATTTTGGGGCAAGGAATGTGGAGACAGCATTCCAATTCCCCAATATGATCAATGCATCAACAAGCCGAAAGGAACAACACCATGCCAAAACCCCGCAGAGGCAGCAACGCCAGGAAAATCCCCAATTGGCGCGGCACCTGCCCCAATTGCCGCAGAACCCGCGTGAAGGTGCTCTGGAACATGATGCTGAACGGCCAGGTCACCAAGGTGTGCAAGCACTGCGGCACTGTCTGAAGGAGCTGGAAAAACGTCCCCGCCTGTATTATGATTGATGGGAAAATCATGCAGGCGGGGGCATTGCATTGGATTGGACGGAGCGGATGAACGCCGCGGTGGATTACATTGAGGACAACCTGGCCGGTGACATCGACATGGCTGCGGCTGCACGCCGGGCCTGCTGCTCCGAATATCACTTCACCCGGTTTTTTTCCTTCATCGCCGACCTGCCGCTCAATGAATACATTCGCCGCCGCCGCCTCACTATGGCAGGTTTTCTGCTGCAGAAAAGCGCCGCAAAGATCATCGATGTCGCCACGCAATTCGGTTACGACTCGCCGAACTCATTCGCCCGGGCATTTCAGGCACTGCATGGCATCACACCGTCAGAGGCCAGGGCAACCGGCGCGGTGTTGAAATCTTATCCCAGGATCACCTTTCAACCGGCATCCGGGCAGCAGAAAGAGCTTCATTGGCGCATCGTCACTGAGGGTGAGCGCACTGTGTTTGGCAAACCTGTGATCACCACAGTATCAGAGGCATACGAAGCCATTCCAAAGTTTTGGGATGCTTGTGAGGCCGAAGGCATCACCAACCAGATCGTGCTGGCAGGGCACGGCAATCAAACGACACTACTCTCCTCCGTGATGTTCGACCTGAATGCAGACGGTGAGATGAAATATCTAATCTGCATGGACCTGCCGCCGGGGGGTGTATCTGCAGAATATGAGGTGGTCACCATCCCCGAACGGACTTGGGCAGTGTTCCCCCTTGTGATAGAGCACCCCGGGGTAGACAGCATAGTCTCCATCTGGAAGCGGGTCTATCCGGAGTGGTTCCCCACCTCCGGCTATGAGCAGGACACCGGGCCCCGGCAGGAGCGGTATTATTGGAGGCCGGATGGCAAAGGGCTTGCGCAAGCCTGGGTGCCTGTTGTGAAGGCAAGAGAGCAATAAATAAAGGGAGAGACAATGATGGATCAATTGCAGTCACTGCTGGATGTGATATATCGCCGCAGGAGCGTCCGCCGCTATGTGGAGGGAAAGCCCGTGGAGCGGGAGAAAATCAAGGTGCTGCTGGAGGCAGCGATGGCCGCGCCGTCCGCCTGCAACCTGCAGCCCTGGGAGTTCATCGTGGTGGACGAACCGGAAGCGGTGGCGCAACTGAAGCAATGCATTGACAAAGGCAACGGCAGATATTACAACGCGCCAGCCGCCATTTTGGTGTGCGGCAACACCAGCTACATCCCCTGGGAAAGCGACGGCGCGATGGACTGCAGCGCTGCCATTGAAAACATGCTGCTGGCCGTGACGGCAATGGGCCTGGGCGCCGTGTGGATTGGGGCGATTGACAGCGATGCAGCAAGGGCGGGCTTTGATATCCCGGAGAATGTGGCGGTAATCAGCGCGGTGCTGCTCGGCTATCCTGCGGAAGAAAAGCAGCCGAGGACACAATACACCGAAGAGGCCATTTACTGGCAGAAGTATGATCCCCAGCGGGAGCACCCAAGCAGGACGACGGACCTGCGGTTCCTGTAACAGATGAACGGAACAGGACGGGCATGCTGCCCGTCCTGTTGTCTTCTCCTGATCTTATGCTTGCCCAGGCTCCGGGCGGAATTTCACCATTAGGTGCTCCGTAACGCCCGGTTTATACAAGCCCGGGATGGCACCGACTTGCATCCACCCTCTGCTTTCATAGAGCTTTTTCGCTCTGGGGTTGAAGTCGGCCACCAGCAGGAATGTCTTGGAGTGTTCCGACAGAACCAGCTTTTCGTAACAATCCAACAGCTTCGTGCCCACGCCCTTCCCCCTGCTGGCTTCGTCCACGGCGATCATGTGCAAATAGGGATAACTGTGGAACGCCCCTCGATACACGAACCAGAAAAAACCCAGGCAGCATCCCCCGCTCATGGCCACATAGATTTCTTCGGATTCCATCCCCACACGCAAGGTTTCCTCAATATCCTGAACCGTGCCAAAATAAACCCTGCCAATGTCGGAATCGGCCAGTATTGCGGCGCATGGCACCAGATGGCTGGCATCGGCCTTGATGATCGTGATGTTTTCCATGTCTTCCTCCGCCGCCGTGCAAGTATTCAAACTCTATACCGGCAGGCTGAACCCTCTCCCCATGACTTCGTTGGTGTTGCTGAGCACCACAAACGCCAGCGGGTCTTCCTCTCGCACAATGGCCTTCAACTGCGCGATCTGCTCAGTCTTGATCACGCAGATCAGCATGATCTTCTCCTCGCCGGTATACATGCCCCGGCATTGGTATTCGGTCACGCCCCGGTTCATCTCCTTCATGATCCGCTCACCGATGCGCTGGTAGTTCTTGGAGATGATCTGCGCTTCCTTGGCATAGTTGATGCCGGAAAGCATGCCGTCCACCACCTTGTAGGTGGTGAACTTCACGGCCATGGCATAGAGCGCCAGGTTCCAGTTGTTTACCACCAGCACGGTGATGAGGATGATTACACCATCCACCAGCAGCATGTATTGAGCCAGCGTGAGTTTCGGCAGCAGCCGCTCCAGCGCATACGCCAGGCAGTCGCTGCCGCCTGTCGCGCCGCCTGCCCGGTATATGATGGCCGTGCCCAGGCCATTGAGGCCGCCGCCGATCACCGCATACAGCAGAAGGTTTGCGTCGATGCTTCCGGTGCCGGATGCGTAGAGCACAGGAATCACATGGGCATTCACAAGAGGTGTGAAAAGGTCAATGAACGCCGCCAACAGCGTGGAGGACCAAAACACCTTTGCGATGTGCTTGTAGCCAAGCAAATGCATTGTGGACAGATAAAGCACAATGTTGATGATCCAGGTGAGCGTCCCCAAAGGGATGGGGGTGCCCGTCAGCCTGCGGATGACTGCCGACAAGCCGATGATGCCGCCGGGCACAATGTAGCTGGGCACGATGAAAATGATGTAGCCGGCGGCTGTCAGCAAACTTCCAAACACCCATTTGGCCTGCGCCGCAACCTTCTCCCTGGTGATGCCCAGCTTGGGAACTTTTGAGAATGAAAGCATCTGCATCCATCCCGATCATTACTTCAGTTTTGTTTGTTTCCTTCCGTGAGGGCAAACGTACAGGCACAGCCCGCACACCCTCGGTTCGCCCCGAGACGCCATGGCATTCAGGTAGTCGCTGCACTTCGCGGCGTTAAACCGGGCATCGCGCTGCTCGGTTTCCACAAAGTTGCGGCCTGTATACGCCTGCACCGGGCAGATTTTCACGCACTCCATACAGCTGCCGCAGCGTTGGCTTATGGCGGAACCGGTGGGCTCCAGCGGCGCGTCGGTGAGCACCGACGCCCAGCGGGCACGGGGGCCGCACTCCGGCGTGATGAGCATGCAGTTTTTGCCGATCCAACCCAGGCCGGCCAGGTGCGCGCCGAGCTTGTGAGAGAAAACCGCCGACATTGGCCGCCCCTCCGCCTTCACCATCAGGCTCATGGGCAAGGCCCTGTATCCGCTCCGCTGGATCAGGCTTGCGGCTTTGCTTGCCGCAATGCTCAGCCGCTCATTCACCACGTCATAGGCATGGATGCGGTAATTCTCCGCATTTCCATCAAGCTGCTTATCCGGCAAAGCATCCACAACGGCATCCATCAACCGGATGCCCAGAGAAACACAACGCGGAAAGGATGAAACTTGCGGCCCGCCCTGCTCCAGGATGTAGCCATGTGCCGGCGCCAGATCCGCAACCCCGGAAAAGTCCAGAGCCTCACGGTCAAAGAGATCCTGCAAACCACTCCACAAAGCCTGCATGCCCGATCACCTCCAGAGAGGGTTCATCTCCCAATCCCGTTCATAAACAACAAGGCGACTTCCTCCACCTCTTCAGGCGGCTCATTCAGAACCCTGGTTTTCAGATAATCCATCAGGCCCGCTTTGTCATGATGCCCGCTCAACACGCCGTTCGCCGCCTCAACCAGGATGCGGTTGGCATCCATGAACTCCGAAAGGGTGGCAGGCTCCCCGTGGGACTCCATAATGCAACAGGCGTCAAATGTTTGAATATACCGAAACAGGTCAAGGACCCCCTGCGCGGCATAATGCGCCGGCTGCTCATAGCTGTTTTGCCCGGTGCAGTCGCCCAAAAAGAGCAGCTTCCGCTGCGGCACATGGATGGCCACGCAATCATCGGAATGCACCTTTGGCAAAGGGATCAGCTCGCAGGTGAGCCCTCCCAGATCCAGCGTCAGCGAAGCATCAAACACGATATCGGGCTTGCGGATCACGATGCTGTTTCTGGTCTGGCCGGGATAAGTCTTCTTGATGTATTCGGCGCAGAAGGGAATTTCCTCGCCGGAAGCCACCCGCTCATCCAAAGCCTCATCGCTCCAGGACGAGTATCCGGCCATCTGCTGGACGTGCCTTGCTGTGTTGGCGCAGGCGATCACAGGGGCGTCCACCCCGGCCAGGCCAAAGATGTGGTCCCAGTGCCAGTGTGTCACAGCGACGTAGTCCACCCCCCTGCCGGTCACCGCCCGGAGTTCTCCGGCAAACTGCCCGGCAAGAGCCGGCGTCACACCGCCGTCGATCATGAGTGTCTTGCGTTCTCCGACAACGGCATACAGGCATGGCTGATCATAAGCCTGATCAGCAGATTGATACCACACGCCTGCGGCGATTTGCTTCAGGTTTGTCATACTCCCTCCATCATCCAAACAGTGTGAACCGGCGCTTGGGCGCCTGCAGGCCCTCGCCGGTGAGCCTTCCCACGTTATACAAATCTCCATCCACAAAGCCGCAGGCAAGGTATAGAGTCTTGCGATGCAGATCCAGCAGGCTGATCACGCTTCGCTCTGTGTACTCCCTCAAATAAGCTGCCAGCACCGTGATGGAAAGATAAAGCCCCGCATGGTTGTATTCACTGAAAGCGGCAGCAATGTCCTGATAGATCGCAAGCTCGATCTGGCCGTCATGGGGCAGATACCAGGTGTCGCAAGCCCAGGCCGGATCCTCCAGGCTCCATCGGCGCGCTCCCGACACCGCAAGCTCGATGGCGTCATCTTGCTGGTAGAGGCTGAAATAGAGCGCTGCCACACCTTCTGGCGGTGCCTCGGTGATGATCAGCTTGTTGAGCCATGTTTCAAAGACGACATAACTTTCCCGCAGTGTCTGCCTGCTGAAGCGGCCGTCGTCGGAAAAGTTGAACTCCCGATACAGATCGGTCTTGATCCGGGAGATCCCTTCTTCCAGGCCAAGGCCGCTTTCGATGAATTTCAGAATGCAGCGGCTCGCGTGCTTCTTCTCATTCATCGGAATCCCCCTCCCTCTCATCGCTTGCACAATAACTTCCAATCATAGCAAATCATACCACAGCCCCCGCGCCAATTCAAACAGTCATGACCGGCTGCGCACCGCCTTCATATGATGAAGCATCCCAGCAAAAAGGGGGGAACCCGCCATGCCCAGGCACAGCCGGGACAACATGCCTTATCTGGACAGATTACGGCTGAATTTCGGCAACGAACACCTCCGCCATGTGTTCCGGGACGAAGCGGAAAACAATGGCGATCACGCCGCAGAGCTGATCAACTCCAACATCCGGTTTCCGTCATTGTTCCTGCTTCGCCCGGAGATCAGCAAAACCAGCCTGTATCACAGCCTGAACGGCAGAAACAAAAAAGCAATGGATATCTCTGACGAGATCCTGACAGGCACAATCGACAAGGCGGACCACCGGCAGGACGAAGACCGGGAAACCCTGCTGTGGATGCTTCACTCCGGCTATCAGGACGACGGGATGGATGAGCAATATGACCAGGTGCTGGACAACGCGGCATTGCTCCTCACCAACATCCACAAGGAACGAACCTGCCTGAAGCCGATCGTGGAAATCATGTTTCGCCGGAACCAAAAGGGCTTTTATACATACGACCTGATCTGGGCCTTTTTCGAAGCCTCACAGCCCGGCGACCTGCTTCTGATTGCTGAGAAACTGCGCTCGCACCACCCCAAGGATGTGGAACTGGCGCGGCAGCTGCTGAACTTCGTGCCCTGCCTGCAGACAGAGACCAATCCGCTCAAACAGTATAAATGCTGCACGCAATGGCTCAGGCACAACCGCCACCGGCTCTACTACACCGGGGAAACCAACCAGCAGCAGAGCAACCCGATTCGTTATGCGCTGGCCGGCCCGGCCGGCGGTGCGGACGGAGGTGAAGCCGGTGATTAAGGTCGGCGGCAACCCGCTGGAGCCCGGCTCGCTCAGCTATCCCTCCGGCAGCACCGAGGCGCTTGCGCTCTCCATCATGGAGAAGAGTGATGCCACTTACCGGTATGACTCTTTGGATGAGTTGAAATTTGAGCTCAAGCTGAGAGCCGGCATTGTGAACGCCGCAAAGGAGCTGAGCCGCAGCAACCTGGCGTTTCGCGTGTTTCGAAAATCAAAAGCAAACCCTGATTATTGGTATCGCACCAGCGAGGGTGGCTTCCGCCTGCAGCCCGATGTGAGCCCCTGGAAGGCGATCAATGACATTTATGAAAACAGCTCGCTTTATGGCACAGAGTGCGCCACAGCGATGATGATCGTCTACTACAAGGCGCTTGCGGATATTCTCCCGCAGGATCTTTTCAACCGGCTGTTTCCGGACATTTACCTGATGAACTGGCAGCACCTGGACCGCGATTTGGGCATCAACCGCGTGGAAAACCCGCCCGATTACCTTCCGGGCGACGCACGCTATTTCAAAAACCCCGATGTGAACCCGCTGCACCCCGAATGGCAGGGCGAAAACGTGTTCGACCTGGGCAACGGCCTTTATTACGGCCACGGCCTCGGCATTGCAACCAAAGACAGGATCATTGATTCACTGAACTCCTTGCGCAGGGAAGGCGCAACGCGCTCCGCATATCTGATGGATTTCGCGGAGCGGCCCGGCTTCAAACAGCTGCAGCGGAAATACGCCGCATACACGAGCGATCGGGGCAATGAAAGGAACTGATCAGCCGCAGAATACAAAGCAGGGACGGAGGTTTCACCCCCCGCCCCTGTCGGCAATCCGCAATTGATTACAACCGCGTCGCGATGGCCTTGATGAAGCCTTGCGTATTCACAACCTCTTTGGCGCCGCCTTGCGCCAGCAGGGCCAGCTCCTTGGTCATCGTGCCCTGCTCGATCATCTCAATGGTTACCTTCTCTAGCCGGTCGGCAAAAGCGGATAGCTCGCTGAGCTTGTCCAGCTGCCCGCGCTTGCGAAGGGCTCCTGTCCACGCAAACAGCGTGGCGACGGAGTTGGTGGAGGTCTCGATGCCTTTCAGGTGATTATAGTAATGGCGCGTCACGGTGCCGTGGGCTGCCTCATACTCATAATGGCCCTCCGGCGACACCAGCACTGACGTCATCATCGCCAGCGATCCAAACACGGTGGCAATCATGTCGCTCATCACATCGCCGTCGTAGTTTTTGCAAGCCCAGATGAATCCGCCTTCAGAACGCATCACGCGGGCGACAGCGTCATCAATGAGCATATAGTAATATTGTATCCCAGCCTCCACGAACTTCTGCTGATACTCCGTCTCAAACACGTCTTGGAAAATATCCTTGAAGCGGTGATCATAGATCTTGGAGATCGTGTCTTTGGCGCCGAACCACAGATCCTGCTTGGTATCCAGCGCGTAGTTGAAGCAGGACCGGGCAAAGCTGAAGATCGAAGCGTCGGTGTTGTGCATGCCCATCACAATGCCGCCGGTGCCGGTGAAGTCCATGATCTCCTGCCGGTTCTGCCTGCCATCGGCGTGGGTGACGACCAGCTCGGCCTTGCCACCCTGCTCCACAATCGACTCCACGTTGCGATAGATGTCTCCATAAGCGTGGCGGGCGATTGTGATCGGAGCGGCCCAGCGTTCCACCAGCGGCTTGATGTTTTTCACCACGACGGGAGCGCGGAACACCGTGCCATCCAGGATGGCGCGGATTGTGGCGTTGGGGCTCTTCCACATCTTTTTCAGCTTGTATTCTTCCATGCGCTGGGCATTGGGAGTGATCGTGGCGCATTTCACACCGACGCCGTATTTCTTGATTGCCAGAGCGGCATCAACCGTTACCTGATCCTCGGTCTGGTCTCGATAAGTCAGGCCCAGGTCATAATATTCGGTCTTCAGGTCCACATGGGGCAGTATCAATTCTTCCTTGATCATCTGCCAGATGACTCTTGTCATCTCATCGCCGTCCATCTCGACCAGGGGGGTGATCATTTGGATCTTTGCCATGGTTCCTCCTGTATGTAAATTAAAAATGTGATCTCAGATGATGATACCGGATCGCAAAGGAAAATGCAAGAATTCCGTCGGGATGTTGCTTTTTCCAAATGGGTCAAACTTCTCTCGGTGTAGCTGGCGGGCTCCTGTTGCCCCAGCGCATAGTATGAATTGTAACACGATTTTTCTGCCGCATGCACTACCGCGCAATGCGCATTCATTCGACATTGGTTTGGGGGTTTTCTCGCGGCAGACACGGTGTGCACACACCGGTATTCTATAAAAAAGCCCGCCGGCGATGAGCCGATGCGGGCGATTTTTTCCGTTAATCAGTTTTGCTGATTGCTTTGCTTCGCATTCTAAGTGCCAAGCGCTATAGCATGCAAACAAATAATAGCGCAGTCGCTAAATTAGCAATCACTTGTTCAGTGCAACCGGAATATTATTCTTTGTTGTCTTCGGCAACCGATTCTTCAACGGCGGCATCAGACTCGACGCGGCGCACGCGATAGCCCCTGCGCTCGTTCATAATCTTCACCAGGTTGATCATCGTCTCCTGCTGATTGGGCGTCAAGGACAAAATGCCTTTGAACAGAGTTTCATGGCGCAGCGGGACGGGCTTTGTCTCACCGGAAAAGAACTCGGCCAGTGTGACGTCGAGAGCCCGGCAAATCTTGCTGAGCGTATAGACGGTGGGTGACTTCATGCCGTTTTCCACAGCACTGATCGTGGACTGGCTGATGCCTGCGCGGCGGGCCAGCGCGTTGCCGCTGATGTTGCGCTCAACCCTGAGCTGATAGATCCTCTTGCCAACTTCCATTTCTGTACCTCTCCTCACGGTTTTTTCAGAGTATTCCCCTTCACACAATACACAATAACACTATTTTCTAATGTGTCAATCCACTACATGGGCAAAGCCCGGATTCAGCTCCAAAATGAAACCAAACCGCCCCCGCTGGCCACCGGATGCCGACAACGAAATAGATTTCACTCCTTTTCAATCATATTCATCTGACAGACCAGCGAACGCATGTTATTCTTTGTACGCTTATTATAGCATCTAAATTAACTGTCGTACAGTGTCTTTTTTTGTCGAATATGAATTTCATCAGGCATTTTTGCACACGAACTGCTTTTCACTCCGTTCACATGAGCATGAATTGATCTTTACTAACAATTATACAAATGATAAAATTTAACTGAATGATTCTTTGGAGGGAACGACATGCAAAATATTCCAGAAGTCAAGCTCGGGATTGTTGCGGTGAGCCGCGATTGTTTCCCGGTGGACCTGTCCGTGCGCCGCAGGAAGGCTGTGGCAGAAGCCTGCAAAGCCGCCGGCATTTCCATTTTTGAGGCTCCCACCGCAGTGGAAAATGAAGTCCACGCCATGAAGGCATTGGACGAAGTCAAGGCTGCCGGTGTAAACGCACTGGTGGTGTTCTTGGGCAACTTCGGCCCCGAGGGCCCCGAAACAATCCTGGCCCAGCGCTTCGGCTCACCAGTGATGTTTGTCGCCGCCGCCGAGGAGACCGGCGAAAACCTGATTGGCGGCCGCGGCGATGCTTATTGCGGCATGCTGAACGCCTCCTACAACATCGGGCTGCGCGGCCTGAAGCCCTATATTCCGGAATACCCGGTGGGTGACGCCAAGGAAGTCGCCCGGCTGATAGCCGGCTTTGTGCCGGTGGCCAGGATCATTCTGGGTCTGAGGAGCCTCAAGGTCATCACGTTTGGCCCCCGCCCCTTCGACTTCCTGGCCTGCAACGCGCCGATCAAGCCTCTGTATGACCTGGGTGTGGAGATCCAGGAAAACTCGGAGCTTGATATGTTTGCAAGCTTCAATGACCACGCCGGTGACAGCCGCATCAAAGATGTGATTGCCGACATGGAGAAGGAACTGGGCGGCGGCAACAAAATGCCCGGCATCCTGCCCAAGCTCGCGCAGTTTGAGCTCACGCTGCTGGATTGGGCTGAGAAGAACATCGGCGCCTCCAAGTATGTGGCATTTGCCAACAAGTGCTGGCCTGCCTTCCAGACGCAGTTCGGCTTTGTGCCCTGCTATGTGAACTCCCGCCTGGTCAGCCGCCTGATCCCGGCTGCCTGCGAAGTGGATATCTATGGCGCGATCAGCGAGTATATCATCAGCTGCGCCACCGAAATGCCCGCCACGCTGCTGGACATCAACAACACCGTGCCCCATGACATGTACAACAGCGACATCAAGGGCAAATATGACTATACCGAGAATGATATCTTCATGGGTTTCCACTGCGGCAACACACCGGCCTGCTATGTGCGCAAGCCCGAAATGCGCCACCAGCTGATCATGCACAGGCTGCTGGAGCCCGACCGCGAGCCGGATATTTCCCGCGGCACACTGGAAGGCGACCTGATCCCCGGCAATATCACGTTCTTCCGCCTGCAGAGCACCGCCGACGCCAAGCTCCGCAGCTACATCGCCCACGGCGAGATCCTGCCCACCGAGACCCGCAGCTTCGGCGGCATCGGCATTTTCGCCATTGCGGAGATGGCCCGGTTCTATCGCCATGTGCTGATCGAAAAGCGGTATCCGCACCACGGCGCTGTGGCGTTTGAGCAGATCGGCCGCTCCCTCTTCACCGCCCTGAAGATGCTGGGTGTGGAAGAGATCGACTTCAACCAGCCCAAGGGCATGCTCTACAAATCGGAAAATCCGTTCTAAGGTGCAATCGCCCCCTTCCGCGTTCCTGCGGAAGGGGGCTTTTTCATTGGGGGAGGACGTTATGAAAATCGCCGCCTATTTTGCCCTTGGCACCGGCCTGGCCGCCGCCATCGCCGCAGTTGTGGTGAAGCTCCGCACGATCCGTAAAATAGGAAAAACCACCAGGCAGGATGTGTTCCTGCTGGTGTTTTTGCCTCTCTTTGCCCTGCTGATGATCGTAAACCTGATTCTGGTCACGCTTTACTTCTAGCGTTACTCCAGTTCATTTTCAAATGGAGCGCGCGTTTCAAGCGTAACTCCTGCCAGTTCGGAGAGCAGAGGGCATTCCGCCGGCGCGAACTGAAACTCCAGCTTGCATGCCCACAGCATCTGCCGCCGGGCTTTGTGCTGCCGGTTGAACGCCCTGTCGCCGTATTTGTCATCTCCGAGGATCGGGTGGCCCAGGTGGGCCAGATGGGCGCGGATTTGATGCGTGCGGCCGGTGTGAAGCGTGACCGCAAGCAATGAGCGGTCACCGGCATGTTTCAGCACCGAGTATTCGGTAACAGCCGTCCTGCCGCCGGGCAGCGGTCTGCCATAGACGGACACCATTGCGCGCGCGGCATCCTTGATCAGCCACGCAGTCAGCACTGCGTGCTCCGGCGAGGGCAAGCCCCGCACCACACACCGGTAACTTTTCCGGATCTTCCCCTTCTCCATCATCTCGCGCACGGCGGCTTCCGCTTCCACGGCCCGGGCAAAGATCATCAGCCCGCCGGTGCCGCTGTCCAACCGGTGGCAAGCCATTACAGTTGCCGGCTCCCCCTGCCTTGCAAGCCATTGGGAAACGCGGGCCTCCATATCGGCCTCCCCCTCCGCCTTGGAGAGCACGCCGGCCGGCTTCACCGCAACCACAATGGCCGGTGAGTGCCACAGCACTTCAAGGGGAGCTCCGTCCAGCTTCCGGTCCGGCAGATACAGCGTGACTTCATCGCCGGGAGAGAGAAGCCTGTCACCATCCACCCGCTGGCTGTTCACCTTGATGTCCTTGCCGGAAAGCAGCACGGCCGCATCGGCCTTCCCAAGGGCCGGAAAGGCCCTGGCCAGCCATTGGGATAGCGGGATCGGGCGATCAGATTCAACAACAATTTTTCGCATTTCTAGCCCTCATATCTTCAAAACCATCATAACAAACTTTCCTGCCTGCGCAAAGAAAAACCTTGTTTTGCTCTGGCTGAAATAAAACTTGAAATCTTGGCCAATACCATGTATAATACCATCTGCATCTTGTGACTGGGTGTGGCGCAGTTTGGTAGCGTGCTTGAATGGGGTTCAAGAGGCCGGAGGTTCAAGTCCTCTCACCCAGACCAGAACATTTGCGGAAAGAAGTCGATTGTAACAATCGACTTCTTTCGTTTTCTATTGTAAAATGAAGTTAACTCCACGTTTGTATTTATCTGTTATAATGGCTAATCCATTTGAACAAGCAGCTATGCAACGAATACCGCAGCATTCCAAATACATGAGGGCTATTCCCAGCACGGCAAATTCAGATATGGAGGCCAAAAACATGACAGAGAGAAAGCGAAAGAACACCATCCCCAGTAGCAAGAGGGACTCCAAAGCGTTGGTCATAACCGGTGTGAACATCATTGATGTGTTAAAGAAAAAAATCCATGAGAACAGCACGATTGTCTGCATGGATGGAAAGATTGATAAAATCGGTTCCGCTGAATCCATGCCTATTCCTAACAATGCAGAGGTCCTGGAGCTTCCGGGACGGTTTGTCATTCCAGGATTGATTGATGCCCATGTGCATCTTGCCCATCCGGGTGTTGACGATTACGGAAGAATCAGTACAGAATCCATCACAAAGAAATACCTGCGCCATTCCTGCTTCACATTGAAATCCGGTGTCACAACAATAAGAAATATGCCAGGCTCTTTTGGATACAGCATTCTCAAGTTCAGAGATCAAGTGAACAAAGGAAAATACATAGGCCCCCGGATTTTCGCCAGCGGTCCTGCATTATCGGCTCCATTCGGATATTTCAGTATCAGAAAGTTCATTCCTGCTCCCCCCGCATTAATATCATTGTTAAGCGTTATTTTTGGTGCTCATGGGTTATCGATTGATATTGAGAGCCCACAAGAAGTGCCGGAGGTGATTCGGAAGTTAAAGAATGCCGGTGTGGATTTTATCAAGTCCACCACACCAGGCGCAGTAATTGAGAATGATCCCGAGAGCCGGGAGTATTATCTTGGCAAAAAAGTTGACCCCCGCCTGCTGGATGCAAGTATGAGTCCAGAGGTATTGAGTGCCATCGTCAAATGTGCCCATGAGGAAGGGTTGAAGGTATCCGTACATTCCATCGGCCCGACCACGGGCTTTCAACAAGCGGTTGACGCAGGTGTGGACAGCATTGAGCATACACCGCTTGGATTGATCGATGAAGAAGTATTCAAACAAATGAAAGAACGCGGAGTATACTGGGTCCCCACGGCATATTGCTTTCAGCATTGGGCAGATTTAATACAAAATCCCGACTTGTTCAGCAGGCAAGAGATGAAGCAAGCCATCCCTGAACCCTATCATTCCCTTGGCATAAGGACACTGGAAAAGCAAAGGGAAGCGATAAAAACCGGGAAGGATCCGATTTGGGCAAAGTTTTATGCTGAAATGCCGAATTACACACAGCAGTATTTCCCTGTGAACTTCAGAAACGCGATCCACTTTGGTGTAAAAATTGTGGCCGGTGTGGACGCGGGCATGGGCGGCGCAGGATACGTTCCCCATGGCTTCCTTCACAAAGAACTTGAGATGTTTGTGAACCATGGAATGGATGAATATGAAGCCATTCGAACGGCTACGGTAAATGCCGCAGAACTTCTGGGAATCGCCGACAAACTGGGAAGTGTTGATCTGGGAAAATTCGCTGATCTGGTAATATTGCGCGCAAATCCGCTGAACAATATATCAGGTTTACGTCAGATTGAGCATGTCGTAAAGGAAGGGAAAATCGTCTACAGTGATACTGGAAGAAATGTTTGAAGTTTCACGGTGAGTTCTTCTCGCCATGGATGGGGTGATTGACTTTCTGCAGCCTCTTCCGAAACGCAAACACTATCACTTCCTTGATTACGATCAGCGCCGGCACTGCCAGCAAAATCCCCACCAGGCCAAACAGGCCGGAGCCGGCGATGATCGCGGCAATCACATAGGCCGGATGGATCCTCAGGCTGTCGCCGATGATTTTGGGGGTGATCAGCGTGTTGTCCAGCTGCTGCACAAGAAACACGACCAGCACCGCCACCAGCATCATCCTCCACCCCAATGAAATGGCGACCAGCGCCACCGGCACCACGCCGATGAACGGGCCCACAAACGGGATCATGTTGCAAACCCCGCAGATCAGCCCCAGGATCAGTGCGTTTGGCACGCCCACCAGCAGCAAGCCCGCTGAAGTCATCAGCGATACGCTCAGCGCCACCAGGAACTGCCCGTGTATGAATTGCCCAAGGGTTTTGTCAATGGAGCAGTAAAGCGTGTGCAGATCAGTCTTGTATCTGAGCGGCACAAGATAACCCACCTGGTCGATGAAATATTCTTGATCCTTGAGAAAGTAAAACACAAATACCGGCAGGAGCAGCACCCACCCCAGGTTGGAGTAACTGACCTGCGCCAGGTTGATCGTGGCGCCGCCGAGCCACTCTGCCACGCGCTTGTTGAATCCGGTGAACGTGTCGTTCAGGATGCCGGCAATCGGCTCCCCGGCTTTTGCGCCGGCGGAGGCGATGATATCGCTGATCTTTTGCATCAACTGGGGCACATAGGCGATGAAATCCGCACCCTGGCGCACAAACGCCGGCACGGCCCAATAAAAGAACAGAAACACAGCAAATGCCATGCAGCCGAATATGATCAGCAGCGCCCACACCCGCCGCATTTTCTTTTCCATTTTTCTCAATGGCTTGTTGAGAAGATAGGCAATCATCACAGCGGCAACCAAAGTGAAGACCAGACCGTTCAACCTGCTGAAAAGCAGGATAACAAGCAAGGCCAGAATGGCCACGATGATGATGATCCGAACGGTTCTGGCAGCCTTATCCACACCCCATCACACCCAGCTGATCAAGCAATCAGAAAAGGGCGGCGCAACGCTCATCGGAGCAGCCTGCCCGCCCATGCCCCACAGTGAACCCGACACTAAATCCCAGTATAGCGCCTCATTTTCCTGGCAGCATAACGAACCGCTCCACGGCCCCTTCGCATCAGCGAACGGGCTGACCTCGGTTCGTAGTAATTCAACATCATCATGGACGCCGCGGCACCCACCATGCCACCGATCAGCATGCCCTTAAGATAACCCCTCATACTCTGACCTCCTTTCACTTTGCTCAGTAAGCCCTTCCGGTGTGCTGTCCATCAGCATGAGGAAATCTTCCCCTTTCATTATGTTGCCCGTGTTTTCGATAATTTTCCTGCCAAATTTTAGATCATCCATCACACTGGCGGATAGCTCCATGCCGGTCACCGAGCCGGTGCGCTCATCGATGATATAGTTGCTGATCCGGCCGATGTAGCTGCCGTCGGAATTGTAGACCTTGCTTTCGTGGCCAGGGCATGCCATCGTGCGAGACGCCCGGTTTTTCTTGCTGGTATCGATGACGATGCTTTTTTCGCCGATGACCGTGATGGCTTGCCATGGCACAAAATGACAACGCCTGAGGAGACTGCGCTCTTCAAAGACGATGCCCTCAATCCTCTTTTTTCCCGGCTGGCACACCACGCCGCGCATAAACCCGGCCACATCACCGGAAAGCCTGTCTACCACGGGCAGGTCATAGAGCTGGGAGTCATAGCGCATCGCAATCACCCGATCAAAAGCCGCAGGTTGCTTGGCAGCTTTGATTTATGTTGCGCCGGCAAAAAGAAAAAAAGCCAGACAAATGCTGGCTTTTTCAAACTCATATTCCGGGTTGTGTTATGCTGAGGCGTTAGAGGCCTCGTTCTTTTTCATGTAATCTTCCAAGGCAGCCTTCAAGGCTTCCTCCGCCAAAACGGAGCAATGGATCTTGACCGGCGGCAGACCGCCCAGCTCCTCAATCACCTGCTTGTTGGTGAGCTTCAGGGCTTCTTCCACGGTCTTGCCCTTGATCATTTCCGTGGCCACAGAGCTGGATGCGATCGCTGCGCCGCACCCGAAAGTCTTGAAGCGGGCTTCGGTGATCACACCGTCCTCCACCTTGATGTAAAGCTTCATGATGTCGCCGCAGGCTTCGCTGCCCACCATGCCAACGCCGCTGGCGTCCTCAATCTCCCCGACGTTTCTCGGGTTGGAAAAATGGTCGATCACCTTTTCACTGTAGAGCATTGCTATTCTCCTTCCCTATGCGATCGGCGACATCGCGCGCAAACGTTCGATGATCTGAGCGACCTTGCCGATTGTGTAGTCAATATCATCCTCCGTGGTATCCTCTCCCACGGTGAGGCGGAGCGACGCATGCGCCGCGCCGATCGGGATGCCGAGGGCCATCAGCACATGGGAGGGCTCCAAGGAGCCAGACGAGCAGGCAGACCCGCTGGATGCCGCGATGCCCGCGATATCAAGGCTCAGCACCAACGCCTCGCCCTCCATGCCTGAAAAGCTGAAGCTTGCGTTGCCGGGCAGGCGGATCGTGGGGTGCCCGTTTAGTCTGGCATTGGGCACCGTTTCCAGCACACCCTTGATCAGGCGGTCACGGAGCGCCGTAACGCGAGCGGAAGTCTCCGGCATTTCGGCGATGGATAGCTCCAGCGCCTTCGCCATGCCGATGATGCCGGGGTGGTTGCTGGTGCCCGCCCGGCGTCCGCGCTCGTGGGCGCCGCCGTCGATCAGGTTTTCCAGGCTCACGCCCCGCCTGATATACAGCAGCCCGATGCCCTTGGGGCCGTGGAACTTGTGGGCGGACAGCGTGAGCATGTCCACACCCAGATCCTTCACGTTCACCGGGATGTGCCCCACTGCCTGCACGGCGTCGGTGTGGAAGGCAGCCCCACCCTCTTTGGCAATTCTGGCCAGCTCTGCGACGGGCTGAATGGTGCCGATCTCATTGTTGGCAAGCATGACGCTCACAAGGATCGTGTCCGGCCGCATGGCTGCTTTCAGCGCATCGGCGTGCACAAGGCCAAACTCATCCACCGGGAGATAGGTGATTTCAAAGCCACGCTTTTTCAGCGCTTCGCAGGTGTGCAGCACGGCGTGATGCTCAACGGCGCTGGTGATGATGTGGCGGCCTTTGTCCTGGTGCTTCAGAGCATAGCCCTTGATGGCCCAGTTGTCCGCCTCAGTGCCTCCGGAAGTGAAATAAACCTCCTGCGCGGTGGCTCCCAAAGCCTTGGCGATCCTGTCGCGCGCCTCATCCACCGCCCGCAGCGACATCCTGCCCCAGGAGTGCACACTGGAAGCATTGCCGAAGTTTTCGGTAAACCACGGCATCATGGCTTCCAGCACCTCGGGCCGCACTCTGGTGGTGGCCGCATTGTCCAGATAAATCTTTCTGGCTTCCATTCAGGTATCCCCCTTGTTTCTCATGTCATATTCCCCCATGATGTCGGCCAATGTGAGGGTGTTGACCACATCATTGATGCTGCTGTATATTTTTTCCCAAATGATCCGGCCGGGGCAGGTGTTGCCCCTCTCGCAGCCTCCGCCGTCATCCTCCAGGCAGTCGGCGGGGGCCAACGGCCCTTCCAGCGTGCGCAGGATCGCCCCCACCGAAATGGCGGCCGGCTCTGCAGCAAGTGTGTATCCGCCTTGTGCCCCGCGGGATGCCGTAATCAACCCGGCCTTTTTCAGGCCCATAAAGAGCTGCTCCAGATAGGCCTCCGGGATGCTTTGCGCTTCCGAAATATCTTTGACGGAAACAGGGCCGCCGCCGTATTTGCGCGCCAGCTCAAACATGGCGTTCAGACCATATTTGCTGCGTGTGGAAAACTTCATCGCGGCCTCCCCCTTCAAAATCCAAGTGATTTGATCGGATATAATATAGCACTGAATTCCGACTCCGTCAATAGGGTTTGATCACAATTCCCACTCTTAGTTTTACCTTGCCGGCAAAAAATAGTTGCTGTTTCTGCAGGTATTGGCCGCAAACGCGATCAACCCCCTTATCCGCAAGCAATGGTTTGTGGTATCATCTCAGAAAACACCTACCGGGTAGACAGTTTATGAAGATTGCGATCCTTTCAGACATACACGCAAACCTCCCCGCATTGCAAGCGGTGCTTGCCGACGCCGAAGCGCACCAGGTTGACAGATATGCCATTGCCGGAGATCTGATCACCGACGGGCCTGACAACGCTGCGGTGCTGAAGCTGGTGCGTTCACTCAACTGCCCCGTGATCATGGGAAATCGTGAAGACTATATTATCCGTTATCGCAACGATGAAAAGCCTGACTGGGACGATAGCCTTCAGATGGCCGCCGTGCTCTGGGCGAATATGGGCATTGGCGATGAGGAATACCGTTTCATTTCCACGCTGCCAGAACAAGCTGTGATCGAACTGGAAGGCAGGCAGACACTGCGTGTTGTGCACGGCTCGCCCTTCAGCATGTATGAGCTTTTGAAGCCCCATCAGGACATGGCTGCCGTGGAACGGGCCGCGCTGGCTGTCGGGGAGCCCGCGCTGGCATTTGGGCACAACCACATCCAGTGGAGCGGCGTTGTGCACGGGCGCCTGCTTTTAAACCCCGGATCGGTGGGCGTGCATTTCAATGCGGAACGCATGGCGGAATACGCGATCCTGACATGCGAAAAGGGGCAGCTTTCTGCAGAGTTAAGACTGGTGCCATACAATTTCGAGGAGCTTGAGCGCCACCTGGAAACAAGCGGGCTGATGGCCGCTGCGCCGGTGTGGACGAAGATCACATTTGAGAGCGTGAAGGACGGTCGAAACCACAACCTGCATTTTCTGGCAGAGGCTCAACAAGTGATGCGGCAGGAAGGGCTCCCACAGGGGCTCATCCCCAACCGCATCTGGAGAAGGGTTGCGGCCAAATGGTGGAAGCAAATGGACTGGGGGCCATGCCCGGAGTAAGAAAAACCGCCGGTGATTTCACCGGCGGTTTTATTGTTGATTCATCGTCAATACTGTTTTCTGCGTATCAGCAGGAAAGTGGCCAGTGCTGAGGCAATGATCGAACCGCCGATAATGATGGGCAGCGCCATCGGGTTGTTTTCCAGCATGTTTGGCACGTTCATGCCAAAAAAGCTTGAAATCGCAGTGGGAATCGAGATGGCAATCGTGATGATTGTGAGCGACTTCATCACGATGTTCAGGTTGTTGGAGATGATCGAAGCAAAGGCATCCATCATGCCGCTCAGAATGCTGCTGTAAATGTTTGTCATTTCAATGGCCTGGCGGTTTTCAATGATGACGTCTTCCAGAAGTTCCGTGTCTTCCGGATACTTCTTGATGGCTTCCAGCTTCATCAGCTTTTCCAAAACCACTTCATTGGATTTCAGCGATGTGGAAAAATATACAAGGCTCTTTTCCAATTTCAGCAGCTGCGTGAGCTCCTTGTTTTTCATGGAGCGCTGCAGGTCATTTTCAATCTTGTTGCTGATGCGCTCAATGTGACGCAGGTAATACAGATAAAACGTCGCATTCTTAAACAGCAGCTGCAGCAGGAAGCGGCTTTTGTATTGGGTGAAGAAGGACTTCATCCTTTTGTTGATAAAGTCATTGACAATGGGGTTATCTTTCAGACAGACCGTAACAATGCAGTCTCTGGTTAGCACCACACCCAGCGGGATCGTGGAGTAAATGTTGCGGTTGCCATCGATTTCCACAATCGGGATATCAACAAGAATCAACGTGTTTCCATTTTCTGATTCGATGCGGGGGCGCTCTTCTTCGTCCAACGCAGGCTTGATAAACTCATTTTCCAAATTGAGTGTTGCGCAGACTTGGTTGATCTCATCTTCCGACGGATTCGCCATATGAATCCAGCAACCGCTCTCAAAGCTGTCAAGGTTGACCAGTTCGCAGCTTGAAGACAGGTTGTTATCTTCCCCGATGGTCTTGAGGAACTTGATCATAAAACACACCCTCTTTCCTGTTTTTGAAGGGGCGTGTCCGCATATCCGCATCCGTCAGTGGTTGGTTGACGGCACGAGATAACGCCCCTCATGCGGGAAAAATCGTTTTGGGCTACTACCGCCAGGTTCGCATTCCATGCCGTTCACCTCCGTGTTGCAGGATGCTACCATCATACATCTTATGAAGCATTTCTACAATATGCAAATTCAACAAATCAAAAATCCAATCATTGCGATTTGGCTAGATATCAGCAGATTTGGAATGATATTGGATACAAAATCGCTCTGAGACTCACATATCAGCTCCATATTGCCCGATTCGGTTCGAAACCAACGAATCCCGCCCTTATGAGAGCATAATATAAAAGAGTGCATGTTATAAAATAAAACTCCAGAGCGTTATGCCTTGGTGCTTTTGGCGCTCCCGATACAGTTCGAACGGTACGACCTCCGGCCAAGAAGTATGAGAGCGAAGATCCTTTTGAGCCAATATACTAAGTCTCCGTTTTGGGTTTGCTCTATCGGTTTATAACCATCCTCTACCGGTATGAGTGTTCTGGCTGCAAAACAGCCAGTGAAGCATCTTTTTTTCCGTGATTTCCTTATGAACCAAATGCGAACTAATATCGAGTTACCGCCAAATATAACGAAAAACAAAAACCCCAAGAACCGTATGATTCCTGGGGTTTTCTGGCGCTCCCGATACGATTCGAACGTACGACCTCCGGTTTAGGAAACCGCTGCTCTATCCTGCTGAGCTACGGGAGCACGCAATTAGCCTTTATATGATAAGCGATAGCCCAGCAGAAGTCAAGCCGAATCCATCCAAAGCCGTGCGTGTTTTCCCAATGAAAGCTGGTACATAGTCTTTGCGCCGATACACATGATATGAGCAGCAACAGAAAGGAGATTCTCAAAATGAGCAAGCCTGACAATCGCAAGGATAATGTTGAACGGATTCAGAAGAATATTGATATGACCATCCATAATATCGAAGCCGCAGAAGATATGATTGCCTGGACAAGTGATGAAAAATCCAAGCAGGACCTTCAGTCGAAGAACGAGCGCCGCAGACAGGCGCTTGATGGGATGAGGAAAGAAATCAAAGATGAGGCATTTGATCGGGAGAAAGGATACCGGTAAGAAGCCACACTCTACAGTCTTGTGGCATTCTCCCTCGCCCGCCCTGCGGGCTGCATACACCTGAGGTGTACGCCGGGAATGCTTGGCTTGCCGCATCCTGCGGCTGGGCGTGCGCTTCACCTCGCCTGCATCCATGCAGGCTGCATACACCTTCGGTGTACACCGGTGAAGCTTCGCTTGGGGCGTCCTGCCCTTTGCCTATCTACCCTATGATTTGGATATAAACAAAGCAAAACACCTCGTGGTATACACGAGGTGTTTCACATGGAGTCCGGCGATGTCCTGCGCATTCCCTCGCCAGCGTCATGCTGGCTGTGCACACCGAGGTGTGCACCGGGAATGCTTGGCTTGCCGCATCCTGCGGCTGGGCGTGCGCTTCACCTCGCCTGCATCATGCAGGCTGTATACACCTTCGGTGTACACCGGTGAAGCTTCGCTTGGGGCGTCCTGCCCTTTGCCTATCTACCCTTCAGATTCTAGTAGATATAGCAAAACACCTCGTGGTTCTCACGAGGTGTTTCTTTGGAGTCCGGCGATGTCCTGCGCATTCCCTCGCCAGCGTCATGCTGGCTGTGCACACCGAGGTGTGCACCGGGAATGCTTGGCTTGCCGCATCCTGCGGCTAGGCCTATCTTCCCGGGCAGTTGCCCACCGAGTATTGTCTGCGCTGAGGCAGTATTCCTGTGTGCGGAATGGGAACAAGACATAATGTTCGTGGCGCTAAGTTAGAGACATATAGTCCGTATAAACTTTTGCTGTATTCAACTCCTCTGCTGCTACTTCCATGATTTCATCGTTCGAATCAGATAGGTAAACAATCAAAAAACGATCATCTGTTTGAGCCCCAAACCATCCTTCATGGCTAAGCTCCTTTAAAGCCTGAAGTGCCTGTTTAAGAACGCTTTGCTTAAAATGATAGAAGTCATCCTCCTCATCCTCCATTTCATTATACAACGATCTTATGATTCTATTTACCACATCAAATAGTCCATAATCATCCCAATCACACCATTCATCAGGGCAATATTTATAATAGAAATAATCAGGACTATTTGCATCCACCTTTATAGCACTCATTCTATTTGATACTGGACCAATTGCTGATAAATCATCGCTTGTATACAATGAATAGCCGTATAAGTTTTCGTCAGGATACCTCTCTATCAGAATTTTACGATGTTGGCAGATGGCTTTCTTTAGTTCGAGTTTTAGTTCGTTCATCATTTGTTGGTTCATATTTCCACCCTCCGATCAAACCAATGTTATCATATTCTAAACAAATCAAACAATATGAAACACTCCCATTATAGATATGAGCAGCAAAACACCTCGTGGTTCTCACGAGGTGTTTCACATGGAGTCCGGCGATGTCCTGCGCATTCCCTCGCCAGCATCATGCTGGGCTGGTCGCAGCTATCGCTGCTGCTCGCCCATGCAACCTGGCTGCATACGCCTGCGGTGTACGCCGGGAATGCTTGGCTTGCCGCATCCTGCGGCTGGGCCTTTCTTCCCGGGCATTGCCCGGCATACTCATCCCCGAAACAAAAGAAACAAAACCCGATGGGGTTTCCCATCGGGTTCTGTTTCTTTGGAGTCCGGCGATGTCCTATCTTCCCGGGCCGTTGC
>JAEYYW010000010.1 GCA_023428265.1 Bacillota bacterium | reverse complement strand
GGTTTATATCGTGCCGTTTTCTGTGAATGTGTTCAATCTGATCGTCACGCGGTCATTTTTTGAGAGTTCGATCCCTGATGAATTGCTGGAGTCAGCTTCGCTGGATGGCTGCAGCGACTTCCGGTTTTTTATCAAAATCGTACTGCCGCTTTCCAAGGCCGTAATATCGGTTATCAGCCTATATTACATTGTTGCCCACTGGAACGACTTCTTCACAGGCCTGATCTATATCCGAAACAAAAACCTGATCCCGCTGCAGATCGTAGTCCGCGACATTATTCTGATCAATCAGGTGTTCTCCGAGGGGGCCGGGCTGGGCGGTGATGCCGGAGGTTATGCCCAGATGTATGCCGACTCAGTGAAATATGGGCTGATCATCGTATCCACGATCCCGATCTTGATCCTGTATCCATTGATCCAGAAATACTTTGAAAAAGGCGTTATGATCGGCGCTATCAAAGGCTGACGGAGGGTTTCATGAAGAACATAAGCATGCTTCGCGCGGCAGATTACAGGAATGTGGTACTGCAGGACAGTCACTGGAAAAGGCAGCTTGATGATACAATGGAGTTTTATCTCTCCATATCTGATGACAGCCTGCTATACCCCTTTCGCAAGAAAGCCGGCTTGCCGGCGCCGGGCAGGCCGCTGGAGGGGTGGTATGGCAACGGAGCCCACTCCTTCGGGCAGAAGCTGGCGGCATTTGCTCGCGCTTATACTCTGACTGGCGACGGACGTTTTCGCGAGAAGGCACTCTACCTCACAGGTCAGTGGATCGCCTGTGTCGAGGTCAACCCAGAGTTGCTCAATCAAGGCACCTATGTGTTTGATAAGTTGATTGGCGGCCTGATAGAAGTGGCCGAACAGCTCAACTATCCGCGCGCTCTGGAATATGTGGAAAAACTGACTGACGTGGCCATGAATCGGTTTAAACGTGACGTGCCCGATGACGGCATCCAGGATGAGCGGTTGTGGAAGCACGGCATGATCGAATGGTACACGCTGCCGGAAAACCTGCTCCGTGCCTGGCAGCTCACAGGCAAGGAGAAGTTCCGGGAGTTCGCGCTGGTTTGGGACTATCACTATATGTGGGATCATGCGCTTGCCGGAGATTTTGCCATTGGCGGCCGCCATGCCTACAGCCACATTAACGCGCTTTCCAGTGCCGCCCGGCTTTATGAGGCGACCGGTGAAAAAAAGTATCTTGACGCCATGATTGCCATTTACGACGAAGTGGCAGCCCATCAGTGTTATGCCACTGGCGGTTATGGTCCAGCCGAGACCCTCTATGCCAAAAAAGCCAGCTACCTCTCCGATGCCATCAAACCCAATTGGGATAACCCGGATCCTCAATACGACTCCTTTGCGGCAATGCCAAAGGTGCGCGACGACCGCTGGGGAAGCTGCGAGGTGTCGTGCTGTGCGTGGGCGGTCTTCAAGGCATGCAATTATCTTTTGCAGTATACCGGCGACGCGCGTTTTGGTGCCTGGGCAGAACTGCTGTTGATCAACGGAACCGGCGGACAGCCCCCCATCACAAAAGATGGTAAAGTGATGTATTATGCCAACTATTTTCTAGATGGTGCCATCAAAACCACCGAAGACCGCAGGCTCAATGCCGACGGCAGCAACTTCCACTGGCAATGCTGCACCGGCACCTTCCCGCAGGATGTGGTGGAGTATGGTAACATGCTCTATTACTTTGACGACGGCGGCGTGTATGTGAGCCAATATTTGCCCTCAACTATGCGCTTTCGGGCACTCGGACGGGAGGTCACGCTCACCAATTGCTCACGCTACCCGGAAGAATCTCGCGTGAAGTTCCTTGTGCAGACGGCAGACACAGCCCGATTTACCCTCCGCTTCCGCGTACCTTCCTGGTGTGACCATGTCAGCGTGATGATCAACGGCCAAGCAGAAACGGTTGAAGCCAAGCCTGATACTTGGGGGGTAATTGATCGCTTGTGGACCGATGGCGACACCGTCTCCATTGACTTCCCATTCCGTCTGCATTTCACACCAGTAGACAGCCACAACCCTGACATCGCAGCGCTGAGCTACGGGCCGGTTGTTCTGGTTGCTGATGAGATCGCTCTGTTCAAAGGAGATATCGCTGCCCCTGAAACTTGGATTCGCCCAGTGAAAGATGAGCCGATGGCCTTTGAGACTCTGCCAGGCCATGTGGGTGGCTATGACTTCATCACAAGGAAGTTTACACCCTATTATCGGGTCGGCGAAATGAAATGGTACTATATGTATAACAGGGTTTTGCCGGAATAATCGGCATGTGCTGTTAAAAATATTCGTAGATGGAGAATACAAGCCCGCCTTCCTGTAACTTGGGAGGGTGGGCTTGTTGATCATAAACTTCCATTGAAGATCGGTAACTCCACCAAGAAGCTGCTGCATTTGTTCTATGGTATAGGGGTCTGGCGTCTTCATGGCTGGTAGTTGAAATCGGATCAAGAAAGAGTCGCATATTCGGCCAGCCTTGATACACGGCCATGGCCTCAGCATCCGCTGTGCCTCCTCTCATGGATCCCAGGGGGTGTGTACGGCAGCAGGCATGAGGCTACGCGGAACAAATCACTATTCATCCATCAGCCGGTACCCTACTCCGATCTCGGTCTTCAAATACCGCGGGTGACTGGGGTCCTGCTCAATCTTATGGCGCAAGCCGGTCATGAACACCCGCAGGGAGTTGGCATCCTTTTCCAGCGAGACCCCCCAAAGCTCCTTTGCCAGGAAAGAGTGAGTCAGCACGCGGCCGGCGTTGCGAGCCAACAGCGCCAGCATCTTATATTCATTAGGCGTCAGGTGCACCTCCGCACCCTCCATCGTCACACGGCGCTTGTCAAAGTCGACACTCAACCCGCCAACGGCATATCGTGGTGCATCAATGCTCCCCTTGCTTCTTGTTGCATGGCGTAGGGCAACCCGGATGCGGGCTAAAAGCTCCACCATGCTAAAGGGCTTACACAGGTAATCATCAGCGCCGCTATCCAATGTTTGCGCTTTCTCGCTTTCCTGCCCCCGGGCCGTCACCACGATGACGGGCACCTGGGAGAAGCTGCGGATTTCCCTGAGCACATCCAATCCATCCATATCCGGCAGGCCCATGTCCAGCAGCACAACATCCGGGTTATGGGAGGTGAGCAGCACCAAGCCGGCGCGGCCGTTACCAGCCTCCAGGCAAACATACTCTCGGGCGGTCAGCGCCACGCGGATGAAGTTGGCGATGGTGCTATCATCCTCGATGACGAGGATTGTCGGCTTGTCAGCCATGTAGCACCTCCGGCCACTTCATCGGTAAGGTAAACCGAAATACCGCTCCGTGGGGGTGAGCGTTGTAGGCATGAATCTCGCCGCCATGGGCGCTAATAATGGATTTCGCGATGGATAACCCCAGACCGATACCCCGGCGGGCGTCGGCTCGGCTCTCGCCCTTGGTGAAAAAGCGGTCGAATACATGGGACAGGTCGTATTCTTCGATGCCAGGGCCATCATCGCGCACTTCAAAGAATGCCTGATTTTGCTCACACCAGGATTCAATACGGATGGTTGTGCCTCGGGGCGTGTATTTGATGGCGTTGTCGATCAGGTTCATCAGCACCTGTTCCACCAGGCGGCCATCCATTGGCACCAGGGCCGTAGGCTGACGCAAGATGGTTTCCAGCTTATGGTCATGCAGGTGCTTCTCGATGTGCTCCACAACCTCGGAAACGATCTCTTCCAGAACTTCTTCACGGATGTTGAGCACCAGGCGGCCTTCATCGATGCGGGTGACGCTGAGCAGATTTTCCACAATTTGAATCAGCCAGTCAGCGTCGTCGCAGATGGAGCGCAGCAGCAGTTTGCGGGTGGCGCTATCCAATCGGTCATCGTTCTCCAGCGCCGTCAGCGCAGCACCGGAGATGCCGGTCAGCGGCGTGCGCAGATCATGAGACACCGCCCGCAGCAGGTTGGAACGCAGTTGCTCCCGTTCCACATCCTTCTGAGCCTGCTGGCTTGCGGCGTTGAGTAGCTCCCTCTCCACGGCCAGGGCAATCTGCCCGGCCACGGTTACCAGCATTCGTCGATGCTCTGCCGGCAGCGGCCGCCCGCCAACGCACGAAATACCCAGAATCGCCAGTGGCTTCTTTTGGCCAAAGACAGGAAAATAATACCCCGATGCTCCCGGTAACGTGTTGGTTCCGCAACCAGCCTCCTTGTTGTTGCGGAGCACCCAATCGGCCACGGCCCGCTCCTCAATCGTGAACAGCGCCTCGGCGCTCTCTCCGTCACGCCCGGCGGACACCGGCTCGGGTAACTGCATCGCACCGGGTTCCGGAATATAGCACAATACCGGCCGATCCAGCAGACGCATCAGATGGGTGCAAATCTCCTGCGCCAATGTGGCGCGGTCGTGGGCGCGCATCAGCACCCTGCTTGTCTGCAACAGCAGATCATCAGCGTGTTCACGGGCGGCCAGCATCATAGCCTGACGGCGGATGCGGGCGGTCAGCGTGCTGGTGAGCAGCGCAGCGCCAAACATCACCGTGAAGGTCAGCGGATAATAATGGCCGTGGGCCTGAAAGCTGAAATACGGCTGTGTGAAGAAGAAGTTGAATGTCAGAACCGCCACCGCCGAGCTCAGGATGCCCGGTAAATATCCCCCGGTCAACGCCGCCACGGCCAGCACGCCCATCAGATATAGTATTATGATGTTGGATTCGGTGAAGCCCTCCTGTCGGAAGAGCAGCCCTACGGCAGTGACCAGGGTTATGATTAACAGCACGATGGCCAGATCTCTCAGCGTGAAGGACAAATTGGGTGCGGGCAGCGCAAAATGCCGCCGCTTAGGCTGGGTGCGCTGCTCAGGGATGACGAAGACATCAATATAGGGCGATGCGGCAATGATTTTGTCGGCGATGTCGACAGAAAACAGCCTGCGCTGGTAAACGACGTTGCGGTGATACTTGCCGATGACAATGCGCGACACATTGCGTGCCCGGGCATATAGCACGATCTGCTCTGCGATGTCCTCGCCGCGAACGGTAACGACGCGGGCACCAAGACGCTCAGACAGGTCCATGTTTTGCTGCAGGCGGCGGCGCTCTGGCTCACCGATGCGGCTGCGCTGTGGCGTCTCAACATATAGTGCGATCCAGCGGCAGCGGAATGCCTCGGCGATGCGGCTGGCTGAGCGCACCACATGGGCGTTCTGCTCGGAGGAGCTCAGGCATACCAGCAGCGTCTCGCCCAGGGCAGCCCAGCTCTCCTGCCGGCCCTCCTGACGCTTGGGGCTATTCAAGTGAAAGATATGGTCGGCGCAGCGGCGCATGGCGATCTCGCGCAACGCCACAAGGTTGTTTTCGGTGAAGAAGTTCTGGGTGGCCAGAGATGCTTGCCGGGGCTGATAGACTTTGCCCTGGTGCAGGCGTTGTATCAGATCGGCAGGTTCAATATCCACCAGTTCCACCTGGTCGGCGTTGTCGAACACGGCATCAGGCACCGTCTCGCGCACCTGCACCTGGGTAATGGAGGCCACGATGTCATTGAGGCTTTCCAAGTGCTGAATGTTGATGGTCGTATACACGTCTATGCCCGCGGCCAGCAGTTCCTCCACATCCTGCCAGCGCTTGCGGTGCCGCAGACCATCGGCGTTGGTGTGGGCCAGCTCGTCCACCAGCAGGATGGCGGGCTTTCGCGCCAGCGCCGCATCCAAATTGAATTCCCTGGTGACAACGTCTCGCTGGGCGATCTCCAGCGGCGACAGGCGTTCCAGCCCTTCGGCCAACCGCAGGGTTTCCGGGCGGGCGTGGGGTTCGATATAACCAATCACGACATCGACACCAGCATTCTTTTGGGTGCGGGCATCGTCCAGCATGGCATAGGATTTTCCTACGCCGGCGGCATAGCCAACATAGATTTTCAGCTTTCCCCGTTTCTGCCGTGCCTCTTCCCGGTGCAACCGTTCCAGCAGCACGTTGGGATCCGGGCGGCCGGGGTTTTCGTTATCCACCATGGTATCCTCACCGCTGGAGGCTATCCAGCGCCAGATTGAGCTTCAGCACATTGACCCGTTCCTCACCGAAAATGCCAATAAAGCGGCCTTCGGTGTTGTCAGCAATCAGCTTGAGCACATCGTCTTTGGCGAGCCCCCGGCTGCGGGCCACACGGTCGGCCTGATAACGGGCGGCGGCCGGGGAGATGTGCGGGTCCAGGCCACTGGCGCTGGCGGTGACCAGCTCCACGGGTACCGGGTCGATGTTGCCCGGATCGGCAGAGCGCAGGGCGTCGATGCGCTCCAGCACGCGCTGTGCTGCCTCCTTGCCGGTTACGGCCTTGTTGGAGCCCGAGCCGGCCAGAGCATTGTATGGTTCCTCCGCCGTGGCCGAGGGGCGGCCCCAAAAATAACCGGCATCGGTGAAGTTCTGGCCGATGAGCTCAGAACCCAAGGCCCGGCCTTCCACATTGATTATACTTCCATTGGCTTGGAATGGAAAGATGAGCTGCGCCACGCCGGTGACTGCCAGCGTATAGAGCACACCACACAGCAGCGTCATCGCCAAAAGCATCAGGGCTGAACGCTTCAGGTTGGTCAGGATGTTCATATACTTTCCTCCCTACGCCACGCCAAGGGCGACGAGCCCCATGTCGATGAGCTTGATGGCGATGAACGGCGCGATGAGCCCGCCCAGACCGTAGACCAGCAGGTTGCGCTTAAGCAGGCTGGCGGCGGACACCTCGCGGTAGCGCACACCCTTCAAAGACAGCGGGATCAGCGCCACGATGATGAGCGCGTTGTAGATGACCGCCGACAGGATCGCGCTCTGGGGGCTGTGCAGGCCCATGAAATTGAGCGCCGACAACGCCGGATAAATGCTCAGAAACAGCGGGGGAATGATTGCGAAGTACTTGGACACGTCGTTGGCGATGGAAAACGTCGTCAGCGCCCCGCGGGTCATTAAGAGCTGCTTGCCGATGCGCACGACGTCCAGAAGCTTGGTGGGGCTGCTGTCCAGGTCTACCATGTTCCCGGCCTCCTTGGCGGCCTGAGTGCCGGTGTTCATCGCCACGGCCACGTCGGCCTGAGCCAGCGCCGGTGCGTCGTTGGTGCCGTCGCCGGTCATGGCCACCAGGTGGCCCTTCTGCTGATACTCGCGGATGATGGCCAGCTTGCTCTCCGGCGTGGCCTCGGCCAAAAAGTCGTCCACCCCGGCCTCGGCGGCAATGGCCGCGGCGGTCATCGGGTTGTCACCGGTGATCATAATGGTCTTGATGCCCATCTTGCGCAGGTCCTCAAAGCGCTCCTTGACACCATTTTTGACGATGTCCTTGAGGTAGATGACGCCCAGTATCTGCGCATCCAGCGCCACCACGAGCGGCGTGCCGCCCTCCCGGGCGATCCGCTCCACAAGGGCGCGGCACTGCTCGCTCATACGCCCGCCATGCTCTTCCACAAACCGGCGCACAGCCTCGGCGGCGCCCTTTCTGATCTTTTGGGCACCAATGTCCACGCCGCTCATCTTGGTCTGGGCGGTGAAGGGCACGAACTGCACATTTCCCTCGCCCACGCTTCGTGCGCGGATGTTGAATCGCTCTTTAGCCAGTACGACGATGCTGCGGCCCTCCGGTGTTTCATCGGCCAGCGAGCTTAGCTGCGCGGCATCGGCCAGCACCCGCTCGGTAACGCCGTCCAGTGGCAGGAAGGCCGTGGCCTGGCGGTTGCCCAGCGTGATCGTGCCGGTCTTATCCAGCATCAGCACATCCACATCACCGGCTGCTTCGATGGCCCGGCCGCTCATGGCCAGCACGTTGGCCTGATTAAGCCTGCTCATACCGGCTATGCCGATGCTGGACAGGAGCGCGCCGATCGTTGTGGGGGCCAGGCACACGAGCAGGGCGATCAGCGCCGTCACCGAGACGGCGCCGCCGGCCCCGGCCTGCCGGGAAGCAAAGGCGCTGAAGGGCCACAGCGCCACGCACACGACCAGGAACACGATCGTCAACGCCACCAAAAGGATCTGCAGGGCGATCTCGTTGGGCGTCTTCTTGCGGGAAGCACCCTCAACCATCGCGATCATGCGGTCCAGAAAGCTGTCGCCAGGCATGGAGGTCACACGGATCACGAGCCGGTCGGAAAGCACCGTCGTGCCGCCGGTAACGGCGCTGCGGTCTCCGCCAGCCTCGCGGATGACGGGGGCTGATTCGCCGGTAATGGCGCTCTCGTCCACCGAAGCCGCACCCAACACCACCTCACCGTCGGCGGGAATCTGTTCGCCCGCCACGACGAGCACATGGTCGCCCTGCACCAGCGTGGTGGAGGGCACTTCCTCAAAGGGGCTGTCCGGCTGGGGCCCCGCCAGGCGCTTGGCCATGACGTCCTGCTTGGCGCGGCGCAGCGAATCGGCCTGGGCCTTGCCGCGGCCCTCGGCGACGGCTTCGGCGAAGTTGGCGAAGAGTACCGTGAACCACAAAAGCAGGCTGATGGCCAGGATGAAGCCCGTGGGCGCGTCGGCTACGCCAATGAGCGAAGCCGCGAAGAACACCGTCGTGAGCGCCGCGCCCACATAGACCACGAACATAACGGGGTTTTTCCACTGCACCGCCGGCGCCAGTTTGACGAAGGACTCCCCCACGGCCCTGACCAGGATTGCCCGGCCAAATGCCTTGTTTTTGGTTGGATGCTTGCTCATACTATGATCCCTCTTTTCAGCGCAGGTTGGAAAGCTGCTCGGCGATGGGCCCCAGCGCCAGAGACGGGAAGAAGCTCAGCGCGCCGATGATCAGCACGACCGCCACCAGCAGGCCCACGAACAGCGCGTTGTGCGTGGCCAGCGTGCCTTCGCCGGCAGGTACATGCTTTTTGGCAGCCAGCGACCCGGCTACTCCTAGCGCCGCGCCGATGGGTACGTATCGGGCAATCAGCATTGCTATGGCCAGTGACACATTGTAGAAAGGCGTATTGGTGCCCAGCCCGGCGAAGGCGCTGCCGTTGTTGTTGCCTGCCGAGGAGTAGGCATACAGTATCTCCGAGAACCCATGGGCGCCAGGGTTATTCAGCGTGGCAGCAGCACTGGGTACCATGCAGGCCAGCGCCGTACCCAGCAATACGATCACCGGTGGCACCAGTATCATCAGCACTGCCATGCGCATTTCGTGAGGCTCTATCTTCTTGCCCAGGTATTCCGGCGTGCGGCCCACCATGAGCCCAGCGATGAACACCGCCAGTATGGCAAAGCCGATCATGCCATAAAGGCCGCTGCCGATGCCGCCGCCGATGACCTCACCCAACTGCATCATGAGCATGGGGATCAACCCCCCCAGCGGCGTCAGCGAGTCATGCATGGCGTTCACCGAGCCGTTGGAGGCGGCCGTGGTGGACACCGCCCACAGCGCCGAGTCCGTCACGCCGAAGCGGGTCTCCTTGCCCTCCATGTTACCGCCGGACTGGCCAACGGCGGTCATATCCACCGTGCCGCCGGCGGCCAGCTGGGCAGTGCCTATCTGCTCAAAGTACACTGTGAAGCCGATGCAAACTATGAACACCACCAGCATGGCAGCCAGCAGCGCCCGCCCCTGCCGGCGCTCCCGCACGGCATAACCGAAGGCAAAGCAGCACGCGAAGGGCAGCACGAGTATCGAGAGCATCTCCAGCAGGTTGGAAAACGGCGTGGGGTTTTCAAAGGGGTGGGCGGAGTTGACTCCAAAGAAGCCACCACCGTTGGTGCCCAGCTGCTTAATGGCGATCTGACTGGCCGCAGGGCCCATGGGCAGCGTCTGCGTGGTGCCCTGCAACCCCTCCACCGGGCTATAGGCGCTGAAGTTCTGCACGACGCCCTGCCCAACCAGCACGATAGCCACCACGAAGGAAAGCGGCAGCAGCACATACAGCGTGCTGCGCACGAGGTCCGCCCAGAAGTTGCCGACGCCGCCGGCCAGCTTCCTTGTGAAGCCCCGGACGAGCGCGAAGAGCACCGCCACGCCCACGGCGGCGGAAACAAAATTCTGCACCGTCAGCGCCAGCATCTGGGAAAGATAGCTCATCGTCGATTCGCCGGAATAGGATTGCCAGTTGGTATTCGTTACGAAGCTGACCGCCGTGTTCAGTGCCAAATGCCAGGACAGGCCCGGAAGCTTTTGCGGGTTCCCCGGAAGGAGGCCCTGCAGCAGAAGAAAGGCAAACACGGCTACCAGGCAGACCAGGCTGAACAGCATGACTGCCAGCAGATACTGCTTCCAACCCATGTCCTCATCGGGGTTGATGCCACTCACACGATAAATGAGCTTTTCCACGGACTTGAGCACCGGCGAGAGGAAGGTCCTCCGGCCCTCCATGACCAGCCAAAGCCACCACCCAAGCGGCCAGGCCAGCAGGACCAGCAGAACGACATAGAGCACGCTCTGCAGCACTTGATAATTCATAATCATCCCTCACACAAACAACATCCGGCCAAGATAGACCAACAGCCCCAGGGCGCAGAGCCCCGCAAGCACAAGCATAAACGTCATGAAAATCCTCCACGTGCAGCATCTGATTGCCTTTCTCACGAGTGTACAGCTTAAGCAATTGTCAGGGCGGTACAGTCGCCATCCAGGTGAATCGGAAACACTTCTACGATGAATCCATCCTCAATCAGCCGTCGCTCCAGATACTTACTGTCGTCATTTCGCAGCAGGCGGCTCCACCAGCTTGCTCCGATCAGCCGGGGCAATATCACTGTTATGCGCCCGTCGGCGCTCAGGCTGTCTATTGACCGCAGATAATCCAGCAGAGGCTCCGCAATACTGCCGTTCTCGGAACGAATCAGGATCAGCGGTACCATGGGCTCCATTGCACTCCAGCGTTGGCGCAGATTCCTTTCTTGTTCATCGTCCATGGAAACCACAAACACATAAAGGTGGTCCGTTATTGTCTGGGCATAGCATAGAGCCGATAATACACGGCGATCCAACCCCTCGGCCACGATAATGATCTGCTCCTGCTTGATCATAATTTGCTGCTCCATTAACTGCCCGCTCTGGTTGAGAACGGACACCGAACTACGCTTCAATCATTTACGGTTTCATTGTATCGGTCTAAATATGAAGATGGTGATAAGAAAGCATATGAGCGCATTAAGATTTCATTTGGAGTCAGTGATGCCTAAGGGAATTTGAATTACTCGGTGAGAGACAGATGCGCTTCAACACGATTTGATGTTTTTGACAGTGGCTTGACAGTGGGCGAGACAAAAAGAAAATGCCCATGTCTCGGACCTCGAAACACAGGCGTTTCCTTGGTTTTCACCCTTTGGCGGAGAGAGTGGGATTTGAACCCACGGTAGAGTTACCCCTACACATGATTTCCAGTCATAGTTGAACCCGGAAACCCGCATTCCGCCTTGGTTTCACCATTTCATGGCCGTTACCTGGCCATTTTACCTATGAATCGGAGGTTTTGCGTCAACACGATCTGCGTTTTCCTCCGGCACGAATAATAGATGTAATACAAGGAGCTGTCAGTCATCAAACACTTTTCCGTCCCATGACCTCCATATCTTATGTGAGTCGTGGAACAAAACCTCTACGCACCAGCTGTCAGCTTCTGGTATGCTTCTGGTATGTTATGTTCTTTCAATATATCTGTTATGCTCCATGGCTCATTGAAGTCCATTTCGGCATCTTGTCATATTGCGGTGCATCCAGCTCAAGTGCCTTCACTCCGATCATATCATCGCCAAACCTACTACGGAAAATCGGTTTGCTGCTGTAGGTGATGGTGACTTTTTCCATCGCCATAATTATCATCCTTTCGTTTGTTGTCTAAAATCGTCCTTCTCGTAGCCGCTTGATGACTGGAGACCAGTCTGCAACTGCATATACCTTGTCACACTCTCGCTCCCAGTCTTTATCAGCATCTTTCAATGTACCATATAGCTCTTCGTACAGCCCGAAATACCCATCTCCCGGCATCCCACCTTGGTTCACAACAATTGCCGATAGCATAGGAAAACCTTCCTCATGACAGACAGTTGATATGGGGCCAAGATGGAGCCGCATGTTTTCAGGTGAAATGCAACCATCAACGTCTCGAGATAATTTCCCATAAGTTACTGTTTCCTTCTTCTGGGCATAACCGATAATTATCAGGGCAAGTTCCGTTAGCATTTTCTTGTTTGGCATTACAGCTCACTCTCCTTCAAATCTCGTGTTTAGCCAATATGTCTGCTACATCCACCGGCGCATACGACACCGCCCACGCCCATCTCCCGAACCCGCCATGCTCATTCACTGCCTCTACTCACTCGGCAAGGGCTGCCCGCTTGGATTTCTCCTTGGGTGAGTCCTGTCCCTTGACTTCAAGGATTAATGATATGCCGTTTACGAACCGAATAAAGAAGTCAGGGCGGTATTTATGGGCAACGCCTTCGTGCAGGTAGGTGATCTCAAAGCCCAGGTGATCATTCTTTGCCCACGCCTGCACATTATCATTGCCCTCGATCTGGAAGGCTTCTGCGGCCTCCCAAGCGCTGTCATAGACGCAATGGCTAATATGGGACTTCTTCGTGACCTCGCAGGGCTTCCCGGTGTACCAGATGGGCATGTCTCCCGTGGAGCGGATGGGCTTGTCACGGTCGAACACCGGAACCAGCTTGACCGTGTTTTCATGCTTGATATAGCCCCAAAGATGCTGGACGATTTTACCCATGTTGAGCATCAACAGGATGCGCCGCTTGACCTCGTTCTCCGCGTCCACCTGGGGGAGGATTCTTATCCGGTCGGAAGCAAGGAATGCCTCTGTCAACCGAATGATCTGGGCAAGCAAGTAGTGTTTTGTGCCTTTGCCTTGCCATGAATCCTTCGTCAGGTCAAAGATATTGACCGCTGTCTCGAACACTATTTGTTGCAGCCTCAGCTTGTTGTCCAGCTTCTTGAGGTCGATGTCTGTGAGCTTGCTGACATCAGGCTTAAAAGCAAGGTTACCGTTCTTTTTCGCCGAGCAATTTCAACGGTTCACTTTTTAAATTGCCACGAATATCAACCAGGGCGATGAGCAGTACCATGGGAATGACCGCGGCTCCCGCCAGCGCTCCCCCGGCAATTCCGCCATCCGCGGTAATTGATTGGCCTTCTGAAGCCTTCGCGTCCACGCTGTTGACCCAGTCGCTGAACGCCGTATCATAGGGTCCGTGACCGTTTCCATTCATTACGTTCACCGCCAGGGTGGTTGCGCCCGCACTGGCAGCTAAACCCA
Source organism: Bacillota bacterium (assembly GCA_023428265.1). Lineage (GTDB taxonomy): Bacteria > Bacillota > Clostridia > Christensenellales > UMGS416 > JAEYRA01. The sequence continues at coordinate 5,139 of JAEYYW010000010.1, read as the reverse complement.
TAGCGTATGCGGCAACGACAATCAGCAGCATACCCACGAGCATGGAAGCCGCGCAGCGCCTGGTGCTCATCCCCAGGGACCGCTCGATCGCCGTGCGCTTGCGCTGCTTGGTGATGAACAGGTGGCAGAACAGGATTACGACGAACAGTGTGGTTACAGCGCCCACGGCAAACAGTATCATCGCGGTGCTGCGCATGTTATCCAGCCCGGCCATAATCTTGGTGTAGCCCTTGTCGTAAAACTGGATATCCAGGCCGTTGTTCCCCAACTTCTGCCAGGCAGCCATGAACTGCTTGATCTGGCCGTTGGGAATCTGGAACGAGGTGGAATAGGCCATCATGGGTCCAGCCGCCACGATATTGTCTTCGTCACTGTTTTTCACCGAGGCAAACGGAATCACAACCGTATTCTGCCCGAGGTCATACGTATTCATGGAACTCTGCGGGGCCGCGTTATAGGTGCCTACGACGGTATAAACGCTATCCTCAAAGGCGGAATAGCTTTCCCCTTTCGCGTTGATCAGGCTTGCCGGCGTCCACATATAACTGGGTGAATAATGGTAATCCGCGTAATACAGCGGCAACCTCAATTTGTCTCCCACGGAAAGATGGTTGTTCTTGGCGAAATAGCTGGAGAGCAGGCACACCTTATCACCGTTTTTATACTCATCCGCGCTGATGTCACGCCCATCCAGAACCCTTGAGTCGCCGGTGAAGAACGTCATCAGCAGTTTCGTACTGTTGGTGGGCACTACCGTAATCGTATGCTTCAGTCTTGCAAAGCTGTCGATCAGCGTCTGCCATTGCTTGCCTCTTTGTGAGTCAAAAAAGTGATCTGTAACCTCGTCCCATGGGGTTGTGATTTCCTCAATATTTTTCAGCGCTGTGCCGTCTTTATGGTATTGCGCCCCCTGAATGCTCATTGCCGGCGCGTATACGGTTTTATCGAAGCCTTCGCTGATCGCATAGTACATATCCGTTTGGAGGGAAACAATATACGTTTTGTCAGCGAAAAGCGGCTTAGCTTTCTCATTGGTACTGTCACAGAACCATATCTTGTCTACGGATTCCGTGAGGCTGCCCCAGAGCACTTTCTTTACCTTGACGAGCACGGGCTGGTTGGGCACGCAGTCCGCCACCGGCTGCATCATCAGGATCAAGTTATAGGCATTAAAACCCAGCTCAAAACCCGCGTAACCGTCAATCACATAGCTGGGGTCATATGCGTAATAGATGGGCCTTTTTTCAGGCTTTTGGATATAGTTCGCGCCCTTGAAATCCAGCGTGGATATGGGTATCGGGCTTCCGTAGGTGGAATAAGTGGAATAGGTGTAGCTCTTTTTATAAGCATTCCACATCGCATTTGTTCCCAGGGATGTGGATTTTTGCTGCACCGTGCCGATTGTGGTATAGGATTGGTTGATTTTATCGATGTTGCGGTTGGCTATATTCCACAGGTTGTAGCCCAGCATGAAAAAAGCAGCCGTGCAGGCGAGCAGCAGCAAAAAGAAGAGCGTTTTGACCGGCGTGCGCAGAAGCTGCCGGATACTGTTGCGAACCACCATGCCTTCGCTCCCCTTTCCCGTTATTCTCCGGTATTAAGCGTACCGTCGCTCATGATGAAAATCTGGTCCGCCTGGGACGCGACATAGTCGTTGTGGGTGACCACGATGGCCGTATAGCCGTGCTCGTGGGTGAGCGACTTGATCAGTCCTACGACCATTTGTTCGTTGGCGGTATCCAGGTTGCCTGTTGGCTCGTCCGCCAGCAGGATTTTCCCGCCCACCGCCAGCGCCCGCGCAATGGCAACACGCTGCTGCTCGCCGCCGCTGAGCATCTGTGGGAATTTGCGGTGCAAAGCAGCGTTGAGGCCGACCTCTTCAAGGAGCTCCGCGGCGGGCGCTTCGGCTTGCCTGCGGCTCTTTCCCTGCAGTTCCATGGGGTACATGACGTTTTCCAGCACCGTGAGCAGCGGAAACAGATTGAAGGACTGGTAAATGACCGAAGCGGTTTCCCTGCGGTAACGGTCACGATCGGCCTTCGCGAGCGACTTGCCCTCAAAGAGAATTTCCCCGGAAGTGGGATCGTCCAACCCCGCGAGCAGTGAGAGCAGCGTGCTTTTTCCGCTGCCCGATCGCCCCATGATGGCGTAAAACTTCCCAGCCTCAAACACGCAGGCGGCGTGTTTGACGGCTTCGACTTTCTGGTATTTGCTCACATACGAGTAGCTGACGCCACAGGCTTCCAGTATCGTGCTCATGTCTTTTCCCTCATGATTCCATTTTGACGAGCCCCGTCATGGTGTTGAGTTTGCTGATTTGCAACACCGCCGCCAGTACGCCGAGCATTAAGCTGAGCAAAAAGAGCGGCGCGATCCACAGCGCGCTGGCATTGAGCCCAATGAGGATCGCCGCGCACAGCACCCCCAGCAGACAGCCCGCCAGCCCCAGCGTACCGTATTCGAGCAGCATGATCTGCACGCAGTCCTTCCGGCTGTTCCCCAAAGACCGCATCACCGCAATATCGGCCCGCCTGCCCTGCATCAGCAGGTAGGCGACGGCGTAACCTATCAGGGCGATGACGAACAAAATGACAAACGCGAAGAAATAGAGCAGGGAGAGCGTGTTCTTCACGCGACCGGCTGTGGCGATAAAAGTTTCGTCCTTCACGCTGAGTGCGCACCCTTTGATGGAAGGCTGCGTCATACGGTTGACGGGCAGCAGGTACAGCTTCTTCATCGCCGCTTTAAATGCGTCCAGTTTCAAGGGGTCCGATACGGTAAAACCTGCTGAATCCAGCGTAAAATCCTGGCCAGCCTGGGTGTCTTGCGCTTTTACCCAACTTGTTGGGCACAGCAGGTTGATGCCCCCATAATCCTTCATGGCAGCGGGATCCATCTCACCCACAATACGCAGGCTGGCTTTTCCCAATGGCACAAACGTGAACTGCGTACCGTCCGTATTGGCTTTTAGGCAATACAAAACAAGATCGACCGTGTCTCCAAGCGAACAGTTATTCTGGTTCAAAAAGTTTGTGTCCGCCAGGCAGACGGCTTCCTGACTATGCAAAAAGCCCAGGTTATACCCGTCTAAAAATTGCGTCTGACCATCTTTCAAGCCGGGAAGTGCTTGGGCGTCATTGGCGCCCATGATCGATATCTGCTTGTATTTCTCGGTTTCATTGGGGACAGATGTGAAGTTGGCGGCCAGCCTCGCCGTATAAAAAAGGTCTTTAACATATCCGGAACCTGCAATCTGATCGACCATTTCGGATTGTATTTCCAGGCCGACAATCCGCGTGCCGCTCAGGTTTTCAATTTGCGCGGATACCGGAAGTGCCTGCGGCAGGGATAAAAGTTCTTTACGGTTGATTTCTATGTTATTCATATAATAGAAAACGAAAGTAACGATGACCATACCCGTCAAAATGACCAGCATGCTTTTGCTCTTACGGCGGCTGATATTCAGAATCGCGGTTCTCAGGGAAAACATGACTTGCACTTTTCCTTCTATTTCGCAAATCAATTTATTCCCATTATTATTTCATGAAATAATGTTGTTTTCAATACTTCATCATGAAACGTTACTTCCAATTTTAGTGTGTAAAATATTTCTTGATGCTTTTCAAAAACTAGAAAACTGATTTTTCAACATATTCGGATTTCAGGTGTTCAACCTTTCATTTCGCTTAATTCGATGAGATAACTGCTGAGTATCAGATTACTTATCAGATTGTCAATATAGACTCTCAGGATTACTCTCCGATAAATTGACGATCAGATCACTGGAATATATGTTTGCGCGCGATATGGCAGATGGAGTCCACCAAACACATTCGTAGAGTGGATGGTAGAAGTATTGTTCTATCCGCTTTTGCATCCATCCAATATCCTCCGACTTTCTCTTTTCACATATAATAAGGCCGTCTGCTCTATTAAGCAAAAAGCTTATTATTCAAGAACTATTTATTATCAAATAGATTTCTATTATAATGTTCTACGACAATTATACGACAATTTTCAGCAATGGAAACAAAGAATTTTCATAATGATAGGGAAAGGAACAACGATGTACAATCTGTTGATCGGCGGCGCCGCAGGGCAGGGGATCGATACAACGGTAGCAATGCTGGAGAAGCTCCTTAAAAGGTCAGGGTACAGCGTATTCACATCCCGCGACTTCATGTCCCGCATCCGCGGAGGCCATAACTTCACACAAATCCGGTTCGGTGCGGAGCCCGTACTCTGCCACAGTGACAGTCTGGACGGAATTATTGCACTCAATGAGGAAACCATTGACCTGCATCGGAGCAGGCTTGCATCGGATGGCTTCATCTTGTGCGACAGCTCGCTGGCTACAGATGACCCGAAGGCCATAAAGATTGACATAAGCGGCATGGCAAAGGCAGCCGGGAATCCACGGGTTGCCGGCAGCGTGGCGATCGGTGCAGCCATGAAGCTGTTCAGTGAAGACCTGAATGCCGTCCGAGATGTGTTCCAGGGCGCCATCAGGGAGGAATTCCTCGAGGCCAACCTAAAGGCCGCTGCCGCAGGTTACGATGCAGTTGGCAGCCGATATCCCCATTTTGGCGGGCCGTTTGGCGATGACATGATCCTCACCGGCAGCAAGGCGCTGGCCCTTGGAGCCATTGCCGCCGGGCTCCGGTTCTATTCCGCCTATCCGATGTCCCCCTCCACGCCGATCTTGGAATATCTGGCGGCTAATGCCGCCGATACGGGCATTGTGGTGGAGCAAGCGGAGGACGAGATCGCCGCGATCAACATGGCCATCGGTGCGTCCTACGCCGGAGCCGTTGCGATGACGGGCACCTCCGGCGGCGGGTTCTCGTTGATGGTAGAGGCACTGGGCTTGTCTGGCATGGCAGAGCTCCCACTTGTCGTTGTGGACGTGCAGCGGCCCGGGCCTGCCACAGGCCTGCCCACACGCACAGAGCAGAGCGACCTGAAATTTGTAATCTCCGCCTCACAGGGCGAATTCCCGCGCATGGTGATTGCTCTCCGACACCACGCCGACGCGTTTTGGCAGACGGTCCGTGCATTCCGTCTGGCGGAGCAATACCAGATCCCCGTAATCCTGTTAAGTGACCAATATCTTGGCGACTCTTCGGCGACAGTCAGGCC
>JAEYYW010000003.1 GCA_023428265.1 Bacillota bacterium | reverse complement strand
GACGGACCCCATGCGCTGAACCTCACCCAGGAGACATTTGACCGCATTGTGGCCTATATCCGCCGGCTCATGCGCGAGGTGAACCCCACCAAAACGGCCTATTCCCTGGAAATGATGCCGTGGATGTTTCCAACCACGGTGCAGGAAATGCTGGACCTTGTGGAGGCGGTGGGCCATCCGGGCTTTGCAGCCCATGTGGATCTGGTCAACATCACCTGCAGCCCCCGCCTTTATTATGAAAACGCCGAGATGACGCGGGAATGCTTCCGGCTGATCGGGGGCATGGTAAGGTCCATACACGCAAAGGATATCCTGCTCGCCGAAGACCTGACCGTGCACCTGAGCGAGGTGCGGGCCGGGCTGGGAGGATTTGACCATGAGGCGCTGCTGACCTCGGTGATGGAGCATTGCCCCGAAGCGCCTGTGATGCTGGAACACCTGCCCAACGAGCGGGAGTATGACCTCGCCGCCGTGCACATGCGCGCGGTTGCGGGGAAACTGGGCATCCCGATGCCCGAAGCCGGGGGTTGACATGAGGGTCTTTCTGGTTGTGCTGGATGGAGTTGGGATCGGCTGGCAGCCGGATTCCGCTGCCTTCGGCGACGAGGGTGCGGACTCGCTGGGCCATGTGACGGAGAGCCAGGGGCTCTTTCTGCCGGAGCTGGCCAGGCTGGGGCTTTACAACATCGCCGGAACGTCATTTTACAAGCCGGTGCAGGCCGAGGGCTTCTTTGGCCGCATGGCGGAGCTCTCACAGGGGAAGGACACCACGACCGGCCATTGGGAGATGGCCGGCATCGTGCTGGACAAGCCCTTTCCGACCTATCCGCACGGCTTCCCGCCGGAGATAATCGGGGAGTTCACCCGGCGCACCGGCCGGGGTGTGCTTGGCAACATTGCCGCCTCCGGCACCGAGATCATCGCAGAGCTGGGTGAGGAGCATCTCCGCACCGGCAAGCCCATTGTCTATACCTCTGCCGACAGTGTCTTTCAGATCGCGGCCCACGAGGCCGTGATCCCACTGGAGGAGCAATACCGCATCTGCCGAGAAGCACGCGAGATGCTGGCCGGCCCCCACGCCGTGGGCAGGGTGATCGCCAGGCCATTTCTCGGCGAGCCGGGGGCTTTCCGCCGCACCGAAAACCGCCGCGACTTTTCGCTGGCTCCGCCCAAAGGCCACCTGCTGGACGTGCTGTTTGAGGGTGGCGTAAAGGTGACGGCTATCGGCAAAATCATGGATATCTTTGCCAGCCGGTCAATCAGTGAGTGGATACACTCCCACAACAACCATGAGGGGCTGGAGGCAATCCTGAGCTGCATGAAAAGCGGCGGGCCCGGCTTTTATTTTGCCAACCTTGTGGATTTCGACATGATTTATGGCCACCGTAACGACGCCGCCGGTTATGCCCAGGCATTGCTGGAGGTGGACGGCTACGTGGCGAAGTTCCGCCGTGCGATGGGGGAGGGCGATGTGCTGCTCTTCACCGCCGATCACGGTGTGGACCCCTGCTTTCCGGGCACCGATCACACCCGTGAACATGTGCCGCTGCTGGGCTGGGGCCCCAAGCTGAATTCCGGTGTGGATCTGGGCACCCGGCAAGGGTTTTGCGACCTGGGCCAAACGGTTGCCGATCTGTTTAGCATGAGTATTGAGAAGGGCAAATCTTTTGCCCGCGAGATCAAGGGGGAATGAATATGGATTTGCAGCAGACCGTGGGTTTTATCCAGTCAAAGGCGGCCGGTGTGGAGCCCAAAGTGGCGATGGTGCTGGGCTCCGGCCTTGGCGGCATCTCTGAGATCATGGAGGTGCGCGCCTCGATCCCGTATAACGACATCCCGGGTTTTGTGCGCTCCACAGCGGTGGGCCACGCCGGCAAGCTGCTGCTGGGCGACATTTCCGGTGTGCCCTGCGCGGTGATGAGCGGCCGAAACCATATCTATGAGGGCTACACCGCCTCACAGGTGGCATACCCCATCTATGTGCTGAACCGCTTGGGTGTGGAAAAGCTGATCCTCACCAATGCCGCCGGCGCCGTGAACCAGCGCTACGCACCGGGCGACCTGATGCTCATCACCGACCACCTGAACCTGATGGGTGTGACGCCGGTCAATCAGGATTATGTGCAGGAAACGGGCAGGCGCTTTTTTGACATGTCCAAAACCTATTCGCCGGAGCTCATCCGCAGGGCGGAGTCTGTGGCGCTGGAGCTGGGTGTGATGCTGCGCAAGGGCGTCTACGCGATGTTTTTGGGCCCGCAGTTTGAAACGCCGGCGGAGATTCGTATGGCCCGCATGCTGGGTGCCGATGCTGTGGGCATGTCCACTGTGCCGGAGGCCATCGCGGCCAGCCAGTGCGGCATTCCGGTGCTGGGCGTTTCCTGCATGACAAACATGGCTGCCGGCATTCTGGACCAGCCGATCACGCATGACGAAGTGCTGGAGGTGGGCCGCCGGGTGGAAGACAAGATGAAGAAGCTTCTCAAGGGCCTTGCCGGAGATCGCGTATCGCGTTAACGCTAGAAACTTGAAGTAATTTGCCTGCATTGCCTCATTGTGATATACTACCCTCAATGTCAGAAAACAACATATGAGGTGTAAAATGAAGAAAGTTTTGATAATTCTGGTTTCGTTGGTGCTGATGATCAGCACTGCTGCCTGCGCGGTGGATTCACCGGCACCGGCAACCACTTCGCCGGTCAAAGAGCCGGCCAGCCCATCGCCATCCCCCGTGGAGACGGTCGCGGCAACCACAGAGCCACCGGCTGAAACAGCCTCAGCCACCGGAGCCGCCGGCGGGGACGGGCTGGAATACAGCGAGTATGGCAATGAGCTGATGAAGAATGAAGTCATTGGCGGGCTGAAACTGGGCATGACCGAAGGTGAAGTGGCTGCCGCCATCGGAGCCGCAGAGTCCAAAACCGAAGCCGAGATGTGGGGGGCAGACGGCAAGAAGCATCTGAACTGGAACTACCCTGCGAAAGGGCTCACACTGAATATGGTGGAGGGCGACAAGCCAGAGGCGGAGTATGCGCTTTACGCGATATCCGTGGAAGCGCCCAGTGATTTTGCCACTTCCAAAGGGATCAAGCTGGGCAGCTCAAAGGATGATGTGATGACCGCCTACGGCCAATATGTGGAAGACCAGTCTGATGAGGCCACGCTTGAGAGCATCGTGGTGGGCACGGTGTTTGGCGGTTTGATCTTTGGGATGAACAACGGAGCGGTGAATTCCATTTTCCTTGGGGCTGCCGCCGAGTAAACGGATACGAGATTTGCCATAAACAAAAGGCGCGGATTTCCGCGCCTTTTCTTTCTCTTCCCCCATCATGCAAACGAATGGTATCATCGCACCCCGCCAACGCCAATACTAGAATATCAGTTGAGCTTTTTCGGGGTGTTGCAAGATGAAAGCAGTGATCATGGCCGGCGGGGAAGGCACCAGGCTCAGGCCCGTCACCTGTGATTTGCCCAAGCCTATGGTGCAGGTGCTGGGCAAGCCTGTAATGGAATATGCCATTGAACTTCTCAAAGCACATGGCGTCAGTGATATTGCCGTAACGCTGCATTACCTGCCGGATGTGATCCGGGGTTGGTTTGGTGACGGAGCAGCGTTCGGCGTCAATATGCGCTATTTTGTGGAAGAAACACCGCTGGGCACAGCCGGCAGCGTGCGCTCCGCGAGAGAATTCCTGAACGAACCGTTTGTTGTGATCAGCGGCGACGCGCTCACCGATATTGATCTGGGCCAGGCCATGGAGTTTCACCGGAGAAACCGGGCCGATGTCACAATCGTGCTGAAAAGCGTGGAGACGCCGGTGGAGTTTGGCGTCGTGATCGCCGGTGAGGATGGCCGCATTGCACGCTTTATGGAAAAGCCCGCCTGGCGTGATGTGTTCAGCGACACGGTGAACACCGGCATCTATATCATCGAGCCGCAGGTGATGGACCGGATTGCCGAGGGGGCCAAGGCGGATTTTTCAAAAGACCTGTTCCCGGCGCTTATGAAGGACAACGCGAGGATGTTTGGCTTTGTGACGGAGGGGTATTGGTGTGACATCGGCAATCCGGCTCAATATGCCTCGGCCCAATTTGACATTCTGGATGGGCGGGTGCAGGTGAACACCGGCCTGCCGGAGGTGCAGCCCGGTGTGTTTGTGCACGCCAACGCTGCTGTATCACCGGATGCGGCGCTGGTGCGGCCCTGCGCGGTTCTGGAAGGGGCCACGCTCAACGCCGGTGTGGTGGCCGGACCTTATGCCATTGTGGGCCGCCGCTGCATTGTGGAGCGCGGCACCTCTGTCGAGCAATCTGTGCTGCTGGATGATGTGCTTGTTGGCTCTTCCGCGCGGATCAGCCAGGCGGTGGTGTGCGACGGCGTCGCAATCGGCGAGCGTGTAACGGTGCGGGAAGGCGCAGTGGTCGGCTCTGGAGCCCGCATTGGCTCCGACAGCGTGGTGGGCCGCAATGTTTCCATCTGGCCGGGCATCACCGTGGAACGGCACGCCCAAGTGCGCGCCACCCAGCAGCGCGGCAGCCGGTATCCGCAGTCGGTGTTTGACGAGTCAGGTATCCAGGGCGGGTTCAATGACGACATTACTGCCGAAAGCGCCGCGCGGTTGGCGATGGCGCTGGGCACGTCGCTGATGCGGGGCGGCAGGGTGGGCGTGGCCACCTGGGGTGATAACACCTCAGTGCTGCTGCGGGAGGCCTTTGACGCAGGGCTGCTGTCCACCGGCGTGTGCTGCGTGGATATGGGGAAGCTGGCGCTTCCGGCTGCCCGTTTTGCGACCAAGCGCCTGCGTTTGGACGGTGCTGTGCATATTTTCGCAGACGAGGGCCGCATCAACATCATCATCATGGATGGAAAAGGCGCCAACGTGGACAGTGCGCTTGAAAAGAAGATTGAGGACAATCTGACCAAAGGCTCATTCCGGAAAGCCCGCACCGAGGAGATCGCCGACATCATCAACATCAGCGGAATCGGCATCTTCTATGAGCAGGAGCTCTTTGGCGGTGAGAAACGCGCCGAGGTAAAGGGCAGGACGATCGGTGTTTATGGGCCCGACAGCGAACTGAACCAGCAAACCGAGCATGTGCTGGAGGAAATGGGTTATGCCTGCCAAAACTGCTCTACCGACACTGCCCTTGCCCAGGCGGCGAAGCGCGCCGTGTCCGAAGCGGTGCAGATTGGCCTGTATCAGGAGCGCGCCGGCAATGAGTTTGCACTCATTGATGAAGTGGGCGGAGTGTATGAAGGTGACAGACTTGCCGTGCTTTTGGCGATGATCGCAATGGACTGTGGTGTGACATCCGGCACGGTGCCTCTGCCTGTGATGGCAAACAGCCGGTTTGAATCGCTGGCCGGCGGCAGGGGGGTGGCTGTGGAGCGCACGGCGGCCGGCCATAACGACTGGTTGCGGAGTGCCTGCCATTCCAGCAACGAACGCATGTGCTATCTGTTTTATGACGGGGCATATGCCGTAGTGTTGCTGATGCAGACACTGGAAAAAGAGGGCATCTCCTTTTCGGCATATGCCGGCCGCATCCCGGAGATCTTTACCCGCAGCGAGTTTGTGGAGTGCCCGCTGGAAAAGCGGGGGCTGGCAATGAAAACACTCTATACCGATTATGGCAGCTCCGAGGCTTATGGCGGGGCACTGATCAACAATGAAAAGGGAAGGGTCTTCATCACGCCGGACCGGCAATCCTCCCGGTTTCGAGTGGTGGCGGAGGCAGCCAGCGCGGAGTTTGCCGATGAACTTGCCGGGTCATTCCTTGATGTGGTGAGAAAAATTGCCACTGACATTAAATAGTGTATTATAATACTGATATATATTAAGAGTGACTGGAGTTGGTCACTCGTTGCTTATGAATTCTTCACTTAGCAGCGTGTAACGCAATTCATCGTCCCACCGTCCGTGCTTGAACCGCATTTGGCGGAATCGGCCCTCGATTTCCATGCCCAGCTTCTGCATCACATGCTCGGACGCGGTGTTATTGGCGTTGCAACAGGCGATCACCTTGTGCAGGCCCAAATCGGTGAAGCAACAATCCACAAGCGCTTTCGCAAGTTCGGTGGCATACCCCTTTCCCCAATGATCGGGGTGCAGGATGTAGCCGATCTCCGCGCAGCCGCCGCTTTTGCTATATACAATCAAGTCAATGATTCCAATGCCGACAAAGGAACCGGTCTCGCGCTGAGTAACAGCGAGTCCCAACTCGCCGGGTTTCCCCGCCGCAATGTCAGCCTCCCGAAGCATCCCGAAAAGGCGCCTTGCATCCCGCTCGCTCTGAAGAGCATCCCAAAGAGTGTAGCGCATGGCACGCTTGTCGGAGAGCAGCGAATAGAATGAGCTGAAGTCTTCCTCTGAAAAGGAGCGGATGTGCAACCGGGCGGTTTGGATGATCATACTTGTTCCCCCGAAAACTTTATACAACCATCAGTATATCAGGAAACAGCTGGATATGACCGGGAAAAGAATAGAAGAACAGCCCCCATAGTTCCTGTTGCTATTATCCAGCCAGTATGCTATAATCATGCTCGCCCTTGAAAACCAGCAAGCTTCAAACCTTGTTTGCTGATGTAGCTCAGTAGGTAGAGCACGTCCTTGGTAAGGACGAGGTCATGGGTTCGAATCCCATCATCAGCTCCAATAAAGCCTCAACTGAATCGCATGAAATGCGGGTTCAGTTGGGGTTTTGTTCTTTCTATTATTGGTCTTAATTAATTGGCTTGATTATGCTTCTGGCGCTGATCATCAGGCCGGTGAAGCCACCAAGCCAGTGTCACCGGTGGCTAACAGCCAACCCTTGCCGTCGAGCCACCTGCCATAACACCGTTCATGCTAGCCCAGTTGCCCTCGCGTAAATCGATAGACGGTCTGCTGGATGAGCGCTTGGTTGAGATTATGTGCACCAACATTACTACCGGACGCTGCTGGACGCAATTCATGGATGAAATGATGCAGATGGCAACGCCGGGCCATGAGGCGTCCTATGCGGCCCAGCGGCTACTGTGTACTGAAATGAGCTATGTGGCCAACCAGAAGGCGCTGAGGGCTTTGTGTGAGGCATTATCGTTTCATTGCGACACTGGGCATCAAGACCAGCGAGATTAGCCAGAAGCATGACGGTAAGATCGATTCGGACACCGGCAAGCCACACAATGTGGTGTCGGCAAAGCATGGTTTCAACATCTTACCGCTTCACCCAAACTGCCGATCAACGATTGTAGCTGTTGTGTATGGAGAGATGGTGGAGGGTCTCCAGCGTGCTGCGTGCGACCCGAAGACCGGGAAGACCGACATGGTACCCGCGGACATGACGTATCCGGAATAGGTGGAATCATTCGAAGATGAGCAGATGAAGGATTTTTCACTTCAACGGAAGATGACACATTGATGAACTTGAGATGCCAACTACAATATTCCCAAGTTTTCAGAAGGGGGTAAACAATGTCAGTCCTTGAGGCCATAAAGGCTTTAAAATCACATCATGATTGGGCGCGTGAGCATCAAGTTGATGATAGCCCTGCTTTTTCCCAATTTAGCGCTCAGCTAATAAACGCTATGACGGCGGACATGCAGTAAAGCATTAAGGCATTGTCTGTTTGCACGGATGCCGAATTTGTGGCCGCATCCCAGGTATCTGAGGATGTGGCGCGAGTGCATGGCTTACACTTTGTCGAGCAAATCGAATGGCTCGCATTACAACACCCCATGGTTGATGTCAGTGAGGATCTTCGCTGGGCTCGAGACGCGGCTGTCTAGTATCCTCGATTGTTGGCCAAAGCGTCTGTGAAGACAGGCGTTTTTTCAGACCCAAAAATCCGCTGGGCCCGCAGCGCTACCACCGAGCGCGCCGCCATAGACACGACAACGATAAAAGTGAAGGCGTAGGGAAGGAACACCATGACCAAGGAACAGTGATGGCGCTTGGACTGACAGACCCCGATACCGACGCGCTGAACGAGCAGTTGCCAGGATGCGTCTGAACGCTGTGCAAGACGTGGCCTACATGGGTGCTAAGGGCGCAGCCCCAAGGCTATAAAGGCGTTCATCGATACCAGTAAACTCCAGCTTAGGGACGATGACACGGTTGACGGGCTTGATCTGGCGGCCCATCGGAAGTCCGACCCGTATTTGTTTACGGTCAAAAAGACCAACCTCAAAGGCCCCAAATACACGCAGCCGGTGGACTGCGACCCGAAGGCGCAAGCTAAAACTCTACAGGAAGCAGTTGCGCTAGCTCACCCGCAGAATCAAGCAAAAACATAAACAAATAGTGAGGTTCTATTTATCTGCAAATGTGGATGACGCACAATCCAGCGGAGAATTCATACAATATTCTTTACAATAGGGTTGTACCTGGAGAAGTCGAGATATTAATAGAGGTCTTTATTTGCGTTATAAGGCCTCCTCTTCTGTGCTGTCAACAGACTTACATTACTTTACTACATTATTATACTGATTTTATATACAGCTAATTGCATTTTGTGTATTATAATGCTATTCTTTGGTTAATGGGAAATATTCCCATTTCAGAGGGGGGGGAGAGCATATCAATATCGCACTGATTATTGCAGGTGGCAGTGGTCAAAGGATGAAGCAGAGTATTCCCAAACAGTTCCTAAATGTTAATGATCGCCCTATAATAGTTTATACGATGGAAGCATTCCAAAGACATCCTGACATCAACTCCATAGCAGTTGTTTGTATAGACGGCTGGCAGGAAATCCTAATCGCCTATGCCAGGCAATTCAATATTACTAAGCTTAAATGGATCATAAATGGTGGCGAAAACGGGCAGTCTTCCATCCGAAATGGTGTATACGAGTTAGAAAAGCACTGCAACATGGACGATATCATACTAGTCCACGATGCAATTAGGCCAATGTTATCCCAAGATATTATCTCCCATTGTATTACGGTTTGTCGGGCATATGGTTCGGCAATTGCTACAATACCCTGTGCTGAGGCGATATTAAAGAAGGAGACTGAGGAGTGTGCGGCTGTAACCATACCCCGAGAGACTCTTGTCCGTACACAGACACCTCAAGCTTTCACGTTAAAAAAGCTTTCTTGGGCTCACAGGGAAGCATTGGAGCGGGGTATCACAGACTCAATCGCTTCATGTACAATGATGATAGAACTTGGGCAACCAGTGTATTTCTCTACTGGCTCTGAAAAAAACATAAAAATTACAACAACTGATGATCTTGAGATCTTCAAGGCACTTCTTAATTCGCAGAAGGATAGCTGGATCAAGGTAAGCTAAGAGGTAAAAATGATTCAACAGCATCTGCATCCGATTATGGTTGAGGACATTACTGGTATTATCAATATGACAGATGATTGGAGTACCTTGCGTAATTCTGTTATCCTGATAACCGGTGCCAGCGGTATGGTTGCATCTTACTTGTTGTATACTTTAATCCATTTGAACGATACCAAAGGCTTAAAAATTAAACTAGTTGTTCTGCTAAGGGATCCAGTAAAGCTTAAGTTGCAATGTAGCGGCCTTGTCTGTCGTGACGATGTCACGCTAGTCAAACAAGATATCTGTACCCCTCCCCAATATGAAGGACATGTTGACTATATTGTTCACGCTGCGAGCCCGGCTAATCCGCACTGCTTTTCTTTAGATCCAGTCGGTACAATTAAAGCAAATGTGATAGGTACATACAATTTATTAGAATTAGCACGGCGAAACAAGGCCAGAAAGTTTATTTTCCTTTCGAGTGCCGAAGTTTATGGCAGTCTGTCAGTAGATAGGTTGATTACAGAAGATATGATTGGCATTTTGGACAATACGATCGTTCGCTCGTGTTATCCTGAAAGTAAGCGCCTCTCTGAGACGTATTGCTCAGCCTATATGAGCCAGTATGGCATCCCCTGCCATACAGTGCGAATGGCGCACATATATGGCCCAAGTTTGCACTGGGATGACGGACATGTTATCGCTGAATTTTTGCGTAATGTAATCATAGGATCAGATATTGTACTCAGGAGTGATGGAAGATTAGAACGTTCCTATACCTATGTGGCCGATGCAGTTACAGGAATACTAGCAATACTGCTCTCAGGTAAAGAGTTTGTGTATAATCTTGGGAATGAGGCGGAGATTATTTCTATTCACAACCTAGCACAATCTGTAATTGATTTAGAGCCTCAAAAGGGGTTGAAGATCGCCTTTGACATTCCAGCAGCTAACGCAAACACTGGTTTTTTGCCGTATAACTTAGGCTTAATTAGTAGCAACCGGCTACGTGGTCTTGGATGGGCTCCAAAGACGACATTATGTGAAGGGTTGCTAAAAACATTTTTGGTCTTCAAACATAACAATGAGCATCCAGTTGGAGACGATCTTGATAATTAATCAATTAGGGAGGATAAAATGAACCATTGTTTATCATTGCCTGAGTTGCAGCAAATTGAGTTTGATATACTAAAAACATTTAGTGATTTTTGCAAAGAAAATTCATTTCAATATTACTTGAGCGGCGGAACGCTGCTGGGTGCGGTCCGACATAAGGGGTTTATTCCTTGGGATGATGACATCGATGTTATAATGCCCAGAGACGATTACAATGCCTTCCTAAAACTATTCTCGGTCTGCCAACCTGCTCACCTGCGCCTCGTAGTAAATGAATTTGATACTATTGCGCGTGTGATGGATGATAGAACAATAGCAAAGTTAAACGCATTTAAAGCGAGGGACGATATCGGCCTGTGGATAGATATCTTCCCAATGGATGGAATGCCTGAGAGCAAGCTCGGGCAAAAGCTACATTATCTACGTATCCGCTTACTGCGTGATTGCCTATACTATCTCACAACTACGAGCAACATTAAACGAAGGAGCAAGTTATTGACAGCTGCCCAGTATCTTGCATTGCCAATCAAGCCCCTGTTAAGGCTGATAGGCCCCAAAAGACTGGCTATTTATATTAATAAAGTTGCCGCGAAGTACAAGCTTGAGAACAGCACATATTGCGCCGCTATCACTGCTGGCTATGGACTTTCTGAGATTAACGTGCGCAAAGATTTTGAGGTTCCTATTTGGGTAGAGTTCAATAAAACAATGTTTCAAACGACAGCTGCCTACCACATCTATCTTTCACAACTCTACGGCGATTACATGCAGCTGCCGCCTGAGGATAAGCGTAACAAACACTATATGCAGGCATGGTGGAAAGATGATTTTATGCAATCAATTGCCACGAATCCTCAAAAAGGCCTTTCACTGCAATCAGTAAAAGATATTGGTATGTGACATGGCGAAAATTAGCATAATTGTACCGATATATAATGTAGAGCAATATTTACGAGAATGCTTGGAAAGCTTGATCAAGCAGACTTTTCAAGATATTGAGATCATCGCGGTAAACGACGGATCTCTTGATGGTTCCGGCCAGATTTGTGATCAGTATGCCCTTATGGATGAACGGGTAAAAGTGTTTCATCAGGCTAATGCTGGCGTATCTGAGGCCAGGAATTATGGTCTTGAGCATGCTTCTGGAGAATGGATACTATTTGTAGATGGTGATGATTGGGTGGAACCCAGTCTCTGTCAAACATTATTGCAAGCAGCCATGCAATCGAAAGCAGATTTGGTACTATGTGGGCATTTCTGGAATTACCCCAATCAAGAGTACCCAGTTCGGATGTTCTCGGAAGATCGCTATATTGATCCTCTCAATATACGGCGCATTATTCTCGATAGCACTCTAGTCGAATCTAGCTGTGTTAGCAACGCCACGTATGTCTGGGGCAAGCTATGGAGAAGCAGCCTTTTACGTGGTAATGTTAGGTTCAAGTCAAATTTGAAATGGGGAGAGGATCAGCTATTCAATCTGAATGGTCTGACGAATGTAACAAGAGCATTCCACTTGAAGCAAAGCTTATACCATTACAGAATTAACGCTACATCTATTACGAACTCATATAAGAAAAATAGAATAGAAATGCTCAACGATTATCTGTATGAGTTGAAGGCATATGTAGATGCCAGTATTGATACTGATTCGTACCTGAAGGAGCTATATGATCGCAGGGTATTATATACCTTAATACTATTTGTAAATATCCATATTTGCAATAGTAAATATAGAGAGCCCCTGTTGACTAAAAGATTGCAATTATGTAAAATACTCAAGCTAGAGCCGTATAGATCAGCGATTCAAAACGTTGATGTTTCTTGCTTAAACATACAACGGAAAATCTTTGCATCACTGGCCAGATATCGACTTAGCTTTATAATTATACTAGTGAGCTATGTTAAGAAACTATTAAGGATTTAGTGCCAAAATGAACATACCGGTTGCTATAATGATAGTCCTTTGCCTAATAATAGCAGGACTATCTTTATATAGGGAAAAGAATATTTTCAATCCACTAACACTGTTTTTGGGGTTTTGGTCGTTTATACTGATTCTTAGCTTAATTAATCAGAACACCCATGCTGTTAAAGTAACTACATATTTATACATGACAATTGGCTTTCTTAGCTTTGCTCTGGGCTTTTATATACTTAAGCTCTTATTGTCAAAAAAACGAACAAATGAGATTAGGAGTTACAAGTTTAACTACAAAGTGCTCTATCTCCTTTATGCAATTACATTTGCTATATTGGTTTACTTGTTAGTAAATGTTATTATATTGCTTTCTCAGGGGCAGTCCCTATACTCAATACGCAAGAGTCTGTTTAGTGACAAGACTAACGTAATAATGAGTGTAATCCAATTTTATGTTATAGATACTATGGCCTATATTCTTGTCATATGCGGTGTGAGCAATTTGTACTTTGGAAAAAATAAAAAGCAAATTATAATATTTACTGTAATTTTCATTCTTATGGTTGCATTCCAAAATGGCGGACGATTAATCATATACCGATTTGCCGTTGATCTGGTAATTGGTTTTTTGGTATACATAAATGTTGGAAAAAGGTCATTTAGTTTAGATAAAAAGTCGATTAGTATAGTATTGGCAAGCAGTATACTGATTATTGGAGTTAGTGTGTTAATCACTATCATGAGAAAATCATCTGTTCGCTTAATTTATGATTACTTTACTGGTTGCATTAATTTGCTAGACTATCGACTAACAGTTATTGATCAACAGAACCAATACACACACGGCTTTTCTTTTTTTGGCGGAATTATCCGTCCAATATTTACATTACTCAATAAAGCACATATTGTACCTTATCCAGATTTGTACTTAGAATCTGCCGGTATACTTCGTGACAATGTGCAGCAAGGCGTTTATTTTATCTCACCAGGTATAAAATATAACGCATTTGTAACGCCGTTCCTATATTTTTATCTCGACTTGCGAATCTATGGCATAATATTCGGCTCTATGATATACGGCGGAATATGTTACATAGTTTATAGAAACATACTGGTAAATCCTAACATAAAAAGCATTTCCATATTCTTGTTGATTACACAGGAATTGTTTACTTCAATGATTCGTTGGCAATTTAATGTACCTTCTTATGCTTGGGGTGTCATTATTTTATTGATCGGATGTGGTATATTTATCGAAGAAAAGAGGAGTTCTGATATCCAAACATGATCAAAAGAAAAAAGTTCTTCAGCAATACGATAATGCTGTATATAATGGCTTTGGCTCAGAATTTGTTACCTATGCTAACATTTCCTTACCTTACGCGGAAACTGGAACCAGATCTATATGCAGTTATTACATATATGACAGCAGTAATAAGCTATGTAAGGGTTTTCTTAAAGTTTGGCTTTGAGCTATCTTCGACCAAGCAAATTGCGGAAAGTAGAAATGATAAAGAGGTTATAGGCAAAATTCTCGGGACAACTATTCAGAGTAACATGCTACTGGCCATTATTTCGCTTTTTGTTTACTCAGCAATGATTTTATCCATTGATATCATGCGTAATTATATACTGCTCTCCTACTTGTATCTGATTGGCGTGTACCTTGAGATATTTCTTCCTGACTTCCTTTTTATGGGACTCGAAAAAATGCAGTCTATTACAATGCGTTTTATTGTTACCAAAGTGTTTACTACGGTAATGACATTTGTGCTTGTGCGAACAAAGGCTGATATTTTATGGATTCCTATTCTTAATATTATGGGTAACATCCTTGCAGTCATTCTTGTGTGGATACAAATTTTTACTAAACTAAAGCTCAAGGTAGCATTCTCAACGTTTAAAGACTGCATCCAAATGCTCAGGAGTTCTTCGGTATATTTCTTATCGAAATTTGCCACAACCGCCTTTGGTGTAACAAATACATTCATGATGGGCATCGTCAACTTACCACCTGAGCAGATATCATTCTGGGGTGTCAGCTACAACCTTATCAACTCCGCTCTTTCGCTGTATAGCCCAATTGTAAATAGCCTATATCCCCATATGGTTAAGAAAAAGGACCAGCGTTTGATAAAACAAATACTGTTGATTATGGAGCCCGTGATTGTTGCCGTAACAATCATTACGTTTCTTTTCTCCTCTCAAATTATCACAGTATTTTGTGGAAGTAAGTACACAGGGGCTATACCAGTTTTCCGGACACTGCTCCCGGTTCTTATTTTCGCTTTCCCCGCTCAAATCATTGGTTTCCCTGTATTGGGAACCATCGGCATGGTTAACGAGACAACGAAATCCACGATAATCTCCTCAATATTCCACGTCACCGGGCTGATCCTCCTGATCATTTTCGGCCGCTTTACAATCATCAATATTGCCGCCTTGCGATGTTGTACCGAGGCAATGCTATTCTGCATACGAGGTTACTATTTGTATACGTATCGGAGAACGATCAAAAATTTTCGAGGTAGCTATGGAAAGACCAATTAATGACTTGGAAGCAAAAAAGTTACTATGCAGTAATTTGGATACCCTTGTTAAGTTTTTCGATGAACACGGGCTTCGGTACTTCCTAAGTTATGGCACGTTGCTTGGTGCAGTGCGTCATCAGGGTTTTATTCCATGGGATGACGATGTTGACGTTATGATGCCAAGGCCTGATTATAATCGGTTTCTAGACTTAACAAGGCAGATTAAGGTGAATGCAAATCTGGACGTATTATGCTTCCCAGAAACTGCACAATACTTCTGGCCTTTTGCGAAGATTGTAAATACTAACACAATGTTGATTGAGAAACAACTTAGAAGTGATTTACAGAACTGGCTAAAGCAGTATTATGGTCTCTATATTGATATTTTTCCTATTGACGGGTTTCCTGATAATAAGGATGAGCAGATCCGTTTTTTCAGAAGGATTACTTCATATATGAAGGGTCTCCAGCGTTCGACATATATGGCAAGACGAGTACCATCAAAGCCCATGACTATGCTATTAAGAGTAATATATAAAGCGTCAGAGTTGTTGGGGTTCAGATACTATCTGAAAAAGCTAACCCAATTAGCACAAACATATCCATATGATAAGCAGCAATTTGTCGGTTCGTGCTTTGGAAGTTATGGCATTCGAGAAGTAGTAAAGAAACAATACTTCGTTGAATCTGTGGATGTTTCTTTTGAGGGTCGAACATACAGTGCACCGGTTGGGTACCACGAATATCTGGCGTCCATCTATGGGGATTACATGAAGCTGCCACCGGAGGAAAAGCGAGTTAGCCATCATAGGCGAGAACTCTATTGGCGTGACCAATAGGTTAAAATTTTAGTTTTATCCAATGATTGCCATTCCCCCACGATAGCGGTAGAATAGAGGCAGACTCAAACGGGCGGTCAGCATGAAGAGAACGGTTCCGTTGCTTCTCTCCCTGCTCCTGGTGGCGGCATTCTCCACCGGCTGTGTTTCCTGCGCAATGAAGACGGTTTCCAACCTGGTTCAGCCTTCAGAACTGGCCTCTGAGCGCATAAACCAGTCTGCTTCAGAAGCACCAGCGGCCACAGTTATGGCTGCCATAAGGTCACCGGCGTCCATACCGACCCCATCTGCAACAGCTCGGGCGGAGTCGCTGACGCCGGAGCCAACCAATGAGCCAAGCCCATCAACGAAACCCACCGAGACACCTCTCGGATCGCCGCAGCCAGATGATGCTTTCACCGTGAAGTTCAGCGATGCAAAGCTTGTGTCCAACAACAATGTGGGCGGTGACTGGACAACTACGGTGGAGGTGGAAGGCCAGAAGCTGGACAAGGGCGGCAGTATGCGGGTCAAATCTGGTTCGGGCGATAAGATCAAAATCGTCTGCACCGCCATCGAAGACGATAAAATAGCTGACGTTGGCAAGGGAACCCTTTCGGTTGACATTGCAAGTCTTAAGCCAGGGGACAATACCTTCACCGTTGTTGTGACAGTGGTAGAAAAAGGCGGCAGATATGCCGGCAACAAAGCCCAATGGACGTTTGCGATAACAATCTCCAGATAGCATGCTATACTTAAATAAACGTGAACTTGGCCTCTTTGCATCCGCGCATGATTCCTTTGGCAGCCGGTCATACTATGCCTGTCTTCAAGAGGACATGCACCCGCGTGGGAGGTCTCCTTTCGCAGATGGAACGCCTGATTCGCCGGCCACGGATCAGGCGTTTCACCTATACCGGGAAGCCTGTTTTCCCAGAAATTGTCTTTATGGATTTCTGAAAGACTTGCATGATCGGCGCGCTGGGGGAGAATACTACGGTTGTCTTCGGAGGACAAAAAAGCTCGCTGGAGAACTCTTTTCGAGAAAGTGGAACGCCTGACTGATTGGCTAAAGGTCGGGCGTTTCATTTTTTCCCCACAACCATCTCAGAACCCCATAACGGATTGGCCCAAGTTTTTTCTTGCAGGCATGCAGGAGTTGCTCCCGCGTGGCCAGCATCCGCTTGATTTGATCCCCATTGGGTTCGTGGGTGCTGAACCGCGCCAACTGGAAAATCTCCGTAGCCGGTGAAAGGCTGCGAGGCTTCATCGAGCATCCGGTTTCCGCCCTGCGGGTAAAATCATTCAGATCCTCTCCATTGCCCGGAGTAAAACCACACTTGGCCAGCACCTGCAGGCATTGGCCGAAGAGCTCAATGGCCATGGACTTGGGACCCAAACGATCTCTGCTCCGCCTTCTTTCCCTTGCGATAACATAGAGGGCTGTGGACAGCACCAGAAACGCCAACACCGCCGCAGCAGACCACAGCAGCCATGCAGGCGGAGGTGCGGGCTTGTCGGTGCTGCCCTGTGAAACGGGCTGCGCGGAGGGCTGCGGCGTGGCCGAATGTGTTGGCAAGGGGGATGGTTTGGCGGTGGGGATGGCCGCTGTGGGCCTGGCGCCGCCGGCATATGCGGAGGTTGGTTCAAACTCAAGCCAGCCCATGCCTTCAAAATAGGCCTCTGCCCAGGCATGACCCTGGCGGTTGGTGACCTGATAAGCGTCGCCGGTTTTGGAGGGCGGCAGCACATAGCCTTCCACGTAGCGCGCCGGAATGCCCTCGCAGCGCAGCAGCACCGCCATCGCCGTGGCAAAATAGGTGCAGTAGCCCCTTTGGTTCTCAAACAGGAATTGATCCACAAAATCCCGGCTCTTGTCAAACACGCCGGGGGTCAGGGTGTAGGTGTAGTTGGCAGAAAGATATGCCTCGATTGCTCTTGCCTTTTCATAATCGTTGGCAGCTCCTGCCGTGATTTTGCCGGCAAGCTGCCGCACCCTCTCCGGCAGGCTGTCAGGCAGGGCGGTGCAGGCGTCGTAGATGGCTTCAACGTATCTGGCGAACAGCTCCTCAGACGAACCGCCAACTTCGCTGTAATACCCTTTGTGAGACTGTGCCAACAGATCCAGCATCGCTTCATCCCTGGCAAGATAGGTAGCGACATAGGAAAAACCGGCGGTTGCCGTGGTGCCCAGCATCACGGCGTCGCTGCCAACCAGACTGGGCTGTGCGGAATCTGGCAGCACCACCGACTCTGTTTTCAGCGGAAGGTATACGATGGGAGAGTTGAGGTTTACATATTCGACGTGGATTGTAATTCTTGTTTGCTTATTGGGCTCAAGGCTTTGTATGAGGCCTGTATTGGTCTCTTGTGTGTCGGTGAAGTTTGCTTCATCCGGATAAAATGGGCGTTTCGAGACATCTGACCGCTCCCAGGAGTGGCCGGTATACACATCTTTGGACATCGCCTTGAGATAAACATCGGCTGAGTCGGAAACCACCTTCATCAAAACGGTGTCGTCTTGCGCCGGCACACCGCCCAGCTCGCTTGTGTTCACGTTGCCGGCTTGTTTGCTCACAACATCCGCCACTGGGCTCTGCTTGTGCAGCAGCTTTTCCCGCGTGTCTTTCATCCAGGCGGGGTCAATCTTGACCAGGCTGCTCAGCAGTATGGCGGTTGCCATCACCACCAGAGCCACCGGCATCGCTGACACAAGGAAGACGGCAGGGGAGGGGGCTTGACCCGGCGGGTATTCGCCTGCGTGCCGCCGGAAACGATGATATGCCGTATAGAGCATCGCTGCGGCAAGATAAGCAAACACAGCGGGCATATTCACGTTATGACCGATGATGGCAAGCGCCGAAATCACGGAAAACCCCGGCAGCAGCGCCGTAAATGCATCCAATCGCCGCACGGTGTTCAGGCAAGTCGGAACCGTGATCAGCGCGGTAAAAATCAAGCCCAGCGTCTTGCAGTATACCGGGATATCAGTTCGGAACCCCTTTAAGTACGAACTGGCCCAGTTGATAAATGCGTCTGCCTCCAGTCGCATGGCACCGACCGTTTGATTAGTGGACAGAACCAGCAGCAATGCGGCAACTACCGCCAACACAGAGATGACAATACCGGTCAGTATCGCTGTACGGGCGCGAAAGAACAATGCGGAGAGCGGAATCAGCAGCACGAGGCTGGCGGCTAAAAGCTCCCATGGTGTCAGCTCCAGCTCCAGCGCCGCCACAAACGGATAAACACTGGACACAACCAGCAGCGCCATCAGCGGGATTTCTGCAATCAGATCCTGCCAGCGCCGGACCGTGTGCGGTTTTCCATCACGGCCGCTCATAGGGCAATGTGGGCCGGCGTTGTGTCCAGACCCTGATCCGGATGGTAGGCCAGCACCGTCACGCCCGATTGCAGCAGCAAGGCGCGGAGTTCTCCGCCGGGCTGGGTGCAGCTTTCCTCAGGCAGCACATGCACCAGCACCGGCAAGCAGCCGGCTGATTTTGCTTTTACCAGAAGGGTGCAAAGCTCCTCGCCGGGCTGTATGGTCACGGCCACCACGGTCTTTCTGCCGGTGGTTCTGATGATGGTGCTGATTTCAGGCAGGCAAGGCTCCTCAAAACCGGTTTCTGAAAGGATTTGGTAGATGCCTCTGAAATCACCGCTGTTCTTCACGGTGTGGCGCTCCGGCTGCTTGCCGCAGTGCCACACTGTCGCCGGGATTGACCGTGTGACAAAATGCCAAATCAGCGAAATCGCGCATTCTACCAGCCTGTCTTCTGAGGCGGCCCGCTCCTCCTTGGAACCGATGCAGCCGGACGCGTCCAGAATCAGGTCCGCGTCCGCACCGGAGGCTTGTTCATAGTTCTTCACCATCAGCTCTTCCTTTTTTGCGGAAAGCTTCCAATGGATCGAGCGCAGGCGGTCGCCGCTGGCGTATTTTCGGATGTCGGAGATGCTCTCGGTGTTTTCAGAGCCTCTGGTTCCATGCATGCCCGGCTCGCCCTCGGCACCGGTGAGCACCGGGAATGTGGGGATCGTCACGATGCGCGGATACACGGTGAGCACCGCAAGGGGTTTCACGTGCTGGCGCAGTGAAAACAGGCCAAGATAATCGCTCAGGCGGATCTCGCTGACGCCGATATCATAGGCGCCGCGGCATTTGCAGGGCAGCAGGATCTCGTGCGCAGCTGCCGAAAGGGGCGGTGCGGAGAGTGA
This sequence comes from Bacillota bacterium, assembly GCA_023428265.1. Taxonomy (GTDB): domain Bacteria; phylum Bacillota; class Clostridia; order Christensenellales; family UMGS416; genus JAEYRA01. Next base: position 3,092 of record JAEYYW010000003.1, on the reverse strand, counting down.
CCTGCCGCAGAGCTCCCGCGCAAAAACGGTGCCGGAGCTGTGGAAAGCCACGGCGATGCTGTGCAGCAGAAGGGGGCTTTTGTTAATTACCTTCAGGCGGTAGGTCACAGTTTCGCCTTTGGTTGCCGAAGAGCAGTCAAGGCGCTGCTCATATCGAAAGCCTGCCTGCAGAACCAGAGCGGTGAGCAGCGAGACCACCGGCACCGATGCCGCCGCGAAAAAAAAGGCTGATGACACACCGCCCGGAAAAAGCAGCGCAAACACCAGCGATGCCAGTAAACACAAATAGTAGATGATCCAGTTCTTAACCATGTGCGGCAAGCAGAGGGGGCTTCACCCGCTCCACAGCGTCGGTCACGACTGACGCGGCGGTCATGTTTTTCATCCTGGCCTCCTGCCGTAGCATGACCCGGTGGCCCAGCACCACTTGGGCCACCTTCACCACATCATCGGGCACCATATAGTCCCTGCCGCTGCAAAGCGCCCAGGCCTGCGCCGCGCGATAGAGTGCCAGTGTGCCCCTGGGGCTCACTCCCAGCTCCACCAAGGGGTTTCTGCGGGTCTCGGCCACGATGGAGACGATATAGTCATTTATGCTGTCATCCACATGCACGTTGCGCACCTGCTCCTGGATTTCCAGGATATCTTCCGGCGTGGCCACCGCTTCCAGTTTTTCCAGCGGGTTTTCCAGCTTGAAGTTGGTCAGCATGCGGCTCTCCTGCTTGGCTGTGGGGTATCCCACCTTCAGCTTCATAAAGAAGCGGTCCAGCTGAGACTCCGGCAGCGGCCAGGTGCCCAGATATTCGGCGGGGTTCTGTGTGGCGAGCACCATGAAAGGCCGGGGCATTTTGTGCGTTACGCCGTCCACAGTCACCTGCGATTCCTCCATCGCCTCCAGCAGGCTCGCCTGCGTCTTGGGCGAGGTGCGGTTGATCTCGTCGGCCAGCACAAACTGGCTGAAAACGGCGCCGGGTTTGAATTCCAGCTCATTGGACTTCATGTTGTAGACGGAAAACCCGGTGATGTCGCTCGGCAGCGTGTCTGGTGTGAATTGAATACGGTTCACCGACGCGTTGATGGACTTTGCCACGGCGGAGACCATGCTGGTCTTGCCCACACCGGGCACGTCCTCCACCAGCACATGGCCGTTGCAGATCAGTGAAATCAGCACCATGGAAATGGTGTCGCGCTTGCCCACGATCACTTTTTCCGCATTTGTCACGATGTTGTTCAACGTCTGATAGATGCTTGACATCCGCACCTCCGGCAGTGCTATAATTGCCAATTCTACCAGCGTGTGATCGTTTTAGCAAGCGGGACCGCACTGCCGGCAGCTCTCGGCTGCGGTTGATCCGCATGAATTTACAGATTCTTTACAGGTGGGATGCCGGTTACGGCTTGCCCCGTGGCAGACATAGCAGCGATTAACCCCCTTTCGGACTGGAAAAGATTACTGTTTGATGATATCATGTCCATGTAAAGCAGTAAAATTGATGGTTTCGAGCAAATGCATCGGTGATTCCGATGGAAGGAGCATTATGGAGATCAGACTGCTGCAAACCTTTATCGCGGTTGCAAACCTGGGCAGCTTCACGCAGGCAGCCGAGCAAATGAACTATGCGCAATCTTCGGTCACGGCTCAGATCCAGGCGCTGGAGGCTGAACTGGGGGTGCGTCTGTTTGAACGGTTGGGGAAGAGCACAACACTCACGGAGGAGGGAAAAACGCTGCTGGTGTATGCCCGCAGAATCCTGAGCCTCTGCGAAGAGGCCCGGCAGTCCGTTTCACCGGCGCAAGCACCGGGCGGCACTCTGGTCATCGGCGCCCCTGAGTCCTTGTTTGCGGTGCGTCTTGCACCGCTGCTGACTGAGTACCACAAGCTGTATCCTGCGGTGGAGATCTCGCTTCGCTTCGGTGCCTGTAACGATTTTTTCAGCCAGCTTCGCGACGGCAGCCTTGATTTTGCGTTTTTCTTGGGCACCTTGCACTCATCCGCACCGTATGTCTCGCTGATGGAGTGGCCGGAGCCAATGGCACTGCTGGCCGCGCCCGGCTCTCCGTTGGCTTTACGCGGCGAGCCGTTGCAGCCCGCTGACCTTGCGGGCATGGTACTGATCCTGACGGAGCCGGGTTGCACATATCGGGAGTCTCTTTTGCGCGAGCTTGCCGAATCCGGCATCACTCCGGCATCCATGCTGGATTCCAGCAGCGTGCAGGTGATGAAGCAGCTGGCCGCCGGCGGCTTCGGGGTCACCTATCTGCCGAAGGTAGCCGCGATGGACGAAATGCTTGACGGCCGGTTGGTGGAGCTTCCCTTTGCCAATCATTCAGCCGATCTGGCAAAGCAGGTGGTGCGGGTGGTCCGCCACAAGGACAAATGGGTTTCACCGGCGATGAGGGCTTTCATCGATCTGGCAGAAAAGAGCATTGTGCTGCAGGAGGGGCAGCCAGCGGATTGTTTATAGATTGTTAACCGTCCTGTTCATACTATTGATACTTATGTTTACTAGAATATTCTGGAAACCGGACAAATTTGAAACATCATGCGGGCTGGGCAGCCTGGAGGTTCCACAGCCAGGAGGCTGCATTTTGTGGCTGGACAGGACTGCCAATCCCGAGTAGAATAAATGGAAAATCATCGATAACGAACGAATTTCTATCGCCAATATTCCATCCGCGCCATGTTCGTTCGCAGTGGCAGCCGGATGAACAAATGAGGTTGTGCATGATCAGGCAGATGAGGATGATCGCGTTTGGGCTGCTTCTGGCGATGCTGTTGCCGGCGGCGGCACCGGCCAAAGCCCAGGGCAACACCGTTTCCATAACGGTGGAGGTGGGCTATGGCGGCAAGTATGTGGTCGGCAGGATTGCCCCGGTCAACGTAACGGTGAAAAACAGCGGTCAGGAGATTGCCGGCACGCTTGAACTGCGCACCGGCGATGCCTTTTCCCTGCTGGTGCGCAGGGAAGTGATCCTGCCGCAAAACACAGAAAAGCAGTTCACACTTTTTGTGGTGGCATCAAGCATTTTGCAGCCAAAGGATTTCGAGGTTTCGCTGAAAAAGGGTGGCTCCACACTGGCTGCTGCCACAC
>JAEYYW010000068.1 GCA_023428265.1 Bacillota bacterium | reverse complement strand
GGCCAATGAAGAAACGGTGAAGAAACTGAAAAAAATCGCCGATGACCTGCACCCAGGGCTGATCAAGGATATTTACATTGGCAAGGGCAGCTACAACCAGGACCTGACGCCGAATTCAATGATCATTGAGGTCGGCACTCACACCATCGAGAAGGAAAAGGCACTGAAGACTACCGATTACATTGCCGATGTCATCGCCGAATATCTGGGTGCCGGCAACCAGCAGTCGCAAAACAACCAGGGCCAGCCGCAAGCCCAGGCAACGCAACCAGGTGCCCAGCAGCAGAAAGCTCAGCAGAAGGGCACGGGGCGCACGGCTGCCTCCAGCATCGCGTGGATTGTGGGCGTCGTGGGAGCGTTGGGCCTCATCTTCCTGCTGATTGCCACTGTGAGCGGCCAGCGCAAGGAGCGTGTGGGCAACTTCTTCCGGGAGGTCTCCGGCATCGGCAAGCACCGGGACAAGGACAAATAAAGCCCGTCAGATCATGCCCTCCGCCACAGTTGCGGGGGGCTTTGTTATGGAAGGATCACGGAGACGGCTTTTCCATGGGGGCGCAAATATCGTTTCAGTAAAAACAGACATTTCGGGTCGTTGGTGATGCGGTTCATCCCACTGGTGCAGGATAACGATGCGCGAAACCCCATATCCTTTAGGATTTGGATGGATTCCTTGCTCACAAGGCCAAAAGGATAGGTGTAGGCCAGCGGGAGCACACCGGTCTGGCTGTCCAGCAGCACCTGCATCCGGACCGCGTCGGCCACCAGCGCCGTGCGGTAATGATCCGCTGACTCGCCATTTACCTTTGTGCTCGCCGCGCGGCTGCTGGTGATTGTGTGCATGTTGTATGAGTGGTTCTGCAGCTCAATCGTGCCGGAGTCGCTCATTTCCCGCAGTTGCTTCCAGGACGCGTGGGCATATTCCGGGTTGAAATCCTCGGAAAGGCTGTATTGGTCCGCATAGCGGCCCACCGGTGAGAGCACCGCCTTCATGCCGTATCGCTGCAGCAGCGGATAGGCATAAAGGTAATTGTTATAATATCCGTCGTCAAAGGTGAGCATGACCGGCTTTTCAGGCAGCTGCCCGTTGCCGTCCACATAATCGATCAGATCCTGCACGGTGACGGTTTGATATCCATTGGCCTGCAGAAATTTCAAGTCGCGTTCCAGCTCCGCGGGGCTGATCACATAGGTGCTCCAACGGGATGAGTTTTCCACAATGCTGTGATACATCAGGATCGGCAAAGGAATGCCGACGTCCTGATCCGCTGCGGCAGGCAGTGATGCGCGGCCCGATAAAAACCCCGCCAGCAGCAATATTCCCGCAGATATACTTGTGACCATCCGCCTGAGCCTCATGGCCTTCCCGCCTTTCTCCTATTATCATATGGTTCTCCGTGAGCAGATATCATTTCCGCATTCTTGCGTTTGTTTGTTTCCGGTTCACATATGCGGCAAATTGGTTTATAATGCAGTTTATATGATCGGAGGGGCCTGTGGCTGCTTCGGTCTCGTAGTATGGCAGCATGGCAGGAGCAGGCGGCTCGCGCTTGCGCCCCGTGCGCGGGGAGGCTTTATGATGTGGGATCGCAAGACAGAGACGATGCAGCGCAGCGAGATGCGCGAGCTGCAGTTCAAACGACTGAAAAAGGCGGTGGAGCGCGCTTGGGAAAACTCAGCGCTTTATCGCGAAAAGTTTGAGGCCGTGGGCCTCGCGCCCAGACACATCAAATCGCTGGAGGATCTCAGGCTGATCCCCTTCACGGTGAAGGATGATCTCCGCAACACCTATCCCTTCGGGATGTTTCAGGCGCCGATGAAAAAGGTTGTGCGCCTGCATGCTTCCTCCGGCACCACCGGTAAGCCCACCGTGGTGGGTTATACGAAGAAAGACCTTGGTATGTGGGCAGACAACATGGCCCGCCTCATCTGCATGGCCGGCGTCACGGAAGACGATATCGCGCAGGTGGCCTTCGGTTACGGCATGTTCACCGGCGCGCTGGGCCTGCATTACGGCCTGGAAAAGGTGGGCTGCGCGGTGATACCCGCCTCTGCCGGCAACACCGAGCGGCAGCTGATGTTCATGCGCGACTTTGGCACCACAGTGCTCGTGGGCACGCCTTCCTATGCAATGTATATCGCCGAAGCGGCCGAGCGGCTTGGTGTGGATGTGCAGAAGGACCTGAAGCTCCGCGTTGGCTTGTTCGGCGGGGAAGGCCACAGTGAGAAGATGCGTGCAGATATCGAGCGCAGGCTCAACATTCTTGCCACCGAAAACTATGGGCTTTCCGAAATCATCGGCCCGGGCGTTTCCGGTGAGTGTGTGGAAAAGGCAGGCCTGCACATCAACGAGGATCACTTCATCCCTGAGATCATCCACCCTGAAACCGGTGAAGTGCTGCCGATGGGTGAGCAGGGCGAGCTGGTGATCACCGCGGTGACCAAGGAGGCGCTGCCGATCCTGCGTTACCGCACCCGCGACATCACCTGGCTCACGGAAGAAACCTGCAGGTGCGGGCGCACGCTCACCCGCATGGCCAAGGTGCAGGGCCGTTCTGACGACATGCTGATCATCCGCGGTGTCAATGTGTTTCCGACGCAGATCGAGGAAGTGCTGCACGGCGTGGCGGAGGTTGGCCCCAACTATGAGATCATCGTGCGCCGTGAGAACTATCTGGACACAATGGAAATCCTGGTGGAGCTGATCGACGCGTCTTTGTTGGACCGCTACAGCGAGCTGGAGGGTTTGACCGAGCGCATCCGTCACCGGCTGCACGCGATGCTGATGCTGGATGCCAAGGTGCGCCTGGTGGAGCCGCTCACGCTGAAGCGGTTTGAAGGCAAGGCAAAGAGAATCACTGACCTGAGAAATCAATCATAGAGGTGGCACCGTGAAACAATTGCTGCTGGGCAACGAAGCAATCGCGCGAGGCGCGTGGGAAGCTGGGTGCAGGGTGGCCTCCGCCTATCCGGGCACACCGAGCACCGAGATCACTGAAAACATCGCCAAGTATCCGGAAGTCTATGCCGAGTGGTCACCGAACGAGAAAGTGGCCATGGAAGTCGCCGTGGGTGCCAGCACCGGCGGGGCCAGAGCCATCGTGAGCATGAAGCATGTGGGCCTCAACGTGGCTGCTGACCCGATGTTCACCGCGTCGTATACCGGTGTGAACGGCGGCCTGGTCATTGTTGTGGCTGACGACCCGGGCATGCACTCCAGCCAGAACGAGCAGGACAGCCGCTTCTATGCCCGCATGTCGCTGATCCCGATGCTGGAGCCTTCCGACAGCCAGGAGTGCCTGGATTATGTGAAGCTGGCATTTGAGCTGAGTGAGCAATACGACACGCCTGTCCTGATCCGCCTGACCACCCGCGTGGCCCATTCGCGCACGCTGGTGGAGGTGCACGACCGCATGGATGTGCCACTGAAGGAGTATCAGAAAGACGCACAGAAGCGCGTGATGATGCCCGCCATGGCGAAGGCACGCCATCTGTTTGTGGAAGACCGCATGCGCAGGCTTTCCGAAGCCACCAACACCATGCCCATCCACCGGGTGATCAAGGGTAGCGGCAAAGCCGCTATCGTGTCCGCGGGCATCGTATCGCAGTATGTGCTGGAAGCCATCCCGGATGCCGACCTGTTCAAGATCGGCATGGTATACCCCATCCCGGTGGAAGCCATCCGCCAGTTCGCGTCGCACTATGAAAAGCTGTATGTGGTGGAAGACCTGGAGCCCTTCATTGAAGACACATTGAAGGCTGCCGGCGTCGCATGCACCGGCGTGGAGCTTTTCGGCGTACAAGGCGAGCCCGGCGCCCAGATGATCGCAGAGAAACTTGCGGGCGTGGTGCCTGCCGCGCAGCAAGCCGCAGAGCTGCCCATCCGCCCGCCGGTGATGTGCCCCGGCTGCCCCCACAGGGGGGTCTATTATACGTTCTCCAAGCTGGGCCTCACTGTGAGCGGCGACATTGGCTGCTACACGCTGGGTGCGCTGGCGCCCCTCAACGCCACCGACATCTGCCTGTGCATGGGCGCCTCCATCGGCATGGCCCATGGCTTTGAAAAGGCACGGGAGGGCCGCCAACCCAAACTTGTGGCCGCCATCGGTGATTCCACATTCATCCACTCCGGCATCACAGGCCTGATCAACGCCGTCTACAACCAGAGCAACATCACCGTGGCAATCCTGGACAACTCCACCACCGGCATGACAGGTCACCAGCACCACCCGGCCACCGGCAAAACGCTCAAGGGTGCCGACGCCGCCGTGCTGGATCTGGAGGGCTTGTGCCGCAGCGTCGGCGTGCAGGACTTGAAAGTGGTGGACCCCTTCGACCTGAAGGCTGTGGACGCTTCCCTCAAGGATTCCCTTGCCCGCGACGGCGTTTCGGTGATCATTTTCCGCAGGCCATGCGCGCTGCTCCCCAACCAGCCCAAGCAGGGCCTGTGCGCCACCAACACGGATAAGTGCCGTAAATGCAAGGCATGCATTCGAATTGGCTGCCCGGCCATCGAGGCCTCTGCCGGTGGCGGAGTTGTAATCAACGCCACGCTGTGCACCGGGTGCGGCCTGTGCACGCAGATGTGCGCCTTCGGCGCAATCGGGAAGGAGGCGCAGTGACATGAAAAGCTGGAGCATTCTGATTGCCGGTGTGGGCGGGCAGGGCACGCTGCTCACCAGCAAAATCCTCGGCACGCTGGCGCAGCAGGCCGGTTATGACGTGAAGGTTTCCGAAGTTCACGGCATGGCCCAGCGCGGCGGCAGCGTGGTCACCTATGTGAAGATGGCCGAAAAGGTATACAGCCCGATCATCGAGGCCGGCGACGCTGACGTGCTGCTGGCGTTTGAGCAACTGGAAGCACTTCGTTTTGCACCCTATGTGAAGCGCGGCGGCCATATCCTTGCCAACACGCAGAAGATCCTCCCGATGCCGGTGATCACGGGTAAACAGCCATATCCGGCCGGCATCATCGAGGAGCTTGGTAAATATGATGTTACCGTGATTGCCACAGACGCGCTGCAAAAGGCCCGCGACGCCGGCAACGCCAAGGCAGTGAACACCGTGATGCTGGGCATGCTCTCCCGCGTGATGGGCATCGACGAGCAGAAATGGCTGGATGCGTTGAAAGCCTGCGTGCCTGCGAAACTGCTGGAGGTCAATCTGAAGGCATTTGAGGCAGGGAAGCAGTAGACGATTCTTGGGAGGGGATGTCGCGAAGCGACAGGGAGTTACCGCGGTTCATGAACTGCCCGCCCCCGAACATGATCAGAATAGACATTGAGCCGAGAGGAGACGAGAAAGCCCCATGTACTGGAACAAAACCTTTGAATGCATGCCGCGCGAGGAGCTAAACCGTCTGAAGCTGGACAGGCTTCAGAAAACGGTGAACCACGTTTACCAAAACGTGCCGTTTTACCGCATGCGCATGCAGCAGGCCGGCGTGCTGCCCGGTGACATTCGCACGCTGGAGGATTTGAAACTGCTGCCCTTCACAACCAAGCAGGACCTGAGGGACAATTACCCCTTCGGCCTGTTCGCGGTGCCGCAGAGCGAGATCGTGCGCATTCACGCGTCATCCGGCACCACCGGCAAGCCCACTGAGGAGGGCTATACACAGGGCGACCTGAACACCTGGAGCGAGCTCATTGCCCGGTCCCTGATGGCCGCCGGCGGCGATAAAAACAGTGTGATCCAGATTGCTTACGGCTATGGGCTGTTTACCGGCGGCTTGGGTGTGCATTATGGGGCGGAGCGGCTGGGAGCCACGGTGATCCCGATCTCCGGCGGCATCAGCAAGCGGCAGGTGATGTTAATGAAGGATTTCGGCACCACAATGCTTGCCTGCACACCTTCGTATGCGCTGTATCTGGCCGAAGCCATCGCCGAGGAAGGCATCCCGCTATCCGAGCTCAAGCTGCGCACCGGCGTGTTTGGCGCCGAACCCTGGACTGAGGGCATGCGCCGGCAGATCGAGCAGCGGCTCGGCATCCGCGCCATGGACATCTATGGTCTTTCGGAGGTGCTTGGCCCGGGTGTCTCCATCGAATGCCAGTGCCAGCAAGGCCTGCATGTGTTTGAGGATCACTTCATCCCCGAGATCATTGACCCGATTACACTGCAGCCGCTGCCGGAAGGGGAGAAGGGTGAGCTTGTGTTTACCACGATCACAAAGGAAGGCATCCCGGTGATCCGTTACCGCACCCGCGACCTCACCAGCCTGAACTACGCCATGTGCGACTGCGGCCGCACCCATGTGCGCATGAACCGCATCATGGGCCGCTCTGACGACATGCTGATTATCCGGGGCGTCAACGTATTCCCCTCGCAGGTGGAAGGCGTGCTGGTGAACTACTCCGATGTGGAGCCCCATTACCTGATCGTGGTGGACCGAAAGGAAAACCTGGATGTGATGGAAGTGTGGGTGGAGATGGCGGAGAAGCTCTTCTCCGACGAGGTGCGAGTGATTGAGGAAGCGCGCCAGCGCATCAAGGATGACATTGAGACGGTGCTTGGTGTGAACATCACCGTGAAGCTGGTGGAACCCAAGTCCATCGAGCGCAGCCAGGGCAAAGCCAGGCGCGTGCTGGACAAACGCGTGTACGATTGAGTGGAGGGAGGGCAAACTATGGTCAAGCAGCTTTCGGTCTTTATTGAAAACTCAAAGGGCAGACTGGCCCATGTCACCGGCGTGCTCGGTGAAGCCGGTGTGGATCTGCATTCGCTTTCCATTGCAGACACCACGAACTTTGGCATACTGCGTGCCATTGTGGATGACCATGACAAGGCGCTGAAGGTGTTGAAGGAAAACGGTTACACCGTCAACATCACCGAGCTTCTTGCGGTGGCCGTCAGTGATATCCCTGGCGGCCTGGCAAAGGCGCTGGAAGTGCTCAATGAAAAGGATGTGGCCGTGGAATATCTCTATTCCTTCGTGCGCAAGCCCTCGGAGAGCGCACTGATCCTTTTCAAGGTGGACGACCCGAAAAAGGCCGTCGCTGCGCTGGAAGGAAGCGGGCTCAAGCTTTTGGCTCAGAATGAGCTGATATAATCAAACTGGAGGCAATCCTTGTACAGAAGCCATGCCGTGATTGACCTCGCGGCGATCAAAAGCAACCTGAACCATATCTCCACGCTGCTCCCCGCCGGCACCGGCATCATGGCGGTGGTGAAAGCCAACGGCTACGGTCACGGCGTGCTTGCCGTATCCCGCGCCGCGGCGGAAGCCGGGGCGCGATATCTGGCCGTGGCAGACGTTTATGAAGGCGTGGAGCTGCGAGACGGCGGCTTCACGGCGCCTGTGCTGGTTATGGGCGGCATGCTGCCGGAGCTGGCGCCAGTCTCGGTGGAGCACAACCTGGCCCAGACAGTGTTTTCGGTGGAGATGATCGATGCGCTGGAAGCTGCGTGCAAACGCATGGACAAGAAAGCGCGGATCCACATCAAGGTGGAGACCGGGATGAACCGCATGGGCGTGCGGCCCGGTGCGGAGCTGCAAACGGTTTTGGACCGTGCGAAGGCTGCCGCCGGCTCCATCGAGGTGGAGGGGTTATACAGCCACTTCGCCGTATCGGAAATCGCAGACAAGTCCTTCTCGGAGCTTCAATACCATCGCTTCGAGGGGGCGGTCAGGCAGTGCCGGGATGCCGGATTCCGCCCCTTGCTGCACATTGGTAACAGCGGCGCCGCGCTGGAGTGCCCGTTTTCCCATCTGGACTTGGTGCGCGTGGGCATCGCGATGTATGGCCTGCATCCGGCCGGCATTGCCGACAGCTCGCTGAAGCCTGCATTCGAATGGAAAACCAGCGTGGTGCAGGTGAAGACCGTGCAGGAAGGCGACACCGTGAGCTACGGCCGCATCTGGACCGCGCCCGGTGACCGCGTGATCGCCACGCTGCCGGTGGGGTATGCCGATGGTTACAGGCGCGTGCTCGGGAGCAAGTCCGATGTATTGATCCACGGGAAGCGGGCGCCAGTGGTCGGCCGCGTGTGCATGGACCATATGATGGCCGATGTGACAGAGATCGGTGGCGTGGCCGTGGGTGATGAAGCGGTTTTGATCGGGCGCAGGGGAGAGGAAGAGATTTCCGCCAACGAGCTTGCGGAGCTCTCCGGCACGATCAATTATGAGATCATCACCACCATTGGCGACCGCGTAAAGCGCGTCTATGTCAATGGCTGAGCTGGTTGCTCAGAAAAAATCGATCCGCAGGCAGGCTTTGGCCGAGCGGGCGGGGTTGGACGATGACCAGCGAGCCGCCTGGTCGCGGAAAATCTGCCATACCATTCTGTCGCTGCCGGAGTATCAGAGCGCATTCGGCATACTGTTTTATATGCCTTTTCGGGGAGAGGTGGATATCTCTCCCCTTCTTGATGCAGCGCTTGCCAAAGGAGTGTTGTGTGCGCTACCCCGCTGCCACGGCAGTGATACGCTCAGATTGTTTCAGATTTCAGATGTTTCCACAGATTTGGAGCCCGGCAGATGGGGCATTCAGGAACCTAAAGATTACCTGAACGAACATACTGTGCATGATTTTTCTGTTATAATTGTGCCCGGGGTCGCTTTTGACCGCCATGGGTGCCGCATTGGATACGGGGCCGGTTATTATGACAGGCTTCTGTATGGAGCGCAGGCGCTCACCATTGCGCCTGCTTTTGCGGCACAACTGCTGCCGGAGCTGCCCCATGATGGCCACGATGTGCCCATGCAAGTTATTGTGACTGAGAATGAAATCATAGACTGCCGTGTGGCAGGGGAGTGAATGATATGGCAAAGAGGCTGATAACGTTTTCGTTCAGGTTGCTCTTTCTGAACCTCGTCGCTTTCCTGTTGGGAATCATCGTGATGGTTCCGTTGCTGGGCGTTTGGGATAGCGTCTGGTTTAAATGGTTCCTCTCTCTTCTGTTTTCCTTCCTGTGGTTCATGTTTATATGGCTCGACACGGTTGGGTTTGCGCAGAAGAACATTCAGAAAGATAAAATCATTGCCCGCAAGATAGCCGAAGAGCAGTATGTGCCGCAGGGTGACGAGGGGAAGAACTATGCGCCGTGGCACGGCTTTCTGATTGGCCTTCTCTCGCAGATCCCGTCGCTCATTGTGATTGTGATCTCGTTTTTTCATGGGCTGCAGGAGTGGCCCACGCTCGTGCTGAGGGGTTGGTATATCATCTTTTTTCAATCCTATGTCACGTTCGAAGGCGCCCTGCCGTATTTGTTCTTGGTATACCCGATCATACTTGCGTGTGTGTCCGGCTTGGCATATCTGAACGGATCTGTGCAGCAAAGGCGCCTTGAGACAATCATTGAGCGCAACAAAGCCCGCAAGGCCAAGCGGGTGCAGGATGACCTGAAGAACAGCAAGAAACACCCGCCGAAAAAGCCCGGCGCGAGAGGCTGAAGAGCGGCCGCATCATTTTGAGCCTGTGGTATATTGCTCAAAATTCTGGCAATACTGGTAGCGCAGGAAGCGGCGGGGCAGTCGCATCTTCTGCTGGAGATACTCCGCAACGTTCTTCCTTCAAATTCTCCTCTCCCCAATAGCCGGAACCTCCCCGTTCCGGCTATCACTTTGTCAGACTGGTATTTCCGCCAATTCCCATTCAGGTGTTTTCTTTTTTCCACTGCTGTGGTATAATGCACAATACATCAAATGCGCCTGTAGCTCAGTGGATAGAGCGTTCGGCTCCGGACCGAAAGGTCGTAGGTTCGACTCCTGTCAGGCGCGCCAAACCCCGCATGGATTCAACGTCCATGCGGGGTTTTTTGTTCATGCCCCTATAGCGCCTCGTATGCCCTTTGAAACAGCTCCAGATAGCCTTCCTTTGTGATCTCCCTCGGATTGCTCCCGTTTGACCCGTTCTTCACCGACATCTCCGCCAGCGTGTCAAAATCGTCCTGATTCACGTTCAATGAACTGATACCTGGCAATCCGATCTCACGGGATAATTCCCGAATGTGCCCGATTGCCTTTGCTGCCGCAACAACGTCGTCTGGCTCGGCAATGCCCATTGCCCGGGCGATTCTGGCATATTTCTGCGCAGAAACAGGCAAGTTGTATTCCATTACATAAGGGAGCAGGATGGCGTTGCATAATCCGTGGGGTGCGTCATACATGCTGCCCAGCGCCTCCGCCATGCAGTGCACTGAGGCCACATCGGCATGGCTGAAGGAAAGCCCGGCCAGCAGGCTGCCCATCATCATCCGGTCACGGGCAGCCAGATTGCCTCCGTTTTTCACCGCTTCCACAATGCTGCCGGCGATGTATTCCACCGCGTAGAGCCCCACGGCTTCTGCGATCGGCTCCGTGCAGTTGGCGGTGTACCCCTCAATGGCATGCGTCAGCGCGTCTATGCCGGTGGCGGCCGTGACAAGCGGCGGCACGGTGAGCGTGAGTTCCGGGTCGATAATCGCGGTCTTGGCAGCGATGGCGGTGCTTTTGATTGTAAACTTGAACTTTTCAGTGGTGTCCGTAATCACCGAGGAGAATGTCACCTCGCTGCCGGTGCCGGCGGTGGTGGGGATTGTGAGTAGGGGGAGGCAGTCGTCCTTGATCTTCCCTTTGCCCTGGTAATCTCTCGCCTTGCCGCCCTGCCGGGCAAGCACGGCCACGGCCTTGGCGGCGTCGATCGGGCTGCCTCCGCCAAATGCCACCAAAGTGTCCACCGCCTCCGCTCTGGCAGCTTCGGCGCAAGCTTCCACATTGCGGTCTTTGGGGTTGGCTTCAATATCATCATAAACGATCGGGTGAAACCCATCCTGTTTCATCAGCGAGATCAACCTGTCAAGCATCCGGGTTCTCGCCAGGCCCTTGTCGGTAATCACCATCACGCGGCTGGCGCCAAGCTGCCGCAACTCTTCGCCGGCACAGCGCAGCATGCCGGCACCGTAACGGATTTTGGTGGGGAGAAGAAAGTCAAAGCTTTGTATCATATTGCTCCTCCGGATATCCTGTGATCAATGTGTTTACAGTTGCCTCTATGTGTGTTCAGCGCTGGGGTTGCTTTTTCCGGCTTTTTTTGATCACGCACAACCAATAGACAATGAGCGCCGTGGGGCAGGTGGTCAACCCGTAAAGCCCCCAGAGCCAGGCTTTTGCGCCACGTTTCTGAGCGTCCTGAAATATTAAGATGCCTTGAGTCAGCATCACTGCAGCAACAAGCAGCCACTGCCACCATGGCAGTTCTGCGCTCATATTAAGTTGCATCAATGGGCTCCCTGCGCCTGGCGGCGTGTGTGCAGAGAATAGATGGCCAGGCCGATAACCGACGCGCCGGCAATGGCTGCCTGCATAATCACAAAGAAAGCCTCAACATGGCCTGACACCAACACCATTGCGGAAACGATCGCGAGCGCTACGGCGACAAACAAAGCAAGCTGAACGCGGCGGGCGCGGCGCACCAAAGCCTGCTGCCGGTCAACCAGTGCTTTGAAATGGGTAAAGTCTGGCGTGGGCGGCTCGATGCCATCCAGCGCCTTGATGCTATGATCCAGCTTTTGCTGCAGTTCCTTTTCCTGATCCATTGCCTTCCAGCTCCTTGCGCAATTGCTTGATGCCGTTGGAGATCCTGGACTTTACCGTGCCCAGGGGGATTTTCATATGGCTTGCGATTTCCTCGTATCGGTATCCCAAAAGGTGATACATCGTCACGGGCGTCCGGGTTTTGATGTCAAGCCGCCGGATTGCTGCCAGTAGGTCGTCGGAGCCGATCAGTGCGCCGTAGGGGTCATAGGCCATATCCGCTGTGTCCTGATCTTCCAGTGGCCGAAGCCGTTTGCCTTTGCGCACTTCATCAAGCCAGCGGTTGCGGGCAATGGCGATCAGCCATGTGGAGAATTTCGCCTTGTCCGGATCAAACGCCATGAAGTTGCGCACCGCCCGCTCCATCGCGTCTTGCACGGCGTCTTCCGCAGCGTTCGGGTTCAGCGTCAGCTTCACAAGGTATCGATAAACCACCGCGTAGTTTGCTTGTAAAAGCGTCGCTAAAGCCTGGGCGCTGCCGCGCCTGGCTTGGCGGATCAAGGCCAGCTCGTTTTCATCGGAAAGCGGCATACTCCCCCAACTACCGGCATCCGTCGGTAATGATACGGTTCAGAATCTATTATAGTTCAATCCGTTTGGAAAAGAAATTCAAATTCTTTCTTGGGGTCACTGCATAATGCTCGAAAACGGCTTTTGGCCGTCATCGTTCGTTGACACCCATACCCGGCGCTTGTATAATTGACTATATTTTTGTCGAGGTCTTTCATATGCTTACAGCGGCTCCCAAAGGCACCCAAGACATCCTGCCCGGCGAAAGCAGGAAGTGGCAATACATTGAGAAGTGCATGCGCGACGTATGCGCTTCTTTCGGCTTCCGGGAAATCCGCATCCCCACTTTTGAGCACACGGAGCTCTTTCTTCGGGGTGTGGGCACAACCACTGACATTGTGCAAAAGGAAATGTACACCTTTGAAGACAAAGGCGGCCGCAGCATCACGTTGAAGCCGGAGGGCACCGCCGGTGTGGCGCGCGCCTTCGTGGAGCACAGCCTGTATAACGAGACGCTGCCTGCAAAGATGTATTATCTTTATAACCCCACATTCCGCTACGAGCGCCCGCAGGCAGGACGCCTGAGAGAGCACCACCAGTTTGGCGTGGAGCTCTTTGGCGCGCCGCAGGCCAGCGCCGACGCCGAGGTGATCCTGCTTGCCATGGCGGTGTTGAACCGGCTGGGTGTGGCAAACCTGGAAGTGAACATCAACAGCATCGGCTGCCCGGCTTGCCGTCCGGCCTATCACGAGCTGCTGAAGGCCTATCTCACCGATAAGAAGGATCAGCTCTGCAAGACCTGCCTGGACCGGCTGGACCGCAACCCGGTGCGCGTACTGGACTGCAAGGAAGAGGGCTGCAGGCGGGTTGCCGCCGGGGCGCCGCACATGATCGACCACCTGTGTGACGATTGCGCCAGCCACTTTGAGACATTGAAGACACTGCTGGGTGCCATGGGCGTGGTGTTCCATGTGAACCCGTTCATCGTGCGCGGCCTGGATTACTACACCAAGACCGTGTTTGAGATCATCTCGCCGGACATCGGGGCCCAGAGCACTGTGTGCGGCGGCGGTCGGTATGACGGCCTGATCAAGGAAGTGGGCGGGCCTGAAACATCTGGCATCGGCTTCGGCATGGGCATGGAGCGCCTGCTGATGGCGCTGGAGGCGCAGTACCTGCTGCCAGAGGATGACACGCCAAAGCCGGTCTATATCGCCACGATGGGCGAGCAGGCGCGGCTTGAGGGCTTCAAGCTGGCCATGGAGCTGCGCCGGGCCGGTGTGGCCGCCGAGTGCGACCTGGTGGGCCGCAGCTTCAAGGCCCAGTTCAAGTATGCCGGGAAACTGATGAGCCGGTTTGTCGTGATTGCCGGTGATGAGGAGATCGCCTCCGGCGTCTGGAAAATAAAGGACATGGCAGCAAGTGCCGAAAAGGCTGTTGCCAGAGACAAACTCATTGCTGAACTAAGAGGGAAAGAATAGGGGTATCACAGATGATGGAAAGTCTGGGTGGATGGAAGCGCACCAATCTATGCGCGGATCTTTCAAAGAGCGATGTGGGCCGCGAGGTCACGCTGATGGGCTGGGCCCAGCGGCGGCGCGATCTGGGCAGCCTAATTTTTGTGTGGCTGCGCGACCGCAGCGGCATCATTCAGGTGGTGTTTGACCAGTCGGCAGACAGCGCGCTGTTTGGCCGGGCGGGGGAGATCCGCAGCGAATATGTGCTGGCTGTGCGAGGCCGCGTGGTGGCACGCGACGAGCGCAACGTGAACGCCGAGATGAAGACCGGCGAGATCGAGGTGGCCGTGGCCGACCTCAAGATCCTGAACGCCGCGGAAACACCGCCCTTCAACCTGGAGAGCGACAATGTGTCCGACGTGCTGCGCTTGAAGTACCGCTATCTGGACCTGCGCCGGCCCGAAGCCCAGCGCCCGATCCTGACCAAGTATGCCGTGACCAAGGCGTTCCGCAATTACCTGGACAGCAACGGCTTCATCGACATCGAGACGCCGATGCTCACCAAGAGCACGCCGGAGGGCGCCCGCGATTACCTGGTGCCCAGCCGTGTGCACCCCGGCAAGTTCTTCGCGCTGCCCCAGTCTCCGCAGCTGTTCAAACAGCTGCTGATGGTCTCCGGCTTTGACCGTTATTACCAGATCACCAAGTGCTTCCGCGACGAAGACCTGCGGGCCAACCGCCAGCCGGAATTCCAGCAGGTGGATATTGAAATGTCTTTCGTGGATCAGGAAGACGTGTTGAATTTGATGGAGAACATGATTCGCTACATGTTCAAGGAGATCATCAGCGTCGACCTGCCCAACCCGCTGCCCCGGCTCACCTACAAAGAGGCGATGGAGCAATACGGTTCCGACAAGCCGGACACGCGCTTTGACATGCGCATCATGGACATCGGCGAGGCGGTGGCCGGTTCGGAGTTCAAGGTGTTTGCCGATGCCCTCTCTTCCGGCGGAAAGGTGTGCGCCGTCTGCGCCAAGGGCGCGGCCAGCAAGTTCACCCGCAAAGAAATCGACGGCCTCACCGAGCATGTGAAAACTTATAAGGCCAAGGGCCTGATCTGGCTGATGCGGGAAGAGGGCGGCGTCCGCTCGTCCATCTCCAAGTTCCTCACGGAGGATTTGACCAATGCCATCCTTGCCAAGACCGGCATGGAGGTGGGCGACGCGCTGTTCATCGTGGCTGACAAGGCCGATGTGGCATTGGTTTCGCTGGGCCAGCTGCGTCTGGAGCTTGGCCGCCGGCTGGGGCTCATTCAAAAGGGAGACTACAAGGTGCTGTGGGTCACCGAGTTCCCGCTGGTGGAATACAGCGAGGAAGACCAACGCTATGTGGCGCAGCACCATCCTTTCACCAGCCCCATGGATGAGGACATGCACCTGCTCGAAACCAACATCGAGGCCGTGCGCACCAAGGCCTATGACATGGTCTGCAACGGCGACGAGATTGGCGGCGGCAGCATCCGTATTCACGACCGGGAGCTGCAGGAGCGCATTTTCAAGGCTTTGAGCTTCACAGAGGAAGAGGCCCGGCTGCGCTTCGGCTTTTTGCTCAATGCTTTCAAATACGGCGCGCCGCCCCACGGCGGCATCGCCTTCGGCCTGGACCGCTTCACGATGACGATGGCCGGGGTGGACAGCATCCGCGACGTGGTGGCATTCCCCAAGGTGCAAAGCGCCGCGTGCCTGATGACCGACGCGCCGTCGGAGGTGGATGAAAAACAATTGAGGGAACTGAGTATCAAGGTGGACATTGAGACAAAGCAATAAGAAACCAAGGGCGGGGGAGACCCCGTCCTTTTGCTCCTTTCTATCGCACACACACAGTATTGGTTGTACTTTTTTTCACAAATCTAGTATCCATAACTCATCGAAAGGTGTGGAGCAGATTAATGAGTAACGAGTTTGAAATATACGTAAAAACCACAAAAGAACAATGGAGATCAGAGACAGAGAAACTGGAAAAATTGCCATTGTGGGAGGATGGTAAAGTACCACTTTTTGATCTTGATTCTGGGCTGGAAGAACCGTCTTTGATACCATATTTAATCCAAACTAAAATAGCCAGAGGCGCGGTTATCGTATGTGCTGGCGGTAGTTATGGCTGGAAGGAACCGCTTGAAGCATTTGACCATGCAAAATGGCTCAATGAAATTGGTATCCAATCTTTTGTTTTGGATTATCGTGTAGCACCTTACACAACAACTCATGCATTAATGGACATTAAGCGGGCGGTTAGATACATTAGATATCATTCAGGCAAGCTCAATGTGTCTCCAGACCATATTGCTGTGATGGGTTTTTCTGCAGGTGGGCATCTTTCTGCAATGTTATCAGAACAATTTGATACAGGAGATCATGACGCAATTGATGCAATCGATCGCATGTCTTCCCGACCAGACGCACAAATCCTGTGTTATCCCGGCATTACTTTTCACACCTTTGACCCTGAATTCCTCAAGACAATATTGGGAGCAAGCTATACCGAAGCAGATGTCTCGAGAACATCATTGCATTTGAACGTAATTGGCAACGCACCACCTATCTTTTTCTGGGGTACCGAGAATGATTTTTTATTCCAAGATTGGCTTTCGTTTTTTGGTTCTGTACAGAAAATGAGAGTATCTCTCACCTCTCATATCTACCCGAATGGTGAACATGGTTTTGGTCGGGAACGAACTCACTCTATTTGGAAGGGCTGGTCATCACTATGTCAGGAGTGGCTTTATGATCAGGGGTTTTGATGATAGTCCATCGAGCTTCATAACGAGTTAGGAGGGTTTGCTGGCGCTAAATTATGCTGCAATTCTCAGGTTTCTCTTTTCATCCTGTGATGCACCGGCTTGAACCCGCACCTGGCCCAGAACGCCTTTCCCACCGGGTTGCATTCCAACACATCCAGTTCTACGAACGCCGCGTCGGAAAAGCAATCACGCGTGATGCGCTCCAGGGCCGCACGGCCCAGCCCGTATTGCCTGAACTCCCGCTTGATATAATATTGGCGCAGGTAAACACCTGCCTGATCACCGTTTTGTGGTTCCTCCCGGCGATAAAGGCAGTAGCCGGCAGTTTTCCCGCCCGCCTCAATGATCACGCCGCGATAGGCGCCGGCAAGAAACCCCTTCATTCTCTGCTCCAGTTCGTTGAGGCTCATGGAGTTGTCACTGCCTTCATCCCTGATCAGCCCCAGGTTCATTTCTGCCAGTGCCGAAAGGTCTGAAGGTGCGATGCCCCGGATGCGCCAGGAGATTTCCCGCTTCTCCGAAAACCTGGATATGCGTAATCCCGCCTCATAGGCCTGCGCCAACGCCTCCGGCTTCAAGTCCTCCGGGGTTCCCACACCCTCTGCGTGCACCCGTGCCGCCGCTTTGATGCCCAGGTGGCCGTAGTAGTGCTCGATGGTTTCCAGGATGTGGTGGTTTTCCGAAGCGCTCCGCCCGGCCCGCACGGCAATGGAGATGCCCAGCTTGCCCGAAGGCATAATGCTCCCGCCGCGGGTGTCACAGAGGGGCAGGGAGCGGTCAATGAATGTCTTCAGCTGCGCCGGCACATCACCCCACCAGCTGGGGCTGCCGATGCACACCACGTCGGCATCCATCAACTGAGCCAGCAGCAGGTCCATATCGTCGCGCTGCACACACCGCCGGGTGGCGGCGCAACCGTTGCAGCCGGTGCAATAGCCGATGTGCAGATCGGCCAAATGGAATGTGTTCACGGCAAAGCCCGCGTCTGCAAGGCCCAAGGCAGCCTCCGCGATGAGCTTTGATGTGCTGCCGTTGCGGCTGGGGCTCCCGATGATACAGAGCGCGTTCTTCATAAACCGTCCCCCGGTTGGAGCTATTTTCTTGTTTTCATATCAAGCAGCAGCTTTATGTCGCTCAGGACTCTGTGATCGGTTACCTGGATCATCAGCCATAATGTGCCGATATAGGGCTTGCCGTTGGCCACCATATCGATCAGATATGGTGTAAACTCCTTTTCCCGTGCCATCACCTCAGGAATCAGATCCAGCTTGATCACCACCAGCGCCACGAAACCCTGTGGTTCAGGGTATAGGGTGCAAAGCGATTTTCCACTCTTCTGGTATTTCACGTTCCAGCCGGGCTTCCCTGCGCACACGCTGAAGGTGATTTTGGGCGATGACTTCCACTTATCCTGAATGTGTGTTGTCAGTTCCCGCCAGAGGGTTGCTGCCGGTCCGGCGATAGAGTCAGAAATCTGCTCAAAGGAAGGTTCGCTGGCAGCGGACTGAATGAGGTTGGTTTCGTTCATTGCCGTGTCCTTTCTCAGCGCCATGCGACCGGATGGCGTAGCACGGTTCTTTGCTTGACTGGATCACCCTTGTTGGGATCGGTCAGGTAGATCTCGTGGTGTCTTCCGTCAGATCCAAGGTGATCCTTCAGACCATGCTCCGCCAGGAAAGCCTCGATGCGCTCCATCGTTTCCGGCTCGGTGGCGTAAGGCCCCAGGTGCATTGCCTGCACGCACAGGCCTTCGGTGAATTCCTCCAGCCGGATGAGCGAAAGCGCTTCAATGGGCTTCTTCTTTTTCACATCAGGCAGCAGTGCCCTGACCAAATCTTCTGTCACAAACTCTGGCTGGCGGATCATCACCGTCCAGACCCAGTTGCCCCGTTCTTGAAAGCTGAAAGTTCCGCTGTCAGACAACCCCCACAGCCCCTCCAGCGGAGCCACTGTATACTCATAAAACCCTTCCGGCACGATCCCTTTTCTCGGGAGCATTTTGATCGTCCACGACATCGCGTAGAGAGCGCTCACAGCGTCTTGAAACGCCTTGCTGCCGTTGGGGTCACCGGCGCCATCCACCATCAGGAACTGCATCCTTGGCACATCCACTAACACAGGCTTTTCCGGAGGAAGGTAGAGCTCTTTGTTTTGCTTCTTAAAATCATAACCTGCCATGCCAATCACCTCACCGATATTCTACCGTGGTAATGATGACATGGTTATGTCATGATTATTCTCATATTTCGCGGCTACCTGCCTGGCCATGGCTGACACAATCTCCCGGATGTGCAATGGCTCCAGCACCTCCAATGCCGGCCCAAAGCCCAGCAGCCACCCATAGAGCCAGTTGTTTTCCGGCAGGTGGGAGCGCACATACAGGCCGTCGGGCTGGTGCTCGATGTCGCCGTCGCCAAACCATTCGATGGCTATGCTCTCCGCGCCATGCTCAAACCTCAACAGCAGGCTGACGACCGATCTGCCAGCGCCGTCACCATCCTGCTCCGGAGGCGTGGCGGGAAGCTCCATGCGGGTAAAGGTGCGGTCAGTCGCAACCAAGTCCCTGGTGCGGATCACCTTAAACAGCCGGAACGCGCCGCGCAGCCGGCACCAGCCATACAGATACCAGCCGGTGCCTTTCATGATCAGCGTGTAGGGCTGCACAACCCGCTCGGTGCGCCGGCTCTCTGTGTCGATGTATGTGAAGGAGACTTCCTTTTGCTGCTCAATCGCCCGGCGCAGTAGCTCCAGTGTGCATTTCAACTGCTCGCTGCTGCCCCAGGGGGTCAGATCGATGAAAATCTGGCTGGTTTTCAGGTTCACCGCTTCCTGTTGTGACTTGGGAATTGTGTTTTTGATCTTGTCCAGCAGCACGCCCAGTTTCGGGTCGCGCAATGTGGAGGCTACGCCGGACAGGCCGGTGATCAGCGCCGCCATCTCGTCGCCGGTGAGCACACTGCGATCCAGCTTGTACCCTTCGGCAATGCCGATGCCCCCGTTGACGCCCTGATAGGTCACGATGGGAATTCCTGCCATGTTGATGGCTTCCACATCGCGCAGGATCGTCCGCACAGAAACCTCAAACAGCTCCGACAGTTCCCTTGCGGAAACCCGTTCCCTGCGCAAAAGCACTGTGATAATGGAAATCAAACGATCCAGCTTCATGCCTTGTGCCCGCTTTTGAACCAATCGGTTGCGAAATCCACCAGCTGCCTTTGCCTCATGAGCCTGCACTCCGCCGACCCAACACGGCCTTTTTCAACATTGTATATGCGCTCAAAAGCCTCGCCGATCTCACCGAAGCAATCTGAGTCAATCTCCAGATCGTCATACTCTTTCCACAGGCGGACCCCATTTTCAGCCACCGGCGCACCCTGGCGCTGAATCGGCCTGGCGTCGGCGCGGTATTCGGCCAGATGGATGGATGTGTTACGGTCATGCCCCACGCCAATAAGCAGAACATAGCCGTCCAGGTCATACAGCCTCGCCAACGGTGAGCTCTCTCCCAGCGAAAATGCGAGGCCGTGGTGATCGGTGATGAAGCCGGCGTTTCGCCCCCATGCCGTGAACGACAAAGCCGGGTGGCCGCTGCGCAGCACGCCCGGAAATTGCCGGAAAGCCTCCGGCACGGCGCCAATGCCGCTTGTGGGTGTGATCGCCGGGTCATAGGCTGGCATTGTCTCGCGGATTGTGGCCTGCCAGCTTTCGGGCACCGGGGGGTTGCTCCAATACCTGGGGTCGCTCAGGTCGCCGGAGTGGGCGGGCATCACCAAAGTGCCGTTAGGTGTGAGTGCATCCATCAATGCCTGCACCACCGCGATGGCCCGCCCGCACACCCAACCGATCCTGCTGAGCGCCGTATGCACGATCACCGTATCGCCGGGCTTCAGCCCGAGCGCTGCAAGGTCACGGGCAAGGCTGGCCCTGGTGCGGGGTTCGGCGGTTTTGTTCACGATCTCTTGTTCCCGGTTCATGCGGAAGCTCCCAAGCAATAAAATGGTTGTATTGTTATATTATATCGGAATCAACTCCATTTTCCAAATCAGTATGTTGCTATTGCTCAAAGCCGCTTACAGCTCCTGCCTCCGGATCAGCAGGGAGGCTCCGCCAAGCAGGAGGGCGACCAAAGCGAAGGCTCCCAGCGCGGGGATCAGAAGATCCGCTTCCTGCATCGTGCCGGCAATAATTTGCAGGTTTATGCTGCCCAGCGCGGCAGGGGAGTATTGAGCCGCCTTTGCGGGGATCATGGATAGCAGCAGGGCACCCCACCCGGCAAACGCCCCGAGCGCAGCCAGGCCATGGCTTCTCGCAGCGGTGCTTGCCAGCACTGTGAACGCGAGCAGCAGCACTCCGTAGAGCCAGAACGCGGTGTAGCTTGGCAGCAGGCGGCTTGCGGCCTCGCCCGGAAAGAGCCACAGCGTGTATCCCTGGCATGCCAGCGCCGCCACCGCATACACCGCCGTCCAGAGCAGCGCGGCTCCTGTAAACTTTGCCAGCACAAACGCCGGGCGGGAGATGGTCTTTGTGAGGATCAGCTGGGCCGACCCCTTTGCCTTTTCATCAGCTACTGTGCCCGCAAACACCAAAAGCAGGATGATGATACCCATGCCGTTCATGTTTTTGAAGAACTGCACATAGGAATCCAGCACCGTCGGCGGGTTCATCTGAATGATCACCCCGGAGTCACTGCCCGCCAGATTCACCAGCTCCGGCATATATTTCGCGGTGGCGGGGCTCATGATGCCAAACAGCAGGAAGACCAGTCCCAGTATCAGCAGGCGGTAGGAGCGGGTGTGCTCCCTCAGCTCTTTTCCAGTAAAAATCAAATACTGCCTCATTTGCCGATCACCCCCACAAACACATCTTCCAGGCTGGCCTCCAGATGCTCATAACGCCTGATCGGGATGCCCAAGCCCGCCAGCAGCGGGCACAGATCCTGATCCATCTTGCTCAAGTTTGATGCGCGGACTTTGTAATTTCCCGACTCTGCCGTTTCGACCGCATCAACCCATTGAGCCCCGCGGAGCGCTTCCAGCAATGCTTCGTGCCTGGAGGGGTCTGCGATCTCCAGGGTTGCCGCCTTGGTCGCGTATTGTGCGGTGATCTGCTCCAATGGGCCGTCCAGCGCCAGCCTGCCGTTGTGCAGTATCCCGACTCTGCTGCAAACCCGCTCCGCATCCGAAAGGATATGGGTGGAAAACAGCACCGTGTGCCGGCCGCGCAGGCTCTGGATCGTGTCCATCACTTCCTTGCGGCCCATGGGGTCCAGCGCAGAGGTCGGCTCGTCCATCAGTAACAGCTCCGGGTTGTGCATCAGCGCCTGCGCAATGCCCAGCCGCTGCTTCATCCCCCGGGATAACCCTTTGATGTTCCGCTTGGCTTCCTTGAGGCCGACCAGCGCAAGGAGTTCGCCGGAGCGCCTCGCGGCGTCCGTGCTGTTCATCCCCTGCAGCTTGCCGCATAGCACCAGGTATTCCTGCGGCTTCATCCAGTCATAAAACTGCGGCACGTCCGGCAGATAGCCAATGTTTTGGTTCGTTTTACCGGAGCCGAATATGACCGGTTCCCCGCAGATCCGGATTGTGCCGGCGGTGGGCCTGGCAAGACCGGTCACGATGCGAAGCGTCGTGGTCTTGCCGGCTCCGTTCTGGCCCAGAAACCCGTATACGCAGCCTTTCTCCAGCGTGAGGCTGAGATCATCCACGGCCCTGATCGCCTTGAACTGCTTGACCAGGCCTTTGAGTTCCAATACAGCGCCCATCAGGAGTCCTCCCTGCCGATCAGAAAGTATAGCGCAGGGCCGATGATGTTTATCAGCACAATGATCACGATCCAGAGAGCCACGCTGCCGCGCTTCACAGCCTTGCGCTTCAGCAGGTGCACGAGCGCTGTGATCATCAGGCCAAGCTGGATGAGCAGCGCGGGGATCACAATGGGGAGGAGGTTCATCAGCAAATCAAGTGAATTCATTTTTCTTCTCCTTTTTTTTTATTAATTCATATGTGATACTGCTGAGCGGCGCGGATAGTTCATCTAATTTTGCTGATGTGTCGGGAATAATTTGCGTTGTCAGAGATGATGATAAATATGCCGGCTTGCCTTGAATTTCAGCTTGACAATATGCGCTTTGTTTTGGTATTATATGCGGGCAACCCAGCGAGACGCTGATTGCGGCCATGGGGGTATAGCTCAGTTGGCTAGAGCGCTTGAATGGCATTCAAGAGGCCGTCGGTTCGAATCCGACTATCTCCACCATCTTTGCAAAGTGCCGAACCATCATCTGGTTCGGCACTTTTGTTATCCGGCCCATCGCGTAACCTTTAAAAACTCTGTAAAAATCCAGATAATTTTAAAACAGCGGTGTTATAATTGACTTAACCGGTCTGCCAAGACCGCAATAACAGTGAAACAATTCCATTGGTGAATCTGCGAGGTGAAAGACTTGAGGATACTCTTGGTGGAAGACGATAAGTGGCTGGCGAACGCGCTGCTATACCACCTGAAAAAGGAACTGTACGCCGTGGACATGGCGATGGATGGCGAGATGGGCCTTGAGCTGGCCCTTTCCGCTGAATATGATCTGGTCATCCTGGACCGCATGCTGCCCAAAATGGATGGGCTGACCATCCTGAAGAAAATCCGCGAGGCGGGGAAGAAATACCCGGTGCTGTTTATCACGGCGATGGATGCGGTGGAGGAGCGCATCAACGGCCTGGACGCTGGCGCTGATGACTATCTGGTTAAGCCCTTTGCCACACAGGAACTGCTGGCACGCATCCGTGCCGTGTCGCGGAGACCCAGCATGGTGATGCAGGAAGAAACGGTTAAGCTGGAGGATCTCGAGTTGCTGCCGCGCTCCGGCATTCTGCGCTGCGGTGAGTCTGAAATTGAGCTCACGCCAAAAGAAACCCAGCTCATTGAGCTGCTCATCCGCAACAAGGGGCAAGTGCTGCCCCGCGATGTGATCATGGATCGTGTGTGGGGGCCGCTGGACAGCGTGGAGCCCGGCAACATTGACAGCTACATCCACTTCCTGCGCAACAAGATGCAGAAGCTCAATTCCCCGTGGTTCATTCGCACGCTGCGAGGCCTGGGGTATCGTTTGGAGAGGGCGTAGCCATGTTTCGTAAGCTCCGCTGGAAACTGGCGCTGACCAACGCGGCCGTTGCGGCTGTGATACTTCTCGCGATCTCCATTGCCTCCTATGTGATCATTTCCGGCATCGTGGGCAGGCAGTCGCAGCAGGATCTCAGCACGATTACCCGCGACCTGATAACCGCAGATTATTCCGGCGGCAACACGCCGTTCACCTCCATACAGATTGTTCGTTCGATCCATCCCTATTTTTTCATCAGGATTGACCAGGATGGGCGCATGTCCGTGGCCAACTTCGGCACCACCCTCACGCGGGATCAAATGTCCGAACTGGTCAGCAAGGCGCTGGACAACGAGAGCAAGAACACAGACATATACAAGGTGAGTGAAGAAGGCCAAAACATCACCATTTCCGTCATGCGCAGCAGGAAAGACGTTGTGCGGCTGAGTGACGGCCACGGCTTCCGCTACAACATCCGGGGCCTTCGGGTAAACTCCACCACGGCGTATCTTGTGTTTCTGGATATGACCTATGAGGAGACACTTCTGAGAAACGTGCTGCTGGCGTTGATTGCCTGCGTGCTCGGCGGCCTGGTTCTCACGTTTGGCGGCGGGCTTTTTCTTGCGGGGCGGTCGTTGCGGCCGATCAAGGCAGCCTGGCAGAAGCAAAGGGATTTCGTGGCGGATGCGTCGCATGAGCTTCGCTCCCCGCTGGCAGCCATCCGCTGCAACCTGGATGTGGTGCTCGATGACCCCGCTGTGCCAGTGGGAGACAAGCAGCCCTTCTGGGAGGGCATCGTGGAAGAAACGGACCGCATGTCCAAACTGGTGGAAGAGCTGCTCCTGCTGGCCCGGGCCGATTCCGGCGCCATCACGCTTCAGCGCGAACGCGTGCAGCTGGCTGACGTCGCGGCGTCCGCCATCAGTTTTATGGGCCCTCTGGCAGCAAAGAAAGGGGTCGGCCTGCGGTTTGATTCCGCCGGAGCGCCGGTGGTTCTGGGCGATCAGGCACGCCTCAAGCAGGTGCTGATCGCGCTCATCGACAACGCGGTGAAATATACGCCCGAGGGCGGCAGTGTGACGGTGCGCGTGAAAAATGGCAAGGACAAGGCCGTCGTCGAAGTGGAGGATACCGGCATCGGGATATCCAAGGATGATCTGGCAAAAATCTTTGACCGGTTTTACCGGGTGGACAGCGCCCGCAGCCGCGAAACCGGCGGCCATGGGCTTGGCCTTTCGATCGCCCAATGGATTGTGCAGCAATTGGGCGGCGCAATCACCGCTGCCAGCGAGGAGCAGAAGGGCAGCTGCTTTACAGTGCAATTGCCGCTCCTGAAAGAATAATCTCTGCTGATTGACTTCTGGCCCATCTCTCTTATACAATGAAACGAATTGTATTCATTGAGGTGTGCTTCCCATGCCGTTTTCCCAACAGGCCATTCAGGAAATCAAGAGAAGAAGAACCTTCGCCATCATATCCCACCCTGACGCAGGCAAGACCACATTGACAGAAAAGCTGCTGCTGTATGGTGGGGCTATCCATCTGGCCGGTTCGGTGAAGGCCCGCAAGGCCAATAAATATGCCGTTTCAGACTGGATGGAGATCGAAAAGCAGAGGGGCATTTCGGTCACATCCAGCGCGATGCAGTTTGATTATGCGGGCTGCCGGATCAACATCCTGGACACCCCCGGCCACCAGGACTTCAGTGAGGACACATTCCGCACGCTGATGGCTGCCGACAGCGCCGTGATGCTCATTGACGGCGCCAAGGGCGTGGAACCGCAGACAATCAAGCTTTTCCATGTGTGCCGCATGCGCGGCATCCCGATTTTTACCTTTGTGAATAAAATGGACCGCGCCGCCAAGGATCCGTTTGATCTGATGAGCGAGATTGAGAGCGTGCTTGGCATCCATTGCACGCCGGTGAACTGGCCCATTGGCACCGAGGGTGATTTCAAGGGCATTTATCACCGCGACCGCGATCGTGTGGAGCTGTTTGACAGCGGCGAAGCCCACGGCTCCAAGCAAGTGGAGTCGGTTGAGGGAGACCCCCGTGACCCGGAGTTTGCACGGAAACTGGGCCAATACCACACCGACAAGCTGCTGGATGACCTCCTTCTGCTGGAAGGCGCGGGGGAGGGGCTGGACATGCCCAAGGTGCTCTCCGGCCAGTTGAGCCCGATGTTTTTTGGCTCCGCGATGAACAATTTCGGTGTGGAGTGCTTCCTGAGCAAATTTCTGCAGATGGCCCCGGCGCCCTCTGCCCGGTTGGTGGGCGATGACATCCTGGAGCCGGAGGATGAGGAGTTCTCCGCCTTTGTGTTCAAAATCCAGGCCAACATGAACCCGGCCCATCGCGATCGCATCGCGTTCATGCGCGTTTGCTCCGGCAAGTTTGAAAAGGGCATGGAGGCGCTGATCGTCAACACCGACAAGCGCATCCGCCTGGCTCAGCCGCAGCAGTTTATGGCCAAGGAGCGCGAGGCGGTGGAGGAGGCCTGGCCCGGAGACATCATCGGCTTGTTTGACCCGGGCATATTCCACATCGGCGACACGCTCACAATGGGCCGGCGCTTTGCCTTTGACGGCATCCCGATGTTTGCGCCGGAAAACTTCGCCCGTGTCACCTCCATGGATACGATGAAGCGCAAGCAGTTCGTCAAGGGTGTGAACCAGCTTTCCGAAGAAGGGGCCATCCAGGTGTTCCGGCAGACAGACATCGGCCGGCAGGAGCTGATCGTCGGCGTGGTGGGCGTCCTGCAGTTCGACGTGCTGGAATTCCGCCTGAAGGGCGAATACAACGTGGAGCTGCGCACCGAGCGGCTCAACTACCGGTTTGTGCGCTGGGTTTCCGGTGTTGACGATCTGACGAAGCTGAACCTCACCAGCACCACCTTGCGGGCGGAAGACGCCGCCGGCAGGCCGGTGCTGCTGTTTGAGAACGCATGGTCAATCTCCTGGGCGGAAGACCACAACAAAGGTTTGAAACTATCCGATACCGCAACGAGGGTGTGGGCTGCGGAATAGAAGCAAAGGCGGGTTATGATGTTTAACAGGGATAAGATCTTCAACACGTCCATGCTGCGAGAGGTTGTGCTGCTGTTCATCGCCGTGGCGTTCATCGGCCTATCCTCCGGGTTTTCCGAAAACATCTGGAACAACTTCTACAACTCCATCCAGATGACCGACCACCAGAGGATGAACATCCTGGAGCCCTTCCGCGAGACACCTGGCCTTCTGATGATGCTGATCATCGCGGTGCTGTCTTTTCTCACAATCGGCAGGATGGGCACTGTGGCAATGGCGGTCAGGGCCGCAGGCTTGCTGCTGGTGGGTCTGCTCACCACGCAGTTCAGCCCGGCGCTGGTGGTTTATATGGTTGTGGTGAGTCTGGGTGACCATATCTTTATGCCGCTCAGAAACAGCATTGGCATTACCGTGGCAAACCATGGGTATGAGGGCCGCGTGATCGGCTTTATGGACGCCACCACCACGATTTTTTACATCCTGGCCAGTCTGCCGATCATGTTGATCCTGAAGAACGGCGCCAACCCCCAGGACTATCGGGTCTATTTCATCCTGGGTGCGGCCATGGCATTCTGCGCCGGCGTGGCGTTATTCTTCATGCGCACCCGCAAAGCCGGTGAGAGCCTGTCAAAAACGCGGATCCTGATTCGCAAGAAGTACACATTGTATTATCTGATCAGCTTCATCAGCGGCTTCCGCAAGCAGATTTATCTGGTGTTTGCGCCATGGCTTCTGGTCAAGACCTTTATGCAGCCGGCGTCCACAATGACGCTGCTGGCGATCATCGGCTCGGCCACCGTGTTTTTCTTCAACCCGTTTATGGGCCACCTGATTGACAAATACGGCGAACGCAAGCTGCTGGTGGGTGGCGGCATCATCTGCACCGCGATCTATATTTCCTATATCTTCCTGTGCAACCTGCCTGTGGGCGACTCGCTGGTGGTGTTTGTGCTGCTCGCGTTGAGCTATGTGGACAGGCTCACGCAGTCCACATTGATGGGCCGCGACATCTTCGTCAAGCACACCGCAGACAACCCCGACGAGATCATGCCCACGCTGTCGGTGGGCGTCAGTATGGACCATGTGGCCAGCGTGATGGGGCCTTTTCTGGGCGGTCTGATCTGGACCAATGTGGGCCATGAGTGGGTGTTTGCCGCCGGCGCGCTGATCGGTGTGATTTATACGGCGCTGTGCTTTTTGGTGCCGGGCAAGAAGGCTTCGGCGGTGGAGCAGGCGCAAACCACACAAGCCTGACCGCATTCAAACAACCTGTTGTGGTAGCGGTGCCGCTTGATCACTAAATACGCCAATCATAAACAGGATCATCGAGGATCTGTTGTTGCATTGCTCCTGTGTTTTCGTTATACTACTATTTGGCATTATTTATAATCTTGCACAAGGGATGAGCGATTTGGTAAGAATATCTGTGGACGCAATGGGCGGTGATCACGCGCCTGAAGAGATCATCAAAGGCACGCTGCAGGCGCTGGAGCACTATCCGGACCTTGAAATCACATTGGTTGGCCGCGAGGCCGAAATCCGCGCAAACCTTCCGCCTGAGGGCGTGCCCCGTCTATCCGTGGTGCATGCCGACGAGGTGATTGAGACCGGGGAAGACCCGCTCACAGCCATCCGAAAGAAAAAGAACTCCTCCATGATCGTGGCGCTTGACCTGTTGAAGCAGAAAAAGGTGGATGCCTGCGTGTCTGCCGGCAGCACCGGGGCGTTCATGTCCGGAGCGCTGTTTGGAGTGGGCCGCATCAAAGGCATCCAGCGGCCTGCACTGGCCCCCCTCCTGCCCACGATGACCGGCTTCGCAATGCTGATCGACTGCGGCGCCAACGCCGACTGCAAACCGGAGTTCCTGGTGCAGTTCGGCCAGATGGGCAGTGTGTATATGAACAAGGTGCTGGGCGTGGATAACCCCCGTGTCGGCCTGCTCAACATCGGCGCCGAGGAGGAAAAGGGCAACGCCGTTTATAAGGAAGCCCACCAGCTATTGAAAGGCGCGCCGCTCAACTTCGTGGGCAATGTGGAAGGGCGCGACGCGCTGGACGGCAATGTGGACGTGATTGTGAGCGATGGCTTTGCCGGCAACATCTTTTTGAAGACCGCCGAAGGCGTCGCAATGTTCTTGTTCACACTGCTCAAGAAGGAGCTCACCGCCAGCACCCCCCGCAAGCTGGCGGCGGCTGCGCTAAAAAAGGGGTTCAAGAGCGTGAAGGCCAAGATGGACTACACCGAGCATGGCGGCGCGTTGCTGCTGGGCATTGATGGTGTGGCGGTCAAGGCCCACGGCTCCTCCAACGCCCGCAGCTTTGAAAGCGCCCTGCGGCAGGCCAAAACAGCCGTGGAGCGCGATGTGGTGGGCAGCATCCGGCAGTCTCTGATCTCAGCGCTGGAAAGCGAATAACAGCGGCAAGCCGCTGAGACCCATACCTTACAGACCACACAATATCGGACAATGAGGAGGCTCGACCCATGGTATTTGAAAAGGTGAAGGAAATCATCACCCAGCAGCTTGAAGTGGATCCGGCGAAAGTCACGATGGAAGCGAAGCTCAACGAAGACCTGAAGGCTGATTCGGTGGAAGTGGTTGGCATCATCATGAACCTGGAAGCCGAGTTCAACATGGAATTTCCTTATGAAGATCTGGAAAAAATCAAAACAGTGGGCGACGCCGTGAAATACATTGAGGAACACAAGAAATAAACCGATGCGGAAATACACCAATGCGGCGGCCGATGTGGCCGCTCTGGAGCAGCGGGTCGGATACACGTTTCATAACAAGCAATTGGCGGGGGAGGCATTGACGCATGCCTCCCGCTCGCATGAATCACCCAATCTCACCTGCAACGAGCGGTTGGAGTTTTTGGGGGATGCGGTGCTGGGCATGATCGTGTGCGACCATCTGTATCGCAATTACCCGGAGATGCCCGAGGGCGGCATGTCAAAGATCAAGGCGGCGGTGGTGTCGGAGCAGTCGCTTGCGCAGGTTGCCATGGCGATCAATCTGTCCGCTCTTATCTTGCTTGGCCGGGGCATGGACCGGGCGGGCGAAGTCAAAAACAGCTCCATCCTGTCCGACGCGGTGGAAGCGATCATCGCGGCAATCTACTTGGATGGCGGCATTGCAGCCGCTGCCGGCTTCATATTACCGCGCCTGCAGGGCAGCATTGAGCAGGCTGCGGCAAAGGGCTTCCAGGCAGATCACAAGTCCCGCCTGCAGGAGCTGGTGCAGAAGAACGGGGAGGCCCGCATCGAGTATGTGCTGGACGATGCCTCCGGCGATCCCCATGATAGAACGTTCACGATGTCCGTGCTGGTGGATGGAAAGCGGCTGGCCCAAGGGCAGGGAAAAAGCAAAAAGGACGCCCAGCAGGACGCGGCGGGGAAAGCACTCGCCGCTTTGAACCAGGATACCGAGGAAAGCGGGAAATCACAACGTGCGCCTGAAAAAACTTGAAATCTTCGGCTTCAAATCATTTGCCGATAAAATAGAAATCCAGTTCGACGAGGGGATCACCGCAATCGTCGGGCCCAACGGCTCCGGCAAAAGCAACAT
>JAEYYW010000135.1 GCA_023428265.1 Bacillota bacterium | reverse complement strand
CCAGCACCGTGATGATGGGAATCAGCGCGTTGCGCAGCGCGTGCCGCGTGATCAGCGGCGCTCCGCTGACGCCCTTGCTCTCCACAAGCATCATATAATCGCTGCTCAGCACCTCCAGCATTTCGTTACGGGTAAACCGGGCGATCGATGCCAGCGTGAACATGCCAAGCGCCACACTGGGCATGATGCTGGACTCAAACGGGTTTTTGAGGTTGTAGAGCATAGGCAGCCACGCCAGCTTGAACCCCAGCGTGTAGCACAGGCCCAGCGCGAACACATAGCTGGGCACGGCCACGCCCAGCACCGAGATCACGGTGCTGAGGCTGTCGATGATGGTGCGGTGGTTGAGCGCGGCGACAATGCCCAGCAGCAGCCCGATCAAGGCCCCCAGACCCACGGCCATGCCGCCCACGTTGATGCTGATGGGCAGGCGGGACTGCACCAGCTGGCTGATGGGCGTGTTTTTGCTGATGTTGTAGCTCACGCCAAAATCGCCTTGCGCGAGGTTCCAGACATAACGGCCAAACTGCACGATCAGCGGCTTGTCCAAGCCGTATTTTGCGTTCAGGGCTGCCCGCTGGTCTTTGTTCAGCTTTTCGTCGTTGAATGGCGAACCCGGCATCAACTGCAGCAGTGCAAAAAGCACCAGCGTGATGGCCAGCAGGGTGAACAACGAAATCAACACCCTTTTTGCGACATAGCGTTTCACTGCGCTCCCTCTTTCCGTCGCTTTGCTCAAAAAGCGCAGCGGCCTTGACTGAGTTCAAAGCCGCTGCGCGCGCAGACACAAGGCGAATGGCTTACTTGGTTACTGCTTGTCGGCGTTTTTGAACACGCGGTTCAGCGCCACGGGGTGGAACTCGATGCCCGTCACGTTGCTCTTGATCATGTTGGCGTCGGCCTTGGTATACAGCGGCACGATCACGGCCTGGTCCATCACGATCTTTTCGGCTTCATACATGGCGGCCCAACGCTTGACCGGGTCAGTGATGTAGGCGCCGGTGGTGCAGTCGGCAATCAGCTTGTCATAGGCCGCGTCGCTCCACAGACCATAGTTGTTGCTGTTGCCGGTCACCCACATGCCCAGATAGGTCATCGGGTCGGCATAGTCGGGGCCCCAGCGGGTCAGGCACACTTCATATTTACCGTTCTGTATGTCTTCCACGCGTTGCTTCTTGGGCTCGACCTTCAGGTTGAAGGTGACGCCGGGCAGCGCCTTTTCGACCTGCTCCTTGATCACGGCGACCACGTTCTGGGTTTCGGTCTGGTCTTCCACCAGCAGTTCGAAAGTGAAGGATTCCTGGCCCAGTTCCTTCTTTGCCTTTGCATAATATTCAGCAGCCTTGGCAGCGTCATCGGAGCAGACGTCTTTAAAACGAGTCTGGTCTGCGCTGAAATCGGTGCCGTCGGGGCCGGTGGCAAACTGCGGGGGCACGGCGGTGTAGGTGGCCACGGAGCCGTCCTTCACCACGTCGGCCACGATGGCTGCGCGGTTCACGGCATTGCTCAGCGCAAGGCGCATGTTGGCGTTGGCCAGAGCGGGCACGTTATGGCCGTTGAGCGTCAGATACCACATGTAGCCGGCGCCGACAACCTTCAGCTCCTTGTCACCGGAAACCTGGTCTACCTGGTCGCCGGAGAGCTTGACGATGTCCAGCGCGCCGTTCTGATAGCTCATGAACGCCTGCTGGCTGTCTTTGACGACCTGATACTCCAAGCCGTCGAGCTTGACCTTAGCAGCGTCGTAGTAATCAGGGTTTTTCACCAGGCTGAAGGACAGCGCGGCGGGCTCATAACTGGCAAGCTTGAAAGCGCCGTTGCACAGCGTGGTTTCAGGGCTGGTGCCGAAGGTGCCTTCGGCCAGGCTCCCGAAGAACTTGCGGTTTACCGGATAGAAGGTGGGGAAATACATCAGGCTGTCGAAGTAGGAGACCGGCACATTGAGCTCCACCTTCAGCGTCTTGGGATCCACCGCCGTCACGCCCAGGTCGGTCACAGGCTTGTCGCCCTTGATGACTTCCGCAGCGTTTTTGATCTGGCCGATATCGCTGAGCATATAAGAATACTCAGAGGCGGTCTTCGGGTCAGCGGCGCGCTGCCAGCCGAACACAAAGTCGTCAGCGGTCACAGGGTCGCCGTTGCTCCATTTGGCGTCGCGCAGGTGGAACGTATAGGTGAGGCCGTCAGAGCTCACGTCAACGCTTTCAGCAAGGGCGGGCACGGCTTTGCCGGTGGCGTCCATCTGCATCAGGCCGTCGGTGATGTCCGCGATCACCTCAAAGCTGGTGCCGTCGGTGGCAATCTGGGGGTCCAGGCTTGCCACTTCCACCTCAACCATCACGTTGAGGGTCTTGCCGCCTGCAGCGGGGGCGTCTGTGGCGGGGGCATCCGTAGCGGCGCTTTCCGCCGGTGCGGCAGAAGGAGCCGTGGAGGCCACCGGGGCCGGGGTGGTGCAGGCAGCCATGCTCAGGGCCATCAGGCAGGCCAGGGCGATGGCTGCCAATGATTTTGCAGATCTCATCGTTTCTCTCCTTTATTGAGTTTTTGTGACACTTTTCAGGTAGTAAAAACGCTCGCCCCAAAAGGGTAACGAGCGCCTTTGCTCAATGGGATAAATATACATCCGTATAAATCGGTTTGTCAATACTTTGCAGGATTACATTTCAAAACTTTCACGGTCAAATCAAATGGGTGTGCAAGGTGACCGGGCATCGCCTGCTCTGCCGGCGTCTACCCCGGCCCAGCCCCGCATATGCTGGTCTATGCGTTCAAGCGAGCCGGCCGGCTCGTGGCCGCAACGCGTAAACATGAACCGGAGGAACCATATGTTGCTGCTCGACCCCCAACCAGGCCGGAAACCGCAGGTGAGCGTGGTGCTGCTGGCCCACAACCACCTGAGCCACACGAAGCAGCGTTTTGAAAGCCTGCTCGCGCACACCGACGGCGTGGATTATGAGCTGATCACCGTGGACAACGGCTCCTCCGACGGCACAGCGGAATACTTTGAAAGATTGCCCCATAGAAAGAAACTGCGGTTTGAGGAAACCATCGGTGCGAGCCGGGCGATCAACCGGGGTCTTCAACTGGGTGAGGGGAAATACCTTCTGAATCTCAACGACGAGATCGTGCTGGTCAGCAATTGGCTGAAAAACCTGGTCTCAGTCCTGGATTCAGATGACAGGGCCGCCATGGCCGTGCCGGTGTGCGATTATTCCCCCAGCCGCCAGCAGGTCTGCACCTGCCTTTATCGCGCAGAGGCTCTTGCCGGCGCCGGCTGGCTCGATGAGCAGTATGCACCCGGCCCCTGTGACAGTGACACCATCAGTGTCAGGCTGCGGCGCATGGGCTGGCGGCTCGTGCTGGCCGGAGAAACCACTGCGCGCCCTCTCGGCTCAACACCATTCGACTCCGCATCTTGCTGTATAAATATTCTCTCATATTGATATTATGCACCACGCATTGACGGAAACCGCGGCAGAAGGTATAATTTGAGCAATTTCAAAGAAAAGCAGTGATACGATGATCCAATTGATTAAAACGCCCGTTTATCTGTTGAACGGCACCGAAATGGCCGGGGCTGTGAGCCCTGCCCAGGATGCCGGCGCTGCCGACGGCACCATGGCCTGGAGCATATTGCAGGCGCACAACAGCGGCTCCGAGGCGGAGCTCAAGCTGACGTTCGACGCGCTTGCCAGCCACGACATCACCTATGTGGGCATTTTGCAGACAGCCCGCGCCAGCGGCCTTGATAAATTCCCGGTGCCGTGGGTGCTCACCAACTGCCACAACTCGCTGTGCGCGGTGGGCGGCACGATCAATGAGGATGACCACCTGTTTGGCCTTTCGGCGGCGGTGAAATATGGCGGCATCTATGTGCCGGCCCATCTGGCTGTGATCCACACCTATATGCGCGAGAAACACGCCGCCTGCAGCGCGATGATCCTGGGGTCAGACAGCCACACCCGCTACGGCGCGCTGGGCACGCTGGCCGTGGGCGAAGGCGGGCCGGAACTTGTCAAACAGTTGCTGGGCCGCACCTATGACCTGAAGCGGCCTGAGGTGGCGCTGATCTGGCTCACCGGCACGCCGCAGCCCGGCGTGGGCCCCCACGACGTGGCGCTGGCGATCATCAAGGCCACCTTTGCCAGCGGCTTTGTGAAGAACAAGGTGATGGAGTTTGCCGGCCCCGGCGTGGCGGGCTTATCCATGGACTACCGCAACGGCATCGATGTGATGACCACGGAGACCACCTGCCTTTCCTCCATCTGGACCACCGATGAGAAGACGAAGGAATTCCTGGCCATCCATGGCCGTGAGAACGATTATAAGCCAATGGCCCCCGCCACTGTGGCCAAGTATGACTGCGCGGTGATCGTGGATCTTTCGGCAATCAAGCCCATGATCGCGCTGCCCTTTCACCCCTCCAACGCTTACACGATTGAGGAGTTCAACCAGAACGCCGGCGACATCCTCCGCTCCGTGGAGCAGAGCGCCGGCAAGGCCATGGACGCGCCGAGCCTGCAATACAGGCTCACCGATAAGCTGATCAATGGCAAGCTCCATGTGGAGCAGGGCGTGATCGCCGGCTGCGCCGGCGGCACCTTTGAAAACCTGGCCATCGCGGCGGGTATTCTGAAAGGCAAGGCCATCGGCTCCGGCGAGTTTGCGCTGTCCGCCTACCCCGGCAGCCAGCCGGTGATGATGGAGCTGATGAAAAACGGTGCGCTGACCGACCTCATCGCCAGCGGCGCCACGCTGCGCACCGCTTTCTGCGGCCCCTGCTTCGGCGCCGGCGACGTGCCGCCCCACCAGGGCCTGAGCATCCGCCACACCACGCGCAACTTCCCCAACCGCGAGGGCTCCAAGCCCGACCTGGGGCAGGTTTCCGCCGTGGCGCTGATGGACGCCCGCAGCATCGCCGCCACCGCCGCAAACGGGGGGATGCTCACTCCTGCCACTGAAATTGATATGCCCGCCGTGCCGGATTACCATTATGACGACAGCCCCTACCGCGCCCGCGTCTACTCCGGCTGGGGCGATGCCCACACCGATGCGCCGCTGCGCTTAGGGCCCAACATTGCCGACTGGCCGGACTTCCAGCCGTTGCCGGACAACATCGTGCTGGAGATCGCCTCCGCCATTGACGACCCGGTGACCACCACCGACGAGCTGATCCCCTCCGGTGAAACATCCAGCTGGCGCTCCAACCCCCACAAACTGGCGGAGTTCACGCTGTCGCGCAAGGATCCGGGCTATGTGGGCCGCTCCAAGGCCGTCCGCGCGCTGGAGGCTGAGCGCCTGACCGGCAATAGTGCATTGCTCCAGCAGCTTTCACAGCTGACCGGCATCGATCTCAACCCGGAAAACACCGGCATCGGCTCGGCAATCTACGCCGTGAAGCCCGGTGACGGCTCTGCCCGCGAGCAGGCCGCCAGCTGCCAGAAGGTGCTGGGCGGCTGGGCCAACATCGCCCACGAGTACGCCACCAAGCGTTACCGCAGCAACCTGTGCAACTGGGGCATCCTGCCCTTCATCAGTGATGAGAAGTTCGAAGTCGGTCAGAAAATCGTGATCGCCGGCATCCGCGGCACCGTGAAGGGCACCCGTGAGAGTGTTTATGGTATCCTGATTGACATAAACGGCGCGGTGCGCAAAATCAAGATGAAACTGCCGCTGTCCGAATCGGAGAGGCCGATCCTGCTGGCGGGCAGCCTGATCAACTTCTACGGGGAAGAGAAGAAATAAGTTTCACTACTTCAAGAGCGATGCAGCTTGAATAGAATGTCTGTGTAGGGGTCGGGCTCAGTACCGACCCCTTTCCGTGCTCTCAGATTTGTTGTGCACATAATCACATACACTCTGTCAGATTCTGCCTATACTATGCTTGACTCAATCCAGCATTGAGGAGGCATGCCTCTTGAAGAAAATACTTGCCCTCTTTCTGTTGCCCATTCTCATCCTTGCCGCCTGTGCCGCCCCAAAGCCTTCTGGAATGGCCGGTTCCGCCGCACCCGATACCGTGTCCACCGCCACGATGAAGCGTTACCGCGAAGGCGAACTCCGGGAATACAACGGCAGGAAGCTCGACCCTGCCGTGGGCCCCCGCGACAACTCGATCAAGGGCACCAAGCA
>JAEYYW010000056.1 GCA_023428265.1 Bacillota bacterium | reverse complement strand
GATCAACATCCAGTTCATTGTCTACAATGACGATCTCTACATCATCGAGGTGAATCCCCGCTCCAGCCGCACGGTGCCCTATATCAGCAAGGTGACCGGCGTGCCTTTGATCGGCCTTGCCACCAGGGCCAGCCTTGGGCAGAAGCTCAGCGAGATGGGCTACGGCTCCGGGCTTTACCCCTCGCGGGGCATCTTTGCGGTGAAGGTGCCGGTGTTTTCCTTTGAGAAACTGCCCAAGCTGGAAATCAGCCTGGGGCCGGAGATGAAATCCACCGGCGAAGTGCTGGGCATCTCCAAGAGCCTGCCGGAGGCGCTGCTGAAGGGCCTCATTGCCGCGGGGCTCAACGTGCCCCGTCGCGGCAACGTAATCCTCTCGGTGGCCAAAGCCGATAAACCGGCCGCCACCCGCCTGGGGGAAGACCTGGCCAGCCTTGGCTACAATCTCTTCGCCACACCGGGCACCGCCCATGAACTAAACGCCAACTATGTGCCGGCCAGCGTGCTGGGGCATTTCTCCGACCCCTCTCCCAACGTGGCCGACCTGCTGCGGCAGGGCAAGGTGCAGCTGATCATCGACACACCCACCCGTGGCCGCGATGCTGAGCGCAGCGGCTTCAAGCTCCGGCGAATGGCGGTGGAATACAAGGTGCCGTGCCTGACCAGCCTGGATACCGCCGAGGCGTTGGTGCGGGGCCTGAAGCTCAATGAGGGAGACGGCGACATTGTGCCGTTGGGGCTGCACGATTTAGAATGAACTCCCCCTGTCGCCTGATGGCGACATCCCCCTCATGGAGGGGGACAAGTAGAGCTCTAACAAGCCGAAACTTGCCTCCCTCTTTGAGGGAGGTGCCGCCATAGGCGGCGGAGGGAGTAATACAGGAGCTAAAGTATGTATAACGCCACCATCCTCTCAAACACCCCCATCGCCACCGGCATCTTTGAAATGGTGCTGCAGTTCGACTCCGGCGTGGCCGATTTCCGGCCGGGCCAGTTCGCTCATGTGAAGGTGGGCGAGGGCGCCATGCTGCTGCGCCGGCCCATCAGCATCAACCACACCGATGCGGAAGCCGGCACGTTCACTTTGCTTTATCAGGTGAAGGGCGAGGGCACAAGACTGCTGTCTCAACGGAAAGTGGGCGAGCGGCTTGATGTGATGGCCCCGTTGGGCCGGGGCTTTTGGAAGCCTGAGGGGTTGAAAAAGGCGGCCCTTGTGGGCGGCGGCATCGGCGTGGCTCCCCTGAGAATGCTGCCGGAGGCATGGCCCGATGTGAAATTTGACGGATACCTGGGCTTCCGGGCGCTGGAGTATGCCTATCAGCTCGGTGACTTTGCCGCGCTGTGCGAAAACCTGCATCTTTGCTCCGACGACGGCACGCTGGGGGAGCAAACCTTCGTGACCTGCCTGCTGGATGGCAAGCTGGCTGACGGCAGCTATGACGCCATCTTTGCCTGCGGCCCCACACCGATGCTGAAGGCGCTGCAGCAAGTGCTGGAGGGCAAGGGGATCCCCTGCCAGGTCTCGCTGGAAGAGCGCATGGGCTGCGGCATCGGCGCCTGCCTGGTGTGCAACTGCAAGGTGCAGGCGGCGGGGGAGGATGGCTGGCATCACAAACGAGTCTGTAAGGATGGCCCTGTGTTTGACATTGCGGAGGTGCGATTCGATGGCTAAGCCGGATCTTAAAGTGAATCTCTGCGGCGTGGAGTTTGCCAACCCGGTCATCGCCGCCTCCGGCTGTTTCGGCTTCGGGCGCGAATATGCCGAATACTACAGCCTTTCCAGGCTGGGCGGCATTTCCGTGAAGGGCCTCACGCCCGAACCCCGCGAGGGTAACGCGCCTTCCCGCATTGCCGAGACGGCCAGCGGCATGCTCAACGCCGTGGGCCTGCAGAACCCCGGTGTGGACGCGTTCCTGGAGAGCGAGCTGCCCTGGCTTAAAGCGCAGGGCACCCGCGTCATCGCCAACATCGCTGGCAAAACGGTGGAGGAATACATGCTGATGGCGCGAAAGCTCCGCAACTCCGCTGTGGACATGGTGGAGCTGAACATTTCCTGCCCCAACGTGAAAGAGGGAGGCGTGGCCTTCGGCGCGAGGCCGGAGAGCGTCTACAGGATTGTGAACGCGGTCCGGCCCCACTGCATCCAGCCGCTGATCGTGAAGCTTTCACCGAACACGCTGGACATTGCCGAAAACGCCCAGGCTGCCGAGGCCGGCGGGGCGGACGCCGTCTCGCTGATCAACACGCTGACCGGCATGGCAATTGATGCGGACAAGCGCCGGCCCATCCTGGCCAACATCACCGGAGGCTTGTCCGGCCCGGCAATCAAGCCCATTGCGCTGCGGATGGTGTGGCAGGCGGCGCAAGCCGTTAAGATTCCGGTGATCGGCATGGGCGGCATCATGACCGGGCGCTGCGCCGTTGAGTTCTTGCTGGCGGGCGCCAGCGCCGTGCAGGTGGGCACGGCCAATTTGATTGACCCGATGGCCTGCGTCAACATCGTTGATGGCATCGAGCAGTATATGGAGCAGCATGATGTTGCAAGGGTGCAGGAGTTGGTGGGGGCGCTGAGGCTCAGTAGTCAGTAGTCAGTAGACAGTAGTCAGTAGACGGTGGATCGTAGAAAGTAGACAACAGAAGCCGGTGGTAAGTTATCTGAGTACGAGTGCGATATGCTGGATGGGTCGGGCTCCGTCCCGGCCCGCATCAGGGATAACTTTTCGGTCTCGCCATTGAGGATCGTTTGAAGCTGCTCCCTTCGGCCTCGTCTCTTGGTCTGCGTCTCCGGTCTTGTGCTGTTTCTCTTGCTGAAAATCAGTGACATTTCGCAGACAGAACAATTAAGAACAATCCTCAATTACAATAATTGTTCTTCATTTTTTCACGGATTATTAACAGTTTCTTCATCAAAACACATAGTTTGCATGCCCTTCAGAAAACCCTTTCTGTATACACCCTATGACAGCTATGTTATAATGTACCTTGTAAAAAATTACTCTTTCCGGGGGCTTGCCGTGAAAAACGGGGGAAGAAAAGCATGGGTTTTGCTGCTGGTCTTGCTGGCCGGTGTTTTGATTGGCGGGGGTGTCTGGCAGTTGCTTCTGACGGTGCTGCCTGCCAGCCTGGACACTGGGCTCACGATCGGTTCCACAACCGCACCGTGGACCATTGACCTTTATCTTGTGAAGATCACCTTCGGCATTGTGCTTCGGATTAACCCCGGCAGTGTGGCAGGCCTGCTCACAGGGCTGTTGTTATACTTCTGGAAACGATGATGCCCCATGTCGTGCTTGCTTCCGGCAGCCCCAGGCGGAAGCAATTGTTGGAAGAGATGGGCTTAAAGTTCCTTGTGGCCCCCGCCGACGCCGATGAAACGGTGCCGGAAGGCGCAGCTCCGGAGCAGGCCGCCGAGGAGCTGGCCCGCAGGAAGGCTGAACTGGCCGGTGCGCTTTGGCCGGAGTCGCTGGTGATCGCGGCGGACACTGTGGTCGCTGTGGATGGGCAGATCCTTGGCAAGCCGGCAGACCGGCAGGATGCCGCCCGGATGCTCAGACTGCTGCAGGGCCGCGAGCATGCGGTGGTCACCGGTGTGTGCGTGGCGTGGGGCGGTGCGCTTTCCAGCACCTGGGAGCGCACGCTGGTGCGTTTCGACCGGATGACGGAACAGGATATTGAGCAATACATTTCCACCGGGGAGCCGATGGACAAAGCCGGGGCCTATGGCATACAGGGCAAGGTCGGAGAATTCATCGGCGGGATTACGGGCTGCTACTTCAACGTGATGGGATTGCCCAAGGCGACTTTGCGAAAGCTCCTTGTGCAGACGGTCGGGGAGGCCGGATACCGGGTTTTGACGATGATGGAAGGGGAGTGACAGCTATGTCGCTGTGGAGCAGGGATGTTGCCGTTGACTTGGGCACCAACAGCGTGCTCGTTTATGTACAAGGCCGGGGAATCGTGGTGCGGGAGCCGTCCGTGGTGGCGGTGGCCTCCCGGGGCGGCAACATTTT
This sequence comes from Bacillota bacterium, assembly GCA_023428265.1. GTDB lineage: Bacteria > Bacillota > Clostridia > Christensenellales > UMGS416 > JAEYRA01. The sequence goes on along the minus strand of JAEYYW010000056.1, from coordinate 14,997 downwards.
GGCCGTGGGTGAGGAAGCCCGCGAGATGGTGGGCCGCACACCCGGTGAAATTCTGGCAGTGCAGCCGCTGCGCGATGGTGTGATTGCCAACTTTGAGATGACGCAGTCCATGCTGGCTTATTTTATCCGCCGGGCGCTGCAGCGCCGCAGTGTGATCGGCTTTGCGCCCAGGGCCATTGTGTGCGTGCCCTGCGAGATCACCGACGTGGAGAAGCGCGCCGTGGAGGAAGCCACCCACAAGGCCGGCGTCCGCGAAACATTCATCGCCGAGGAGTTGATGGCAGCAGCCATCGGGGCGGGCTTGCCGGTGGGCGAGCCGGTCGGCAGCATGGTGGTGGATCTGGGCGGCGGCACCAGCGAGGCGGCGGTGATTTCCTTTGGCGGCATTGTGGTATACCGCTCCATCCGCATTGGCGGCATCCGCATGGATGAATCGGTTGCGGCCTATCTCAAGCGCGAATACAACGTGCTGATCGGTGACCGCACCGCGGAGGAGTTGAAAATCAACCTGGGGTCTGCCATTGACCCAAAAATCAACAACTTCATGACGGTGAAGGGCCGCAACCTCACAAACGGCCTGCCAGTCACACTGGATGTGTATGCCAGCGACGTGCGCGAGGCGCTGCGCGACAGCGTGGCAAGCATCATCGAGATGTTGCGCTCCACGCTGGAGGTCACGCCGCCGGAGCTTGCCAGCGACATTATGGAGCGCGGCATTGTCTTGACCGGCGGCGGGGCGCTGCTACAAGGGCTGGACGCGTTGATCTACCGGGAGACCGGCATCCCCACGCTGGTGGCCGAAAGCCCGATGGACTGCGTGGCGCTGGGTGCCGGCAAGATGCTCGACCATCTGGATGAGCTGTTGAAACACCGTAGATAACTGTATTGGAGATAAAACCCTGATGCCTCGATTCCGATTCAAACCATGGATGGCTCTGGCGGGCCTGCTGGCCCTGCTGGTAATATTCTTTGCCACCACATTTTTCATTGCCGATCAGGAGGAGCGCGCTGCCGCCGGCAACGGTGCGGTGAAAGGCGCCGTGGGCTCAGTGGCCGCGCCGGCGGTGAAGGGCGCCAACAGCTTTGCTTCTTCGGTCAAGGAGTTTGTGCTCCGGCTGTTTGGTGCCAGAGATGTGGATAAAGAGTATGAACAACTCAAGCTTCGCGTGATGCAGCTGGAAACGGCCAACGAGATATTGCAGGACATCCAGTGGGAGAACACGCGTCTCAGGGAGCTGCTTGAATATGAGGTAGCATTCCCGGATTATGATTACATCCCCGCCCGCGTGATCGGCAGAGAGAAAGGCAGCTGGTTTTTCTACTTCAGCCTGAACCGGGGCAGCAACGACGGCGTGGAAAAGAACATGACCGTGGTGAATGACAAAGGCCTGGTGGGCACCGTCATAGAGGTGACGCCCGGCACGTGCAAAGTCATGGCGATCATCGACCGCACCAGCGCCATCAGCGTGGTCATTGAAAACACACGGGATCAGGCCATGCTGCATGGCGCCAGCGATCCTGAATCCAATGCCGCCTTGTGCGAGCTTTATTACCTGCCGAAGGAGTCGGAGGTTGTGCCCGGCAGCAAGGTGGTTACCTCAGACTTTGACAACATCTCCCTGAAAGGCATTGCCGTGGGCACGATCGGCGAGGTGGGCCGCGGCGGCGACACCACCGCGACGGTGATCCCCTATGTGGATTTCGCCCATCTGGATTATGTGCTGATCATTGCCCGGGCAAAGGAAGCCGAAGCGACGGCCAGCCCCAACGGCGAGGCCACAGCCGAGCCCAACGGCACTGCGACGCCTTCCGGCGGCGAGCCCGAAGACCCGTCTGGTGGTGCGCAGAGCACTGCCCCCGCGTCCAGCGCCGGCACCCAGCAGGGTGAACCGGGCAATAAGGGAGGCGAGGGGAATTGAGGCAGGCCATTGTCACTGCGGTTTCCCTGATCGCGGCGTTTCTGCTGCAAACCGCCGTGCTGCCGGTGTTTGGGCTCACCTCTGTTTCGCCGGACCTCATTTTTGCCGTGCTCATACCCGCTGCGATGCTCTGGAAGCCCATCCCCGTGGCGTTCATGGGCGCGGCTGCCGGGCTCATGGTGGATATTTTATTTGGTCAGGGCATCGGTCCCTACGCCATTCCCTACCTGGTGGCACCCTGGTTGGCCGGTGTGTATGGCGGCAGATTTTTTCGGGAAAACGCATTTCTGCCGGCTGGCATTGCCGCCGGTGCTTTTCTGGCCAGGCAGCTGCTGCTGGCGCTGATGATTTACCTGGGCCGCATGCCGATCGCCATTTCCGGCGGCGTTGTGCTCAGGCTCCTTGGCTCGGCGGCCCTCACAATGGGGGTTGCCATCCCTTATCACCTGCTGTTTTACGGCTCCATGCTCAAGCATGAGCGCAAGCGGCCGGGCCTGATTTACTTCGGACGATAATTTGGGGGTTGTCCCGCCCCGCGGAGGTTTCATGAAAAATCAAGGGCGCTACATGGCAACAGGCGTGATCTTTGTGGTCATCATCGTGCTGCTGTCTGCGCAATTGTTCAACTTGCAAGTTGTGAAAGGGGATACTTATTTGGACAAAGCCCAGAACTTTTCCCGCAAGGAGCTTCGCCTCACCGGCGAGCGCGGAAAAATTCTGGACCGCAACGGCTTGCCCCTGGCATATAACAAGACAAGCTACACGCTGGAGTTTGTGCGCGACCCGGACAAAACCGGCAAGGACTCCCGGGCTGCCTATTCCAAGAGCCTGTTGAAGGCCGTGCAGATTGTGGAGCAAAACGGCGGCAGCTTCCTTTCCACATTTGCCATCCGGAAAATGGATGACGGCACCTATGATTTCTACTGGCCCGGCATCGACAAGGCGGAGAACCCCAAGACCTATGAAGCCCGCGTGAAGGACTGGAAGAATCTGCATTGCAGCAACTCCAAGGGGATTATCGCCAGCCATACGCCGGAGCAGATTTTCAATGAGTTCAGGGTCTACCATCATGTGCCGGAAGAGGCCAGCTATGACGAGGCCTTCAAGGTGATGTCGGTGTGGCAGGAGATCCGTACCTCCTTCTACAGCAGCTATGTGCCCATTACGCTGGCCAAAAACATCAGCATGAAAACCGTGGCAATGATTGAGCGCGACGCCATTGACATGCCGGGGCTGCAGATCAGCCAGAGCAGCTCAAGGGTTTATCCCAATAAAGCAATGGCCTCCCATATCATCGGCTATATGGGCCGCATGACCGACGAGCCCACAATTGTGGAATACAGTGCGAAGGGCTACAAACGCGACGACCTGATCGGCGTATCCGGCATCGAGGCCTATATGGAGTCGGACCTTTCCGGCAACACCAGCGAGCGCACCGGCCAGCAGGTGGTGGAAGTGAACAACCTGGGCAAGGTCGCCCGTGTGATCGATTCGGACAACAAAAGCCCCAAAAACGGCGACAACGTGATCCTCACGATCGACTCAAAGCTCCAGAAGCGCCTGGAGGAAGCCCTGGCAGAGAACGTTGCCCAGATTCGCGCGGCGCAGGAAACAAAATACCGCGATGACCAGGAAAAATATTACGAGCTCCTGGCAGGGCGTGTCGACCAAAAAATCCATTACGCCGAGGTGGGCGCAGCCGTGGTGATGGATGTGGAAAACGGCGAAGTGCTGGCGATGGCATCCTATCCCACCTTCGACCTCAATTTGTTCAATGGCGGGCTGGGCATCTCCTCAGAAGATTTCAAGCGGCTCACCGAGGACACCAGCAACCCCTTGTTCAACAATGCCATCTCCTCCCGCGGCACACCGGGGTCAGTCTTTAAGATGGCCACAGGCCTGGCAGGTCTGATGGAGAAGGCGATTACGGTTGATGAGAAAATCGATGACGAAGGGCCCTATATCAAGCACCTGAAGGCCGGACACGAAGACGAGGGCCCGTCCTGCTGGGTGAAACCAAGGTATTACAAGCATAAAGACCAGACCATCGTGGAAGCCATCCAAAACTCCTGCAACTACTTCTTCTTTACTGTGGCCGATCGTCTTGGTGTTGAGAAGCTCAACAAGTGGGCCGACCTGCTGGGGCTCACCTCCAAGACCAACATTGAGCTGCCCAACGAGGTTACCAGCCAGGTGGGCAACCAGGCGGCGCTTTACAGCAAGGACCAGATGAGTGGCGTGGCGGCGCTGGTCAAAAAGAAGATCATCAGCCTCATGAAGGAAACCTGCGAAAAAGCGGATCTCACGTATTCGGACGAGAAATATTCGGAGACCGCCATCATGCTGATGGATCTGGTCAATGCCGGGCTTACTGAGCGGGGTCCGGACATCCGCGCCATTCTGCGCAACGAGCTCAAATTGTCCGCTGCGGATTTGGCAAAGCTCACAACAGACGGCATGACGTTGTCTGACAGCATCAACGCAAGCCTGAACGAAATCAAGTGGACCAGAAGCATGACGATTGAGGCAGGCATTGGCCAGTCGGTCACGCTGATTACGCCGATTGCGATGGCTCGCTACATTTCGGCGCTGGTCAATGGCGGCGATGTGTTTGAGGCCAGGCTCGTGAAATCTGTGGTCACGCCGGAAGGCGTGGTGCGGTCCACCCAGCCCAAGCTCATCCGCAACCTGAATGTGCCGGAAGAGTATTTGAAGAAGATCATCAAGGGCATGGAAAACGTTGTGAACGATGAGGAAGGCGGCACGGCTGCCGCTGCCTTTGCCAACTACAAATACACCGATCAAATCGGCGGCAAGACCGGCACGGCGGAGGTCAGCCAGACCATCGACTTGGAAAACAACTCCTGGTTTGTGGCGTTCGCGCCCAGAGAAAAGCCGGAGATCGCCGTGGTGGTCTATATCCCAAGCGGTTACCAGGGGGCGCTGTCCAGCTATACGGCCAAGGAGATTGTGCAGTATTACCTGGACATGAAGAATTTGAAGGAGACGCCGGACGAGTTGCCGAAAGTCAACACGCTGGTGAAGTGATTTCCGCTCAGGATGGGGGAGAGCCCCCATGGGGAGCCTGATGCGCCGGTCGAACCCATATCATTCGGCAGGAGGCAACGGGCATGGGAGAAGTTTTGGTCATTACATCGGGCAAGGGCGGCGTGGGCAAGACCACGACCGTGGCAAGCCTCGGGGTTGCGCTGGCAATGGAAGGCCGCAGCGTGGCCCTGGTGGACGCAGACATCGGTCTTCGCAACCTGGACTTGGCATTGGGGCTGGAGAGCCGCATTGTCTACGACCTGCTGGATGTGGTGTCCGGCGCGTGTTTCCTCAGGCAGGCGCTTGTGCGTGACCAGCGCTGGCCGGGCCTCGTGCTGCTGCCTGCGGCGCAGACCCGCGACAAGGCGGCGGTCACACCGGCGCAGATGGCCGAAGTGCTGGATAAGCTCAGAGATGAGTTTGACCATGTGCTGGTGGACTGCCCCGCCGGTATTGAGCAGGGGTTTCGCAACGCGGTGTCCGGTGCAGACAGGGCCATCCTGGTCACCGTGCCGGAGGTTACCGCCGTGCGGGATGCCACCCGTGTCAAAGACCTGCTGGAGCAGAGCAATTTGCCCCTGGCCGGCATGGTGCTCAACCGGTATCGCCCCAAGCAAGCCCGCCGCGGCGACATCATGGATATGGACGATGCCGTGAACATTCTGGGAATGGATCTGCTCGGCGTGGTGCCTGAGGATGAAGCGGTTGCCCGCCTGGGAAACCTGGGCGAGCCGCTGGCTGCCCAGAGAACCCCGGCAGCGCTGGCCTACCGCCAGATCGCCAAGAGGCTTTCCGGTGCGGACACGGCGGAGCGCCGCGGCCTGAGCGGCTTTCTCAAGTCATTATTCAAGCCCGGCGCGGCTTCCGGAAGCGCCAATCAAACGGAGGTTCCTTCTTGAAACTGGAGAAAAAGCTCTTTTCGAATTTCGATTTTCTGATTGTCATCGTCGTGCTGGCGCTGGTGGTCACCAGCGTGCTGATGATCGGCAACGCCACCGGAAATCCGGATGTTTCCAAAGACGAGGGACTTCGCACCCTCATTGCCAACATGAGCCTGAAATACCCGCTGCAGACCATCATGTGGTTTTTCATCGGCCTGGCAGCCGCTATCTTCGTGATGCTCTTTGATTACCATGTATATGGTGAAGCGGCGAAGCTCATCTATTGGGGCACGGTGCTGATGCTGGGGTTCGTGCTGGTGGTCGGCACCGTTTCCAACGGCACGAAAGGCTGGCTCACCAAAAACGGCAGCGTGCAGCCATCGGAGTTGGCAAAGCTCGCACTGATCCTGACGCTGGCCAAGCACCTTTCCACAAAGCCGGAGGGCATCAAGACCATCAAGGACTTTGTGTTCACGCTGGCGATGGTGGGTGTGCCGCTGGTGATGATCTTCTTGCAGCCGGATTTTGGCACGTCTCTGGTCTATATGTTCATCACGCTGGTGCTGCTTTTTGTGAGCGGCACCGACTGGAAGCTGATGGTGGGCCTGATCGTGCTGGCGGCGCTTGTGGCAATCCCCGTTTGGGAGGTGCTGCCGACCACGCAAAAAACGCGCTTCCTTGCCGTGTTTGACCCTGCCAGTGTGTCTGCGTCCGCGCTTTACAACGTGAAGCAGTCCGTCACGGCCATCGGCTCCGGGCAGATGACCGGCCGCGGCTTTTTTGCACCGGGCTCCTTCTGCCAGCTGGATTATGTGCCGGAGAAGCACACCGACTTCATCTTCTCCATCCTGGGCGAGACCTGGGGGTTTGCGGGCAGCATCTTCATCCTGCTGCTCTACACCGTGCTTCTGGTGCGGCTGATCATCCTCTCCCGCCGGGCGTTTGACCGATTTGGCAGCTACATCATCATCGGCGTCGCTGCGATGATTGCCTTCCATGTGTTTGAAAACGTGGGCATGACGGTGGGCGTGATGCCCTGCACCGGCATCCCGCTGCCCTTCTTAAGTTATGGCGGCAGCAGCATGCTCACCAACATGATCGCCATTGGGTTGGTGGAAAATGTGTGCATCCGCAGGCGCTACGGCATGTTCCGGCAAGGGGAGGCATTTTAACGCACGATCATTGCCAGCACCCTGCGGTGGATTTCCGCAAACATCGGTGTGTTTCCGATCACCTCGCCGTCTGCCATCACCGGCATCGGCGGATCGGTACTGATCGAAACGGTTGCGGCCAGGCGGTAGCAGATGCGCGGGTCTTCACGCTTTTCCGGGCGGATCCCTGTGGAAATATACTTGAGCAAGTCCAGCTTGGTCAAATCCGCAAAATGTGTCACATTCAAAAGCCCGTCCCGCTGGCAAAATGCGGGGCCCATCTGAAAGCTCAGGCCGGTATAGGGCATGTTTGTCACGACCACCGCGAAGCCATTGTGGCGCAAGGTTTCACCATTGTCGATCGTCACGCGGATGTCCGCCGGTTCTGAGGAAAACAACGTATATAGGAAATCCTTCACGCCCGCCAGCTCTCCGTGCCTTGCAGCATCGCCGGGCGGGGTGAGCGCGGAGGCCAGGCCCACGCTCACCAGCTCCAGAAACGGAGCGGCGGCCTGATTGCCGCATTTCACCATCCCCATATCGATCATCGCTTTCCGGCCGGCATTCAGCACAGAGGCCGCCTGCTCCAGCTCTTCCGGTATGCCGCAGCTTCGTGCGATATTGTTGCGCGTGCCCGCCGGCAGGATGGCCAGCACGCCGTCTGAATCTTTCAATGCTGCTGCCACGGCTGACACGGTGCCGTCTCCGCCACACGCGACAAACAGCCGGCACCCCGCACCCAGCGCCGCCTGCACGGATGCCTTGACGTTAGTGTTTTTTTCTATTGTCAGCAGTTCAGGCTCATACCCCGCCGCACGAATCGCGCCGATTGCGTCGTCCGCACCGATCCGCTGCTTCTTGACCGCGCCGGCCAGCGGGTTGAACAATAGCATTGCTTTTTTCATGTCCTGCTCTCATTACCGGTTTGTGATTATTCTTTTCAGATCATGCGGTCTTCTATGCCATGGCCTTGGTTCCTGTGGCAATTGGCTATATCCTTTGCTTATAAAATCTTATAAGTCAGCCACTCCCGGATATGCTATAATATGGCTTAATTGGCCTTCATCGGGCCAAATCTTGCGAAAAGATGCGGGTTGCTGCATGTTTGGTTATCTCCTGCCTGACAAATCGGAACTGAAGGTGAAGGAGTTCGCGCAGTTTCGCGCGGCTTACTGTGGTGTGTGCCGCGCCATCAAGCTGGAGTATGGAGAGCTGCCCCGTTTTGCCGTGAGCTATGACGCTGCAGTGCTGGCGGTGCTTCTGGTGGGCTGCGAAGGCCACGAGCCGGTGGCGAAAAAGCGTGTGTGCGCGTTGAACCTGGTGAAGGGCAAGCCGGTGTATGAAGGCCATGAAGCGTTCGGATATGCCGCAGCTGTGAGCGTGATGCTGGCTTGGGGCCGCGTGAAAGACGCCTGGGCTGATGAGCGCAACGTGTTGGCATTGCCGGCAATGGCGGGGCTTTCGCAGGCAAACCGCCGCGCCAGCGCCAAATACCCCGTCCTGGCCGGCACGGTCAGCCAGTGCCTGAAAGACCTGGCCGCGTTGGAGCAAGCCAATTGCGCCGAAATCGACCGGACAGCCGACGTGATGGGGAACCTGATGAGCGCCGTGATGGCGTCCGGGCCAGTGATGGATTCCGCGGCCAGGGTGCTGCTGCGCTCTGTGGGCTACCACCTGGGCCGGTGGATATATCTGATTGACGCGCTGGACGACTTGAAGAAAGACAGGAAGTCTGGCGCCTATAACCCCATCCTGGCCATGGGAGGGGCGGCCAAAGACATTGAGCTGGCCCGCAACGCCTGCCTTTACGCCGCGTCACAAGCGGCGGCGGTGTATGATCTGATGGAGTTTGAGTGGGGCAGACCGATCATCGAAAATGTGATGTATTCCGGCATGCCAAGGATTTACCATAGAGTGACCGACAAGGAGAGTACTGGGAATGACCGATCCGTGGAAGGTGCTGGGCGTCAAGAGCAGCTCAAGCCCTGAGGAAGTCAAGAAGGCTTATTACGCCCTGGTAAAAAAGTATCATCCCGACCGCTTCCAGGACGCGGCCGCCAAGGAGCTTGCCAACGAAAAGCTCAAGGAGATCAACCAGGCCTATGACGCGATCACCAGCGGCAATGCCGGTTCTCAATCGCAGACCGGTTCTGCAAACAGCAGCTACGACGATTACACGGCGCGCGGCAGCGGCTCGCAGGTTTTTTATCAGGTGCGCGCAAACCTGCAGGCCCGCCGGGTGGACGAGGCCGAGCGCATCCTGGACCAGATGACGGACCGCAATGCCGAGTGGCATTTCCTGCGCGGCGTGTGCTACCAGATGCGGGGTTGGTATGCGATGGCCCGAGAAAACATTGCCATGGCCGTCAACATGGACCCATCCAACATGGAGTACCGCACGGCGCTCACCCGGATGGACGCCAGCGGCCCGGCCTATCAGCAAAACACCACGCCGTTTGGCCAGGGCCGCGGCATGGGCTATGGGCCCAATGCCTGCGACATCTGCTCGTGCATGCTTTGTTCCGACTGTTGCTGCGAGAGCATGGGCGGAGATTGCATCCCCTGTTGTTAACAGATTGCAGGATTCCTCACCAAACTTCAGAGTAAGAGAGCGTTCGGATGGAAAGACAGCAGATGCCACCCGCAAGAAGAATCGCCTATGCCGGTGTGATCACCGCGCTTTCGGTCGTGCTGCTCTACTTGCTGCAGGTGCTGCCCACGCTCCGTGCAGCGATGCTGTTTGTGCTGGCGCTGCTGCCCGGTGTGCTTGCCTATGAAAGGCGCTACGTTGAGGCGCTGCTGAGCTTTGCCGCGTCCGCGCTGCTCTCTCTGCTGCTCGTGCCGGTGAGCGGGCCGTGGCTCATGTATGCATGCTTTTTCGGCTGGTATGGCGCCGTGCGGGAAATGATTGTGACGCGGTGGGGCAGGGTCGCTTCCTGGGCTGCGCTGGCTGTGCTGTTCAACGCTGCGTTCTTTGCGCTTTACTTCCTGTTTCGGGCGGTACTGCTGCAGGGCTTTGCCCCGCCGGCCTGGCTGGGCGGCGTGCCGCTGCTCGCCTACCTGATCCCGGCGGCAGAGATCGGTTTTGTAATCTTTGAAGTATTGTTTGGCATGTGCCGGGCTTATTATGTTACCCATATCAGAAAGCTACTGACGGGGCGAGCCGGCTGATGGTTTCTGCGCAGTATCGCGCGACCTGATTTTCTGACTGGATTGATCTCAGGCAGTAATACCCAAGCAAGCAGAAGTACTCTTCACCGATTCTTCCGAATGCCTCTACCCAACTCCATTTGTCATGTAATAAGCAAATATCACAACGGAAAATTATGACTGAATCACACCTTATCATTTTTTTGTGTGAGAGAAATTCGCCAAATGATATAATAGTATTAATTTGCTATGATGAGGTTGCATGATGACAGAGCGCCGTTACGACATCGATTGGCTGCGCATCTTTGGCATCGCCATGCTTTTTCCCTTTCATGCCGCCCGTGTGTTTGATGTGTTTGAGCCGAACTATGTGAAAAATGCTGTCTGGCAATCGATGGACCAGGCCATGGCCACGCCAGGCTTCAGTTGGCCGCTCAGCCTGTTCATTTTCTACTCGGCTTATTGGTTTATGCCACTGCTGTTCTGGCTGGCCGGGTCTTCCAGCTGGTACGCCCTGCAAAAGAGGAATGGCGGTCAATACGTGCGGGAGCGGGTTGCCCGGCTTTTGGTCCCCTTTCTGTTTGGGTTGGTTGTGATTGTGCCGCCGCAGGGCTATATGGCCAGGCTCATGCAGGGATATCAAGGCGGTTATCTGAACTCTCTGCTGGGTTACTTCACCGATTTCAGCGACCTGTCAGGCTACTTTGGCACCTTCACACCCGCGCACCTTTGGTTCATCCTCTACCTATTCGTCATATCTGTGTTTGTGCTTCCTCTCATGCTGGCGATCCGCAAGCGGGTGTTGGCGGCCAACGAAGGCGGGCAGTCTTTCTGGCTTTCCCGATTGATGGCGCGGCCCATTATTTTCCTGGCGCTGCCGTTGCTGCTCACCATCACGGAGGCACTGCCCGACATCGGCGGCAAGAACCCGTTTTACTACGCACTGCTGTTTTTGACCGGCTATCTGGCTGCTTGCGGCAAGGAGGTTCAGGCCATGCTCAACAGGCTCCGCTTCCCGGCGCTGTTTGCGCTCCCGGCAGTGCTGTCTGTCTTGACGCTGATGCAGTTCCAATGGGGCTTCAGCAACCATCCCGATCTCTCCGTGCCGCAGGCAATCATGGCGATCACCCGCAACCTGGCATTGGTGCTCACGATGGCGGTGCTGCTTGGTTATGGCAATAAATTCCTGAACAAAAGCACCAGGATACTGCCTTACCTGAATCGGGCAGCTTTCCCGGTCTATATCCTGCATCAGTCAGTGATGATGGTGGTAGCCTTTTTTGTCGTGCAACTGGCGCTGCCAATCTGGGGCAAGTTTATATTGATCATGGTTTTGTCATTGATCGCAACGTTTGGGTTATATGAACTTGTCGTGCGGCGGATCGGCTTTTTGAGAGCGTTGTTTGGTATGAAGTGAGGATTCTTAAGCAAGCTTTTAGGTTCTTGTCACACATTTTTGCGATAATATCGATTACAATGAAGATGCGAACTGATAGAAACGTGTGGTGGTAATTTGAACGGCACAATACTGATTGCGGACGATGAGGTTCAGATCGCCGAGCTTATCGAGCTATATCTGGAGAAAGACGGCGTGCGCGTGATCAAAGCCGCCGACGGCATTGACGCGTGGAACAAGCTAGAGCAAAACCCTGTGGATCTGGCAATTCTGGACATTATGATGCCCGGGATGGACGGCTACCAGCTTGTGCGCAAGATCCGGAGCAAATACGCGATTCCTGTGATCATGCTTTCGGCCAAAACGGAGGATCGCGACAAGATCCTGGGGTTGGATCTGGGTGCCGACGACTACATCGCCAAGCCCTTCAACCCGCTGGAGGTGGTCGCCCGCGTGCAGGCGCAATTACGCCGGTTCTATAAGCTGAACCCCCAGGCCGGCACCGGCGGCGAGCTTTCGGTGCTCCGCGCCGGAGACATTGTGCTGGACGAGGCCGGCGGGGTGGCGACCAAACGGGGCGCTCCGCTGCCGCTCACGCAGACGGAATTCCGCATGCTGGGATACCTCATGCGCAACGCCGACCGTGTCGTGACCAAGAAGCAGATCTTTGAAAACGTGTGGGAGGCAGAGTGGTTTTCCGACGACGGCACCGTGATGGTGCACATCAGCAATCTGCGCGACAAGATTGAGGATGACAGCCGCAACCCCCAATATCTGAAGACGATCCGCGGTCTCGGCTACAAGTTTGAGAAGCACCCCAGGAGCGAATGACGGTGGGAAAGCTGTTTGGCAACAGGAATACCAGCCTGACCGCTACAATCACGCGGTATTATATGTCCTTTTTCCTTGTTGTGCCATTGCTGGTGATGATTTCCTCCAGCATTGCGCAGACGCTGGCAGTCACGATGTTCGGCGGCGCAGAGGGGATGGACCTGGTCGCGGCGGCAATTGTGCGGCCTGACTACCAAAACATCGACAGCACCGCCGTGCAGCGCGCCGGCGGGTGGGTGGAGATTCTACGGGACAATAAGGTTGTCTATGAGCTGGGCAACAAGTGGGACAACAAGCAGGAATATACCGACGAGGAGCTGCGCACAATCACCAGCCGCACCGGGAAGCGGCTCGTCACCAGCTTTGCAGATGAGGAGTATTACTACTCCACGGCGCCATTTGTGGGCGATGATAAAAATGAATACATGTGTGTGGTCAAGATCCCGGTCGGTAATCTGGAAAACAACCTCAGCGGTGTGTTTAACGTGATGAACCCTGAAATGCGCGCCATCCGCACGATGATCATGAGCGTGCTGCTGATGGTGCTGATCTTCTGCGTGATGTTCCTGTTTTCGATCAGGGCGTATGGGCGCATCACGGCGTTGAAGGTCACAGGCCCGCTGGAGGCCATTCGCGATGGGCTGGCCAGCGTCACCGCCGGCAACCTTAACACCAGGATGGACTTTGAGGCCGAGCGGGAGTTTGCCGAGATCCGAGACGCATTCAACTATATGGCCGGCCGCCTGCAGAACACCGAGCGTGACAAGCGGGAGATGGAGGAGAACCGGAAGCGCATGATCATGGGCATCTCCCATGACCTGAAAACACCGATCACCACGATCTACGGTTACGCCAAGGCGTTGGGAGACGGCATGGTGGAGGATCCGGAGAAGCAGAAAAAGCACCTGCTCTACATTCGTGACAAGGCCATGGCGATGACCAGGATGATTGACGACCTGTTCAAGTATTCCTCCATGGAGGGCAACGAGTATAAGCTGAACCGCAAGAAGGAGGACTTTGCCGAATTCCTGCGGGAGCTTGTGGCGGAAAACTACATTGAGATTGAGAACCGCGGCTTCTCGCTGGAGCTGGATATTCCTGAGGAGTCTGTGGCAGCCTGCTTTGACCGTGACGAGCTTTGGCGGGCGCTTTCCAACATCATCGGCAACGCGTTGAAATACAACCCCGCCGGCACCACGCTGACGGTGAAGCTTTCAGTCGATCCGGAGCTGCTGCGCCTGCACATCGGCGACGACGGCGTGGGCATTGCCGACAACCTGAAAACTGCCATTTTCGATGAATTCGTGCGCGGCGACGCCGCCCGCGTAAGCGACGGCGGCAGCGGTCTGGGCCTTGCCATCGCCCGCCGCATCATCGGGATGCATGGCGGGGTGATCGGCCTTTCCAGCGAGCAGGGGAAGGGGTCCATGTTTGTGATCACGCTGCCGAGGGAGTAGTCAGACAGCCAGGCGTTTTCGATAGATTTCCATCAGCAGGTCTTCTACTGCCTCTGTGTTCGGCTGCTCCGGCAGCGCTGTTTGCACGGCTGCTTGCCGGAAACGCTTCTCAAACACATCCACCTGCTCGAAAATCTCTTCAAAGCTCAGTTTCCCCTGGCGAATTGAGAGAAACAACTCTTGCTCATCAGCCCGGTAAGTGACGACTCCCTTGCCGGCCAGGATATCTGCGCCGGTGGCCAGCAGCCGCAGCAGGTGCATTGCGTGTTTGAACAAGTGCGGCATGTCTCTTTTGTTGTTTCGATGATTGATTGCGGAGTAATCGCGCACAACAGAGCTTAGCCCATGATAGATGGTCTTGAAATCCCTTAACGGGAAATGGGATAGCTCCACGTCCATAAAGATCTCAGCATCGAGATTCGGCTTATCCGACCGATCCAGATAAAGCCTCATTTTGCCGCCGGAGAGATCCCGGAACCCTTTGGCGAGATGTTCCATTTGCGCCTGGACCCGATTCAGGATGTGTTCCTCCGCCTGAATTTGGTCTTCCACACCCCGCGCCAACGCGTTTTGAAGACGGTGCAGTTGGGCCGCGGCGTAATTCCCGAAACTTTGGATGGCCCGCTTTGATAGAAACAGACCAGCTTTTTGCCGCAGCAGCCGGCCCTCATCGGTCAGGATGGGGCATTGGTCCTCTCTGGTGCCCAGCAATTCCATCATGTTGGGGTTGCATTCCAGGCAGAGCCCTACAAACTTTTTTAGGCCATACACCACCGTATCGGTTTCCCACTCTTCAAATTGCTCAAAGGAAGAAAGCCCCAGTACATCCCGCTGGGTCTCCACCGCTACACCGCGCAGATCAATATCGCTGCCGCCAACACTGGTGCCATAGGCATGGGATCCGGCCACCGTCAGGATGAGGATGTTGCCGCCAAGGTTCTTGTGCTTTCGCAGGAAATCATACCGATCGGTATTGATCAATTCTGAAACTGCCGCCTGATCCATGCTGGTCACACCCCACCTTGCCAATAGTCCCTTAGTGTCTGTCTGAAGAGTCGGTCTAGGTCTTCCGAATTTTTGTGAGGAGCATTACCCATGGAGCGCATGACTGGCTCCATGCGGTTCATTATGCTTCTGATGAATTCTATCAGCACAGGGTTAGGT
>JAEYYW010000064.1 GCA_023428265.1 Bacillota bacterium | reverse complement strand
TCTGCCGGCCCTTGATGTCACCCTTCCAGAAGGGCGGCCTGGCGCCGCTTGTGGTGGCCGGCACCACGACCACGGTGTCCTTCTTGATGTCGGAGATCTGCCAGCCGAAGGTGCCCAGCAGAAATTTATCGCCCTTGCGGGCTTCAAACACAAACTCTTCGTCCAGTTCGCCGAGCCGCACACCTTCCGCCGTCCGCACAGCGTAGAGCCCCCTGTCCGGAATTGTGCCGCCGGCAGAAACGGCCAGCATGCGGCTGTAGGGGTCTCCATCCACCCGGTCGTGGATGCGGTCATACAGCAGCCTGGGCCGCGTGGGGATGTCTCGCTCATGCTCCCCGTCGCCGGCCAGCATGCGGAGCACCGCCCGCACGTCGTCGGCAGTCACTTCGCGAAAGGGGTAGGCCCCGGGCAGGAGGGCCATCACGTCGTCCACGGTGTAGCCGCCGTCAGCGGCCATGGAGACCAGATGCTGCGCCAACACGTCCAGGCACAGGCGAGGGGGGTGCGCATGCTCCACACCGCCCTGCCGCACAACTTCCGCTGCCAGGCCGCTGTAGAGGCTCTCTGCGGCAGCCCGTGGAAAAATGTGCATCACGCTGGTGCGGTTCGGGTTGTGGCCGGCCCGGCCCAACCGCTGCATCGTGCTGGAAATGGACCGTGGCGTACCGATCTGGAAGACCTGGTCCACGTCGCCCACATCGATGCCCAGCTCCATCGATGATGTGGCGCATAAGAGCCGCAGGCTGCCGCCGCGCAGCGCCTGCTCCACCTCGTGCCGCTGCTCTTTGGAGAGGCTGCCGTGGTGCGTGCGGGCAAAGCCGTCGCCGGCCAGCTGGTTGACATAATAGGCCAGCTTTTCGGCATAAGCCCGGCCTTCCACGAAGGCGATCACGCTGCGGGTGCCCTCGCAATGTTCAAAAACCGACCGGGCGACCTCTTGCCAAACCGGGTCTTTCTTCACTTGCCGCACGCCGGTGAGGGGGCTTGTCACCCGGAGCTCCACGTTTTTGCGCATTTTCGGTGCCGCGATGGCCACTTCGCCCGGCGCCAGGTATTCGGCGGCAAGTTTCAGCGGTTCCAGCGTGGCGGAGAGGCCCACGCGCTGCAGCGGTTTGCCGCACAGCCTGTCCAGCCGGGCGATGGAAAGCATTAAATGGGCGCCGCGCTTGGTGTCGATCAGCGCGTGCAGCTCGTCAATGATGATCCATCTCGCGGTGCGGAGCACACCTTGGCTGGATTTTGCTGTGAGCATCAGATACAGCGATTCGGGCGTGGTGATCAATATGTGCGGCGGCGTTTTGATCATGCGCCGGCGCTCGTTCTGCGGTGTGTCGCCGGTGCGGATCATGATATCAAGGCCGCCGGGCTTTTCAGTGGCATAGGAGCTGCCGTGTTCTTCCCGCCAGATGCCCTCCAGCGGCCGGCGCAGGTTTTCTCGGATGTCTCCGGCAAGTGATTTCAGCGGGGAGATGTAGATCAACTGGAGCTCTTGCGGCAGCGTGCCGCGCCGCGCCTCATCCAGCAGCCTGTCGATGAACACCAGAAAGGCCGAAAGCGTCTTGCCCGTGCCGGTGGGGGCGGAGACCAGCGTGTGGCGGCCTGCCGCAATTTCCGGCCATGCGGCATCCTGCACCGCCGTGGGCGCGCCAAGGGAGCCGGCGAACCACCGGGCGGTGAGGGGATGAAACAATTCCAGTGTGTTCATAGATGCACCCCAAGCTGTTAATCGCAATGCAACTTCTATATTCTACCACCTATTGCACGAATGTGCATTCGCTTTCCCGTATCAAATGATTGCTCCCCGCACCTTTTTCGCTCCCATATACTGCCTTGCACTCAGGCAGGGAGACGGTTGACATACGAGCCGGTCGCCTCCGATTTTGCTTGTATATCCTCAAATATGGATTTGGTGATATAATACATTCACCACTCCAATGAGAGGTTGCCCATGTATAAGGCGATCATTGTTGACGACGAGGCAGAAGTCCGCACCGGCATTGTGAACAAGATCAACTGGGCTATGTCCGGCTTTCTGGTGCCTGCACAGGCCGAAAACGGCAGGGAGGCGCTGGAACTCGTGGAGGAAGACGTGCCTGACGTCGTCATCACCGACATCACGATGCCGCTGATGGACGGCCTGGAGCTGGCGTGTGTGCTGCAGGAGCGGTTTCCCACCGTGAAAACGGTGATCCTGACCGGCTTTGACGACTTCAAGTTTGCCCAGCAGGCCATCCGCTACGGCGTGGCCGATTACCTGCTCAAGCCCGTTCTGCCCTCCGATATTGATCAGCTGATGGGTAAGCTCCGGTCACGGCTGGAAGCCGAGACCGCCGAGAAGGAAGACATTGACAGGCTTCGCCGCAACTACCGGGATGCGATGCCGATCCTGAGGGAGAAATTTCTTTCTTCCCTTGTGTCCGGCGCGGTGGGGTTTGGCTTTCTGGCCGGCGACATGCTGGAGATCCGGCTTGACCTTGCTTGCGGCGCGATTGCCGTGGCGGCTGTCCGTGTGGATGATTCCAGCCTGGATGGCAGCATGTTGGCGGCGGAAAACGGCCCGCTGGCGCCCATAGCCGTGCTCGAAACTGCCAGGGAAGTGCTGGGGAAGCACGGTTCCGGCGAGGCTTTCCTGCATGAGGATTGCGTGGCGGTGCTGCTCGGGTTTGGGCAGGAAGGCACCGCCGAACCGGAAACCATGGCGATCCGGATCCTGGAAGAGATCCGCCAGACGGTGGAGAAGTTTCTCAAAATCACCGTGACAATTGGCCTGGGCGGCATCGTAACCGCAAAAGAGAGGATCCATGAATGCTTCCGTGCCGCGCGGTCCGCATTGGAATACCGGGTTGTGCTGGGCGGCAACCGCGTGATTTGCCACCGCGACATTGAACCCGGCGGCACCGATTGCTTTTCTTTTGATGAGAGCAGGGAGCGCCAGCTGGCGACAGGTCTCAAGTTTGGCATGGCAAAGGATGTGGAGGAAAGCATAGACCGCCTTTTCCATGAGCTGGTGGAGAGCCGCGCAGCTCCGGCAGACCAGCAGTTGTTTTTCCTTGAGCTGCTGGCCGCGGTGTCGCGGGTCGCCAGGGCCTACTGCCTGGATCCGGCGGAAGCCATGGGAGCCGGTTCGGATCTGGTCGCGCAGGTCTCCAGGCTTGACAGCCCCGGCAAGGCCAGGGCGTGGTTCACTGCCGTGTGCCTTGGCATCAACCGCCGCATCCGCGGCATCCATCAGGCATCCTCCCGCACAATCCTGCACAAGGCAAAAGAGTATATACAGTCCCATTACGCCGACAATGACCTGAGCGCCCAGAAACTGGCCGACCACCTGCACATCAGCTCGAGCTATCTGAACATGATTTTCAAGAAGGAAGCAGGCGTCTCTTTCCTGAAATATCTGGTGCGCGTGCGGCTGGAAGCCGCCACCGGGCTGCTTGCCGGCACCGACCTGAAAACGGCGGAGATCGCCGAGCGCATCGGTTACCCGGATATCAACTATTTCAGCTACTTTTTCAAAAAGCACTATGGAGTATCGCCCAGGGAATACAGAAACCAGTTGAAAATGGAAACATGCAAATGAGACGGAAAAAAAGCGGTGTCTCGCGCAGCGGCGGCAGGCTGAGGATCGGCAGCATCCGGTCTGTGATCATTTTGTCATTTACGGCCATCACGGTGCTGTCAATGATCCTGCTGAGCGCGGTGCTGTATAGTGTGTTTTCCGCGGCGGTGGAGCGCAACGCCGCCACCAGCTCCCAACAACTGCTGGATCAGGTGAGCCTGAACCTGGAAAACTATATGACCGGCATGCTGCAGATTTCTGAGCTGGTCAGCCGCAATCTCAGCCAGGGCGTCCCCGATGGCAGGGAAGACCTGGGCAATATCCTGGAGACGACCGCCGCCATCCGCAGCGACATCGTTTCAATGGTTGTGTATGACCGGCAGGGGCAGGTGTTCGTCAGCCACCCGTCCGGCGGATATGACGCTTCCTTCCGGGTCACGGATCAAACCTGGTTTCAAAAGGCTGTCAGCAAGCCGGAAGTCTATATCTACCTGCCGCCCCATGTGGACCGTATGCTTGAGGGCGCGCGGCCCTGGGTGGTTTCGCTGTGCAGAGGTGTGTCCGTGCCCGGAGACAAGGGCGCTCAAACCTATGTCGTGGTCGTAAACATGAACTTCAGCTCCATCGAGCAGCTTTGCAAGAAAGTAAGCCTGGGCAACCGGGGCTATATCTATATTGTGGACGAATCCGGAAACATCATCTATCACCCGCAGCAGCAGCTGATCTATCTGGGGCTCAAGGATGAAAACATTCCAAACACCCTCAACCGCTCACAGGGCTCGTCGGTGGAGCTGTTTCAGGGTGAGCGGCGGGTGCTGACAATCAAGGACATGGGGTATACGCACTGGAAAATTGCCGGCGTGAGCTATGTCGATGAGCTGGTGGGCAACCTTTCCTATCTGGGCAACTCGCTGGTTGTGATTGTGCTGGTCGTGGTGGTGTTTGAGGTGATTGCATCGCTGTTTGTGTCGCAGCGCATCACGATGCCCATCACAAGGCTGGAAAGCCAGATGAAGAAGGTGGAAAGCGGCGACTTTGACATCAGCGTGGAAGAGAGCGGGGAAGATGAGGTCAAGCGCCTTTCCCGGACGTTCAACCTGATGATAGCCCGCATCAAGCAACTGATGGAGCAAAACATCCGCGAGCAGGAGGAACTCCGAAAAAGCGAGTTAAAAGCGCTGCAGGCACAGATTAACCCGCACTTTTTGTATAACACACTGGACTCCATCGTTTGGATGAATGAGAACCGGAAATACGAAGGCGTCACGGTGATGGTGAACGCGCTGGCGAAATTTTTCCGCATCAGCATCAGCAAGGGCAATGAAATCGTCACCGTGGCTGATGAGCTGGAACACGCCCGAAGCTATCTGACGATACAGCAGATCCGCTATAAAAAGGATTTTGAGTTTCACTTTGAAGTGGATCCGGCGGTGCTGCCGCGCAAGACACTGAAGCTCATCCTTCAGCCGATCATTGAAAACGCAATATATCACGGCGTGGCCAATCTGCAGGAAAAAGGGGAGATCCACATCACCGCCGCAGCCTCAGAGGGGGAGACATTGTTTCTGGTTTCAGACAATGGCTACGGCATCAAGCCGGAAACGCTCAAGGGGATCCTGAAGCGTGAGCCGAAACACGAGCAGAGCTCAGTCGGGTTGAAAAACGTGAACGAACGGATCAAGCTTTATTTCGGGGAAGATTACGGCGTACAGATTGAGAGCGAACTGGAGAAGGGGACGACGGTGACGATCCGCATCCCTGCCGATCAGTGAAAGGATGGGGGCCCATGCCGATGAGGAAAAGATCAGCCGTGGCGCTGCTGCTGGCGGCGGGCATAGCGTTTTCGTGCGGATGCTCCGGGAACCAGATCGCCGTCCAAAGCAAAAGGATTGTGATTGACGTCATCGTCAAGAAAACCGATGCCGATTTCTGGAAGGTTGTGAAGATGGGCACGGAGGCTGCCGGCCGGGAGTTTAATGTCACCGTCAACTTCAAAGGGCCGCTCGATGAAACGAAAATCGATGAGCAGATCCGGATGGTGGATGACGCTGTCAACGCCGGCGCCGACGCCATTGTGCTGGCTGCCAGCGACTACACAAAGCTGGCAGAGCCCGTGGAGCGTGCTGCGGCAGCCGGAGTCCCCGTGATCATGATTGACTCCGACGTGAAATCGGAAAAAACAAAAGCATTTGTCGGCACCGATAACGTGGACGCGGGCAGGCGGCTCGGTGACACACTGGTGCTCAAGGTGGGCAGCCAATGCGAGGTGGCCGTGATGGGGTTTGTCCGTGGCGCGGCCACCTGCGACCAGCGGGAGCAGGGGTTGATGGAGGTGCTCGGGCGATACCCCGGCATCAAGGTGCTTGATACGGTGTATTGCAACTCCGATGAATCGTATGCCCGGATCCTGACGCAGCAAATCATGGAGAAGCACCCTGGCATCGACGCGATCGTCTGCCTGAACGCTTATGGCACCGTGGGCGTTGCCCGCTGCGTGGAGGAAACAAACAAGGGCGGGGCGATCAAGGTGATCGGCCTGGACAGCACACCCACAGAGATCCGTTTCCTGGAAACAGGTGTGATCCAGGCGCTCGTCATCCAGAATCCCTACAAAATGGGGTATCTGGGTGTAAAGCACGCGGTGGATGCCATTTATGGCAAGCCTGTGCCGAAAAACGTCAATACAGGCTCCACGGTCATCGACAGTGAAAACATGTATCTGCCTGAGAACCAGAAGCTGCTGTTTCCGTTCACAAACTGAAGCTACAGCCCCCATGCTGCAACCCCGCCCTCATCGGAGGGCGGGGTTGTTTTCATTTGCCGGGAAATAAAAACGTCTGTAATATTTGTCAAAATCACGCCGCCTCATTAGCGGATTTCACAACTTCATTGTCCGTTTTCGCATATACGGTTTATGTAAAATGCCCTAAAATCTCATTGTTGCGTTATGCAACCCATCATGCGTCTGGGAGGTGACACGGTGAGCGAAGTCCTTGTGGAAATGACGGGGATTGAAAAGGAGTTTCCCGGCGTTCACGCGCTGAGCAACTGCTGCTTTGAACTCAGGCGGGGCGAAGTGCATGCGTTGGTCGGCGAGAACGGCGCGGGCAAATCCACATTGATGAAAGTGCTGACCGGCATCCACGAAAGGGACGCCGGCACGATTCAATTCAAGGGCAAGGAGTTTTCCATCCGCAGCCCAAGGGACGCGCTTGTGAACGGCATTGGCATCATCCATCAGGAGCTGAACATGGTGCCCCATCTCACGGTCGCGCAAAACATCTTCATCGGCCGGGAGCGGATGAAAGGTTTCCTGCTGGATGAAAAGAGGATGAACGACGAAGCACGGGAACTGCTGGATTCGCTGAACATCCAGATTGATCCCACCACCAAAGCCAAGGATCTCTCCGTCGCCAAACAGCAGATGGTGGAGATCGCCAAGGTGCTATCCTATCAGTCCGAAGTGCTGATCATGGATGAACCTTCCTCCTCGCTGACGGAAACCGAGATCGAGGAGTTGTTCCGGTTTATCCGGGAGTTGAAGCAAAAAGGCGTCGGCATCATCTATATCTCCCACCGGCTGGAAGAGCTGAAGAGGATTTCCGACCGCATCACCGTGATGCGCGACGGCCAGTATGTGGGCACCATGGAAACGGCGGAAACCTCAATTGACGAGATCATTCGCATGATGGTGGGCCGGGTGATCTATGAGGAACCGAAGACGCACAGCGCCGTGAGCCCTGACGCGCCGACGGTTCTGGAGGTGCGGGGCCTCCGCTCCGCCCAGGTAAAAGGCGTGTCCTTTGACCTGAAGCAGGGTGAAATCCTTGGCTTTGCCGGCCTCATGGGCGCCGGGCGCACGGAAGTGGCACGGTTGATCTTCGGGGCTGACCCTCGCACCGGCGGCGAGATCATTGTGGGCGGAAAGAAAGCTGATATCCGCAGCCCCGGCGATAGTGTGGGCTATGGCATCGGCTATCTGTCGGAGGACCGCAAGCGGTTCGGCCTGGCCGTGGGCCTGTCGGTCAGTGACAACGCTGTGCTGGCCAGCCTGGTTGATTTTGTGCAGGGCGGTCTGGTCAATGACCGCAGAATCGCTGCCACAGCCGGTGATTTCGTAAGCCGCATCGACATCAAAACGCCTTCCACGGCGCAGCGTGTCAAAAACCTGTCCGGCGGCAACCAGCAGAAGGTGGTTCTGGCAAAGTGGCTCATCAAGAACTGCTCGATCCTGATCTTTGACGAGCCGACGCGCGGCATCGACGTGGGAGCCAAAAGCGAGATCTACAAGCTGATGAACATGCTGGCCCATGAGGGCAAGTCCATCATTATGATTTCTTCTGAATTGCCCGAGCTGCTTCGTATGAGCGATCGCGTGGCCGTGATGTGCGAGGGGTCTTTGACCGGCATTCTCGGCATTGAGGAGGCCACGCAGGAGAAAATCATGAAGCTGGCGACACACCGCAAAGAGTGAGGGGGACGCGCTATGTCTAGTCTGGAGCTCCAACCAAAGGCTGCAAGAGGCCGAAGCCTGTATAAATTCCTGGCGCTGGGGTCGTTGGTGATCCTCTATATCTTCTTCTCGGTCTTCGGGCGAAACTTTTTTTCCTGGGAGACGGTGTTTAACATCTTCGGCTCCTCCTACTACATCGGCTTTATGGCCATCGGCGTAACGTTCGTGATCATCACGGGCGGCATCGACCTGTCGGTGGGCACGGTGATGATCTGCGGCGCACTGATCGGCGGCCAGGCCTACAACGTGTGGCACTGGCCCATCGGGGCGGCGCTGGGGCTGATCCTGGTGGTCACCACATTCTTTGGCCTGATGAACGGCGTGATGGTCGCAAAGCTTAAGCTGCCCCCCTTCATCGCCACATTGGGCACGATGATGGTGACGCTGGGCTTCGGGGCAATCGTCTCCAAGGTCATGACGATGCGCTACCCCACCGTGGGTGACCCGGACGCCTGGTTCAAGACAATCTTCTATAAAACAGGAGAGCTGCAGCCCTATCTGCCGGATGGGTTCCCCATCGGTGCGGTGTGGCTGTTTGCGATCTTCGCAATCGCCGTGGTGCTGCTGAACAAAACACGGTTTGGCCGCTATGTCTACGCCATCGGCTCCAACGAGGAGGCGACCCGCCTCTCCGGCGTCAAGGTGGACACCTGGAAGATGCTCGCCTATACGCTCTGCGGATTCTTCGCCGGCCTTGCGGCCATTGAGTATGCCGCGGCCTACACCTCGATCGTGCCCTCCACCGGCAACGGCCTGGAGCTGCTGGCAATCGCCGGCGTGGTGATCGGTGGCGCCTCGCTCAATGGCGGCGTGGGCACACTGTCCGGCACGTTGATCGGCGTGTTCATCATGAGCGTGCTCCGCAACGGCCTGATGTCGATGGACTTCCAGCCCCAATGGCAAACGTTCTTCACCGGTTTCGTCGTGATCCTGGCCGTGCTGCTGGATATCTATCGCAACTCCAGGGCCAACCAGGTCAACAAAGGAAAGATTTCAAGCCAATGGCTTGGAAAAATCATAAAAGGAAGGGATATGCGATGAAAGGCCTCAAGAAACTGTTGGCAATCACCGTCTCAGTCCTGCTGCTGGCCGGTTTGGTAGCCTGCACCGCCACCACCTCGGGCACGAAAGCCCCCGCCGCAGACGGCTCCAAACCCTACATTGCCGTGATCTCTAAGGGCTTCCAGCACCAGTTCTGGCAAACCGTCTACAAGGGTGCGCAGGACGCCGCCGCCAAGTACAATGTCTCGATCACGTTTGAGGGCCCGCCTTCCGAGTCCGACATCAACAACCAGCTGGACATGCTGAACGCCGCCATCGCCAAGAAGCCTGTCGCGCTGGCCCTGGCCGCGCTGGACACCAAGTCGGTGACGTCGCAGCTGAACGACTGCAAAGCCAAGGGCATCCCGGTGATCGGTTTTGACTCCGGCGTGCCCGGCGCACCGGAAGGCACGATCAAGGCCACCGCCGCCACCGATAACGAAGCGGCAGGCGCCCTGGCCGCCGACAAGATGTTTGCCGCGGCCGGCTTCCAGGACAAGATCAAAGCCGCCACGACCGACAAGCCCGTTGTGATCGGCCTGGAGTCCCAGGACGCCACCTCCGCCTCCATCGTGGGCCGCACCGTGGGCTTCATCAACCAGATGGTCAAGAACTGCGAAACGCTGCAGGCCGGCAAGGTTGAGGTGAAGGGCCACGACAAGTACAACAAGGCCGCCGGCTCCGGCAAGGCTGCCGTGGTCATCCAGGTGGTCGTGCCCCCGTCCACCAGCGTGACGGACTGCACAGTGGGCGCCCAGTCGCTGCTGGCGATGGAAAACCTGCTGGGCATCTTTGCCTCCAACTCCGGCTCCGTTGACGGCATCCTGGCCGCCACGACCGACGGCAAAGACCTTGACAGGGCCAGCGGCAAGTATAAGAACCTCATCGTGATCGGCTTTGACGCCGGCAAGACGCTGAAGAACGCCGTCCGGCAAAAGTGGTTCTACGGCGCCATCACGCAGGATCCTTACATGATCGGCTACCTCTCCGTCGAGCTGGCCTACAAGGCCTACAAGGGCGAGGCGGTTGCCGACAGCGACACTGGCTGCAAGTTCTATGACTCGTCCAACATGGACCAGGCAGACATTGCCCAGTTGCTCTATGACTAATTGGTAACGGCTTGATTTTGCTCAGGCTCCCCGCGGAGAACCCTCTCTCCTTCGCGGGGAGCCTTCTTTTATGAAGAGAAATCTCGAATGTGTAACCGTCACGGAGCGCTGATCCAGCCCGAATGCGGTTTGCGGGTTTGTTGTGAATTGCCATAGCAGGCTGCGGTTTTACGCAAACAGATTTGCTTGCGGATGCAAAAAGCTGCTAGATTCGTATTATTACATGAAGCTGACCGGAGATATTGTTAATAACGATTCTTTCTCTTTACATTGCTTATTCATCTTATTATAGTAAGAACCAGACATGGGTTTTTCATTTCTTGATTTGCGGAGGGCTTATGTATAATATTACCTTCAAAGAAATCAACAAAGATGATGAGGGAAGATTAATCGACACTTTTGGTACTTGGGTATCTGATGAAATCTCTTATACGGAAGGTTGCTACTCATTAATGGCAATGAATGAAGATACTGTTGCTGGTTTCATTTCTATTTACCCAAGATACTATCCAGAACCTTTGAAAGAATACTGTGAAGCATTTATTTCTGCCATCGAGGTCGAAGAAAGATTTCGTAGACATGGCATAGCGCGAAAAATGCTTGAACTAGTTGAGGATTGGGCAAGTGCTTATGGTTATCATCAACTAGGTTCATGGAGTAGTGACGATAAAACTGAAGCCATACCCATGTGGTATGCACTTAACTATTGTGTATGTCCTGCCTGGATGAGAGGTTATAGCCGAAAAAAAGGATTCGAAAACATGCCGATAAACGGTTTTTACGTAGCAAAGATGCTGAACCCGTTTAAAAAGCAATAGGATGTAGTAACTCGCCCAACTACTTAACATATAATCAATCAGCAGTACTCAAATTCCTGTTTGTCTTCATCCAGCATATCAAAAAAGAAGAGTATACTGCAACTGTTCTCTGTTACAGTACACCCTTCCCTGTACTTTTTCTCTATGTTTATGCTGAACGGGTAGGTTTACTAATCCTTCAACCTTGCGGCAAGGTTCTCTATAAACGCCGCAAGGCGCTCCTTGTCACGCAGGTCAATCCGCTCGGCAATTCGCTTGTCGTTGTTTGTCACCGTGATGACAAGCTCCAGCTTCTCCTCATCCACCTCGGCCTCTATGGCGCACTGCAGGCCATTGAGCTCCCATTCGTGGAACTCCTGCCAGGCCTCCAGGTTTACCCACTCATAGTCGGTCTGGATGCGGCGGATGCGGAAGGGCCCCACATGCCTGAGGGTGCCAAACACGTTTTCATCGGTGAAGTTCTTGTCGTTGGGCAGCACGATGGCAAAGCCGCAATCGGCAATCATGTTGCCGATCACCCGGTGCTTCATCCCCATCGGCCCGCGGCCTCCCACCACGCGGATCGGGTCGCCGTAATTCAGAAACGCGCCGGAGCCCTCCGCGCCGATCACCAGGTTGTGATACAGGTGCAGGTTGTCGCAGTCGTGCTCATAGAGGCCGTGGCCGCCGGTGCCGGTCCGCTGCGGCAGGTCGCCCAGCGGGTTCGCGCCCACTTTCCAGACCACGTTGTGGTCCACCAGGTTCACCACCTGTGACCCTTCCACGAAGATTGCCCCGAAGATCGTGTGCTTTGTGTTCATCACCACGTTGGCGGTGATGCGGGTGTTGCGGTTGGCAAAGTCCGCCCAGATGCCCGTGCCGTATTTGGTGTTGTTCACGATGTTGTTGCGGATCAGGCTGTTGTGCATCACATGGATCTTGATGCCCGCGCATTCATACAGGAATTCGGCATCCTGCCAGCAGCAGTTTTCCACGAGGTTGTTTTCCACCAGCAGGTCCTGCATGCCGTTTTTGGAGGGCACGCCGCAGATGCCGCAGATGCCGCAGTCCGTCACATGGTTGTTGCGGACGATGTGGCCGCCGGAAGGATGGTTGGAGGAGCGCATTGGGTTTTCGTGCCCCATGTCCATGCCGACGGAGTTACACCAGCGGATTGTGTTGTCCTCAATGATCCAGTGGTGGCCGCAATGGGTGGAGAGCGCCCCGCGCTGCGAGCCGGGGAAGCCGTTGCCCACATACTCGAATGTGAGCCCCTTCACGCGGATATAGGCCAGATAGGGCGCTTTTGGTGAGAAAAGCTGCTCGCAGCAGGTGAATGTCAGCGTGTGACCGTCCGGGTTTCCATCATCTGGCAGCCGGAAGTGGATGTCTATGCCGTTGTCTTCCGGCCAGAAGGAGCCCGGGGTGCTGGCAAGCTCATAATAATGATTCACCTGCACCAGCGGCTGGCCGTCTGAAAAGAGCATGCCGCGGCGGCGGATGAATGGTTTGTAGTCCGATTCCTTTGGCATCTTGTGAAACAAGAACCCGCAGCCGGAGAAACGCTGCGCCGGCAGGTTCGTCATTGAGAAGGGGTTGCTCTCGATGAACTGGTCAAAGGGCAATTTGCCATGCCAGATCACGATGTTCTCTTCGGATTGTTCCGCCGGGCGAAAGCTGAACTCTCTCAACCCCCAGCCTTCCGAGCGCTCGAAATCCGCCTGCCACACCCTTGCGCCACTGAGGATCACGTTGGCACCGGGTGCCGCCTCATAGCAGATCATCCCGTCAGGGCCTGTGCCGCCGTTCACGGGGCGGACAAACTCCTCATAAACACCGGAGCCGATGACCACCTTTTCGGCGGGCTGCAGGACCTCGGCGGCTCTGGAGATGGTCTTGAACGGCAACTCCCTGGTGCCGGGGTTTGTGTCGCTGGCGTTTGCGGCTTGTTGAGAGACATAGTAGGTCTTTTGGTAGACGGTTTTGTCTTCCCAAAAGGCAAATGTAACGTTATCTGGCAGCAAATCGAAGTTTGGCATAAGGCTCTCCTTTTCTCTGCACATTTTGTCGAATATACTGTATCACATGGGTGTGGTTTTGTATATATAATACATTTGATTAGGTCTTTATGTTAGTAAACGTTAACTTTTTGGCCTCCGGTCGGGTCCTTACTCCTGGTCTCCACAGAGATGGGCTTTGCCGATCCGGCAGGAGGAAACGCACTGTCATGAAGGCTTCGTTTCATCATAAGTTGACAGTTGGTTTGCGGTTCTATATAGTAAGAAATTGGGAGAAGCGCGGCATATGGGTATGTCCCGTATGCTGCGCTTTTTGACGATGATACAGCCAATCACGAGGAGGATCTCCATGAAAAGAACCAACTTTGACCTGAACTGGCAATTTTCGCGCAATGGTTTTCAGGAACAGGTAAACCTCCCCCATGATTTCTCCGTTGGCTTGCCGCGAAAGGCCGAAAGCCTGATGGCAGAGCGCGGCGGCTACTTCCAGGGTGGAGAGTGTGAGTATCGGAAGATGCTTCCTGCGGGGCTGGCTGGCAGGGTTGTGCTGGAAGTGGAAGGCGCCTATATGAACGCCGAGGTGTTTGTGAACGGCAACCTGGCGGCTTTTCATCCATACGGCTACACATCCTTTGCTGTGGAGCTGACCCCATGGCTGAAGAAGAACAGTGATAATGAGCTGATGATACGGATTCAAAACAACGCCCTGCCAAACTCCCGATGGTACTCCGGCAGCGGGCTATATCGCCATGTGTGGCTGCTGACGGCGGACGGGCCGCACATTGCGCCCTGGGGCGTCTTTGCGACCACGCCGGTTGCGGCGGCGGATCGATCGGTGATTCGCGTGGAGACGGAGGCAGTGGGGGAGGGGCTTGTGCGCCACACGCTGCTGGATGCCTGCGGCAGCGCCGTGGCATCTGCCGCAGCACCGGCTGCAACGGGGAAAAACGTGCAGGAGATGCAGGTATCGGAACCCCGTTTGTGGCAGCCGGAGGACCCCTATCTTTACACACTGCGCAGCGAGATGCTATCCGGCGGCGTTGTGACGGATTCTGTGGAAACAACCATTGGGATCCGCTCCATCGCGCTGGACAAAAGCAAGGGCTTCCTTTTGAACGGAGAACCTGTGAAGCTGAAGGGCGGCTGCGTGCATCACGATTGCGGCATTTTGGGTGCCGCGGCGTGGGACTCTGCCGAGCAGAGAAAAGTTGAGGCGCACAAAGCCACCGGTTACAACGCCATCCGGTGCGCCCACAACCCGCCCTCACCGGCCTTCCTGGATGCCTGTGACCGGCTTGGCATGATCGTGATGGACGAGGCCTTTGACTGCTGGCGCATGGGGAAAACGCCTTACGACTACCACTTGTATTTTGAGGACTGGTGGCGCAGGGATCTTGCATCCATGGTGCTGCGGGATCGGAACCACCCCAGCATCGTCTTCTGGTCCACGGGCAATGAAGTACCGGAGCGGTTCGGGCTTTCTGGCGGCAACGAGCTTTCCCGGCAGCTGGCTTCAGAAATCCGGGCTTTGGACAGCACGCGCTTGGTTACCAACGCGCTCACGTTCGCCTATGACCAGGTGATTGAAGACTTTGCCAAAGACAGTAAGGAGTTTGCTGCTCCGCTGGATGTTGTCGGCTACAATTACTTGTGGAAACGCTATGAGGAGGATCTGGCCGCATTCCCGGATCGATTCATTTACGGCACGGAGACCTATCCGGGGGAGGCCTTTGAAAATTGGCAGATGGCGCTGAAGAGCCCGCGCGTCCTTGGCGATTGCGTATGGACGAGCATGGACTATATCGGCGAGGCCGGTTTGGGCAAGTCGATCCTGCCCGGTGAGTCGCCGGCATACACTGGCGCCAAGTACCCATGGACGCTCGCAAACTGCGGTGATCTGGATATTCTGGGTTATCCGAGGCCCCAATCCATTTATCGGCAGATCCTGTGGGGTCACCGCAAAGCGCCGTGGATCGCCGTGCACCGCCCGAATGACAAGGGCCTGAAGAGCCAGGGGAGTTACTGGGGCTGGCCCGATGTGCATCATAGCTGGAGCTGGCCCGGTGCGGAGGGCTTCAAGACCTTCATTGATGTTTACAGCGATGCCGACGAGGTGGAGCTGTTTGTCAACGGCAGCTCGCTCGGGAGGAAGCCTGCCGGTGAAGCCTGCCGAAACACCGCTTCTTTCGAAACTGTTTATCAGCCGGGCTGCATCAGGGCGGTAGCATATGCAGGCGGCAAGGCCGTGGGGGAAGATCATGTCTGCACATGCGGCATGCCGGCCGCGATCCGTCTTGAGGCCGACCGGCCGGAAGTAACCGCTGCCTGGGGCGGTTTGGCCTATGTGACGGCCACGGTGGTGGACGATCAGGGCAATCTTGTGCCCTGGGCGCAGAACAAACTGTTCTTTGCTGTTTCCGGCGTCGGTGCGTTCCTGGCGGCTGGCTCAGGAGACCCCATGTCGGAAGAGTCATACACAGACAACCGGCGCAGTGCTTTTGAGGGCGTTGCGGTTGCGGCAGTGCGCTCCTCCGGAGAACCCGGCGAGATTGTGCTGACTGTCAGCGCGGAGGGGTTGCGGGCGCAGCAGATCACCATCGCAGCCAGATAGGCACGGATGCGAATGCCGCCAAACAAATAAGGAGCAGTCACGTTGGAGCAGTATATTCTGGAAGCTGCCATGGTGAAGCCTTCCACCCGCCAGCTTGCCTGGCAGGAGACGGAATTTTATGCATTCGTCCACTTCAGCCCCAACACATTCACAGACCGTGAGTGGGGTCTTGGGAACGAACCCCCAAGCGTTTTCAACCCGACGGATTTGGATGCCAGGCAGTGGGTGGAGGCTGTGAAGGCCGCCGGCATGAAAGGCATGATCCTGACCTGCAAGCACCATGATGGCTTTTGCCTGTGGCCCAGTGCGCTCACCGACCACTCGGTGAAAAACTGCCCCTGGAAGGGTGGAAAGGGAGACGTTGTGCGTGAGGCCGCCGATGCCTGCCGCGAGGCAGGCATCAAGTTCGGCGTTTACCTGTCGCCCTGGGACAGGCATGACCGGCGCTATGGCGACTCCCCGGCATATAACCGCTATTTCATCGGCCAACTCCGGGAGCTGCTCACGAACTATGGCCCGGTGTTCAGTGTGTGGTTTGACGGCGCCTGCGGTGAGGGCCCGAATGGCAAAAGACAGGTGTATGACTGGGATGCTTACTACAAGGTGATCCGGGAGCTGCAGCCCGATGCCTGCATCAGCGTGTGCGGGCCGGATGTGCGTTGGTGCGGCAACGAGGCCGGGCACTGCCGCACAAGCGAGTGGAGCGTGGTGCCGCGCGCCCTGCTGGATGTGGAAAAGATCCAGGAGAAGTCGCAGCAGATCGATGACGGGGAGTTCTCCCGCCGCATCGCAAGCTCAGACGAGGACTTGGGCAGCCGCGAAGCAATCCGCCACGCCGGGCAGTTGATTTGGTACCCCGCCGAGGTGAACACATCGATCCGGCCGGGCTGGTTCTGGCATGAAGACGAAAATGACCGGGTGAGGCCGCTGGATGAGCTTTCGCATATCTACTACGCCTCTGTGGGCGGTAACGCGACGTTTCTGCTGAACATACCGCCGGACACACGGGGGCTCTTTCACCAGAATGATGTGGCAAGGCTTCGGGAGCTTGGGGAGTCGCTGCGCTCCTCCTTCGCCGAGGATCTGGCGCAAAGCGCCTTTGCCTCCGCGTCGGAATCACTGGATGAGGCCCATTCTCCCCGGTGTGCTTTGACCCAGGACAAGGATGCGTACTGGCGGCCGAAGGACGGCACTGAAAATGCAGAAATCACACTGCGGTTCGATTCCGAACAGGTTTTTGACAGAGTGATGCTGATGGAGCACATCGCGTCAGCCGGCCAGAGAATCGAGCAGTTCACGCTTGCATATGAGGACGCCTCCGGGCAGTTCACACCTTTTTTTGACGGTACCGTAGTGGGATACAAGAAGATATGCCTCTTCGATAAGGTAAGAGCAAGGGCACTACGCCTGAGCATTGGTCAATCGCGCTGGTATCCGACATTGTCAAGGATCGGGGTATATGATGGCGGAGAAAAGGGCTGCCGGTAACCGGCAGCCCTTTGTTGCCTTCTTGCAAGGTCACTCGTAGCGCGAAATGAGCATATCGATATGGTTGAGCACGAGGGTTGCATTGCTCAGCTGCTTGTCAATCTGGTCATGATCCATCTCTTTGTTTTCTGAGATATTGATTGCCTGTTCTGCCGCATTGCGGGAGCTTTCAATTTCCGCCTCAAACAGTTTGGTCAGCATGCTGCAGGCGTTGTCAGCCACTTTGTCATAAGCCGACGCGATTTGATCGAACACGGTAGTCTCAATGGCTGAGAAATTTGCCAAAAGTGGACCGAGCAGGTCTGCCTGCTTGTCTTTTTGTTTGCTTTGACGCACGAATCCTGCTATAGCCATCCCAACATAGCTGATTATACTGCTTCCAATCAACTGGTTCGCGCCAATCAACGTCATACCATCCTGCAGGATGAAGGAGAATGTGTCTACCGCAGTCCAGCTGATGTCAGCGATATTGACTGAGACGGTGAAGCGGGAGCTCCCAGCCTCTTCAAACAGATGCTTTGCGGAAAAGTCCTTTGCAATGGAATAGAGTTTTTCTTCCATTACAGGCTTGTGCGCGGAGATGCAGCATAATATGGCTTCTCGGATGACATCCATGATGTAGAACTGAAAGTGCTTTTGTATCGTAACGACATCTGTTTTTTTAGCGCTTTCAATTTCAACGCGAAGACGCCTCAGAAACTCGGTCATCCAACGCTTGGCCTCGTAGCCAAGCTGGGCGGCAGAATCCCTGATGGCCTGGTGGTGGGATGAGAGTGTGTTGTGGAGGTTGGCGTTTTCTTCATCGCAGCGCCGGCTGATTTCTTCCAGGTTTTCCCGGCTCTGGCTCAGCATGCTGCCGACCATGTTGATGCGGTTTCGGATATCCTTGGACATGATCTTTGCCAGGGAGATGAGACGCTGGGCTTTAATCAAATCTTTGCGGAGAATCATTTCTTCGCGGATGTCGTCGTTGAACTGGGCGAAGCGTTCTTCCAGGGTTCCGGCCAACTGCCCGTTCGGGCGGTTGAACCCCATCTTCCGGCAATACTCATCCAGCGCGCTCACGGAATACACCTTGGCGTTTGGTGAGAACGCGGCGACGCGGTTTTCGATTTCTCGCCGCACCTTTTCGATGTCTTCCGGTCGATCAAAGCAGTCCGACATGTTCACCGCGAAAAACAGCTTTGAGAAATTCTGCGGCAGGATGGAGGAGCACAGATACACCTGCTCCGATTCAGACAGGGGGGACAGCGCTGATACCACATAGATTACGGCGTCGGCATTGGCCAGGTAGTCCTGCACCTGCGCGTTGTATTGGTTCATCAGGTCGCCGAGACCGGGGGTGTCCACGATGGTGATTTCCTTCAGAAGTGCAATATTTTCATGGAGCTCGATGGTATCGATGGGGGCAGGCAGGTTGCCCATGATCTTTTCCAGCTCTCCCCGGTTCAGTTCGGTGGCGTTCAGCCGGATTCGCCTGCCGTTTCTTAACACGGCCTCGCGCCGGGGTTGGTCGCTGTAGCTGATTTTGTTGATCGTGATTGTTTCCGGGGAAACGTCCATCGGCGCAATGTTGGCGCCCAGCAGCGCGTTGATCAGCGTGGATTTCCCGCGCTTGAAATCACCCATGACCACGATGGTAAACTCCTCGTCGGCACGCTTGCCGATGAGTTTTTCCCAGCTCCTTATTTTTTCCAGATCCTCTTTTGACAGGATCTGCCGGATCAGACTGTCTGACCGCAGCGTGCGCACTTCCTCAAGGATGTCGTCCAATCCGGCTTTCACATCCTCATAATCAACGACGACCCGCTCATTCAGTTCAAAGGTTTCGTTCATCGGTCGCGCCTCTTTTCGCTCTTCATTACGTTGATAAACAGGTCGCACTGCTCATCTAGCTCTCTTTTGGTATAGAGCTTCATGTTCGGTTTCTTCTGCTCCGGGTGCCATTTATAGAAAACCTCACTTTTGATGAACTCCCGGTCTGCCAGGATTCTGCGGACGGGGGCCGGGTGGGACCTCAGCCATTCCATCATCCTGGCCGGCGTTGAGCGAAGCATATCATATTGCTTGACGAGCTCATCGACGTTGACTTCTGCGCCGAACATCGCGCCGGAGGCCATTTTGGCATCTGCGCTTTCTGTGGACTCATGTTCACCGCAGCAGATAATGCCCGCCCTATCTGCCGTGACTTCTCCGGCCCTGCTCCAGGCATTCAGCGCGTTGGCAACCGGCTGGGCCAGGAGTGCGAGGATCTGCCCGACTCCGGGGATCAGTGTCGATGCGGTGCCTTTGATGAATTCGACCGCCATATTGTAGACGCCATGGTTGTTGTGGATGTGCCCGCATTCGTGCCCAATGATGGACTTCAGCTCCTGATCGTTGAAGCGCTCCATCATTGCCGAATACATCAGTATGATTGGTTCTGTGTCTTCGACGGCAATGGAGATTGCATTCAATGATGTGAGTTCGCTGACTACAAACAGGGTGGGGATCCCGATCCCCAAAGTGTTGGCACAGTCACGCACCATCTCATATATTTTGGGAAATTGGTTGGGTGAAACCTTCACGCTTTTCATGTTATACAGTTGCTTCTGCAATGGAGCATAGGAGTTCGTCATGGCCTTGAAAAACGGGTAAGCCCCAGGAATGGCCATGATCTTTTGCCGCAGGCTATAATCCAACGCATATGCATAATCTGGGATTCCGCGCTCCAAGTGGTTGCTGTACTTTATGTTTCTGTTTGCCACATAGGCTGAGAAGCTGATGTTTACGTCGTTTGTCGGATTGGGCCTTTCATGCATCATCATCGTTTCTGCTCCTATCTGTTCAACACGGCATTGATGGATTGGCTCAATTCAGAAGCCTTCCCGATAATGGAGGAAACACTGGCAACCATGCTCTGCAATTCTTCCTTTTCCTTTTCCGCCAGCAGGCGATTCTTCAGGATCTTCTCCTGCAAGTCCATGAGAACAGCTTCGGTATCCCGGAGGATCGCTTCGGTTTCATTGTTGATTTTGTCCTTGAGGGCGGTGAAAGCGGTGTTGATCTGCTCCCGCAGTTGGTTCGTCATATCGTTGGAGGACTTGATTTCTTTGAAACGGCTCTCGATGGCGTCTTTGAACTGGTCCTTAAACTTCGAGATTTGCTTTTCGCTACCGCCAAAGATCCTGTTCAACGCGAACCGGCTGGCAATGGTGCCGGCAAAGCCGGCTGCGATGGCAAACGGCCAGGTGAATGGGATCGCCAGTGCGGACAGCAGCAGTATGCTGCCGAATGCAGCGCCGAAGCCCACGCCGCCTCCCAACAGCGCGCCTTTCCAACCAGCCTTTTTGAAGCCCTGGTAGGCGCCGCCCAAGCCCATCAGCAGGAAGGTATCGGCCGCTGTGCTGATTGCAAGATCTCCCATCGACTTCTGATCGTCGGCAAACCCGGCGAAGTTGCAGTGCACGCCGCTGATGGATTGGTAGAAGTCTCTTTCAAAAACCGTCAGGCGCTCCGCTTCCCGGCCCAGGGCTGTGTTGATCGAGTGCTGTATTTTCTCGGAGAGAAGCTGGCCCAGGTTTTCACTTGAGCCTTGAATGGCGTCAATCAGCTTTTCCTGCGTCCTGGCAATGTTTTCCTTGCTCAGGTCATCGCCGCTGATTTCTGCGTTATCTATGATCAGGAAGGCGTTATCTTCCAACTCCTTCCAGAAACTGTCAGCCTGCGGTTTTATTTCCTCATAGGCCTGCTGGGCGGAACTCTCGATACGCTTGAACTCCATTTCGCGGTTGGCCCGGATTTCAGCGATCTGAACCTTTGCCTGCTCATGCTTTTCATGAAACTCGGATTCGTCCATCTGTAGAGCGCCGATGCGCATGTCGATGGCTGTCAGGATCTCGGACGATGCGGACAGCAGCTTGTTCACTTGGGTGTTGAGCGTGATGGCTCCCCGCTCTTCGGTGAGCATCTTCTCCAGCTCCTGTTCAAAGTCCGGGAAGCGGCTTTGGGCCAGCAGCGCTCCGTCGCCGTTGTTTTTTGCCTTCAGCGCCTGTTTGGCCGATACGCCCAGCACCTTGACCGTGCCCAGTTTGCGCAAGTAATCCTGGAACTCCGTAGAGTCTTTGCCGAGCACCTTCTCCGCCTTTCCGATCACGTATTTCTTGATCCGGTCGGAGATGTTTTGAATGACGCGGTCGGCATCGTCGTCGTCATAAGCATCGATCCTGGTCACCACGAAGAGGATGCGACCGATGTCGCTGACGAGCATCTTGTTCTGAAGGAAATCCCGTTCATACTCTGAGAATGGAGACTGGGCCATGATCACGAAGAGCGCGGCGTCTGTCTGGGGGATCACGGAGAGTGTCACATCCGTCATGCTCGAATCGTCATTCAGCCCAGGGGTGTCGATGATATCCACATTGTTCTTGCAGTAGCCGATCGGATAGAAAACCGTGGCCTGCCGGATGGACTCCGCCCGTTTTTCCGCTTCATCGGTGAGCTTCGTGACATAGTCCGGCAGCAGCTCAATGGGGATCTCCTCTTCCTT
>JAEYYW010000173.1 GCA_023428265.1 Bacillota bacterium | reverse complement strand
GCCCCAAGGCTCGCGGCACCAAGAGCCGCGAGCGCATTGAGCGGTTCGAGGTGTTGGAGCAGAAGGCAACGGCCGCCGAGCGCCGCGACAGGTTGGAGATATCATCTGTGGCCTCTCGCCTGGGAAAAAAGACGGTGGAGCTGAAAGCTGTTGCCAAGGGTTTCGGCGGCCGGCAGCTCATTCAAGGCTTTGATTACACGCTGCTGCGCGACGACCGCATCGGCATCGTGGGCCGCAATGGCTGCGGAAAGTCCACGTTCCTCAGAATGATTGCTGGGCTGGAGCAGCCGGACAGCGGCGAAGTTGTGCGGGGCGACACGGTGAAGATCGGCTATTTCTCGCAGGAGTGTGAGGAGATGGATCCGAACCTGCGGGTGATTGACTACATCCGCAGCTTTGCCGAGCAGGTCACGACGGCGGAAGGCACTATCTCGGCCTCGCAGATGCTGGAGCGGTTCCTTTTTCCACCGGACTCCCAGTGGAAGCCCATCGGCCGCATCTCCGGCGGCGAGCGCCGCAGGCTCTATCTGGCCCGGGTGCTGATGGAAGCGCCCAACGTGCTGCTGCTCGATGAGCCGACCAACGACCTGGATATTGAGACGATGGCCGTGTTGGAGGAGTATCTGGACAGCTTCCCCGGCGCGGTGATTGTGGTCTCCCACGATCGCTACTTCCTGGACCGGGTGGCGGAGAAGTTTTTCGTGTTCACCGGCGATGGTGCGATCCAGGAATCACTGGCTGGGTCGGTGGATGAGCTCTATGCCACGTCGCAGGATGCCGGATCTGCCAAGCCGGACGAGCCCCGCAAGGAAACCGTACAGCGCCGTGACCCGGCACCGCCGAAGAGACTCAAGTTCACTTATCGGGAGCAGGTGGAGTATGACACCATCGACGGCGTAATAGAGGGTTTGGAGCAGAAACTGGCTGGGCTGGAGCAAGAGATCCATGTTCAGGCCAGCGATTATGTGAAGCTCGGCGCGCTGCTGGCGGAAAAGGAGCAGACGGAGAAGGAACTGGCCGAGAAGATGGACCGGTGGGTGTATCTGAATGATCTTGCGGAGAGGATTGCGGCGGAGGGGCAGAAGTGATACTGTTACTCCGGATCGGGCGGATCGTACTCGAATGACGATTTGGTTTCTTCACTTTGCTTTATCTTGAGTTTCAAAAGCAGATAGCTGATCATCTGCTTCCATCCAGCCAGGCTGTCCTTACCGGTTTCATTTGTTAAGTTGTCAAGCAAGCTCCCGGTATCGAGGCCGATTCCAACGGCGGGCTTTTCCTCGTGCTCGGCGTTCCGGGCAGGTAAATAAAACTCACCCCTGCAGCTTTTGCAGTAGTAGTTCAGGTCATCAACCGGTTCCCCGCATTTCATGCACTTCATTGGCAGCTTGCTCCAAGATTATCGTTTCAGCAGTATGATATCGCAGTTTTGTGGTAATGACAAGAAAGAACACCATGATTGGCACACATCCTTCAGCCTTCATCACCCGAGCGAAGCACTCACCCCCCTAGCCCCCTCTCCCACAAGTGCGAGAGGGGGCAGCCCAGAAGATTCTAAGGAGAGCGCTGTTGCGTGCGGGTATCGGCAAGCAGTATCTGGGCCTTTCTATTCCGGCTCGTTATTGTATAATAGCTAGGTGACATTAAAAACCTGAGGTATTCAATGAAATTTACCGTCTTAAAAAAGTCCAACCGGGCCCGCCTTGGCCGCCTGGAGCTGCCCCATGGCACCATCGACACGCCCTGCTTCATGCCCGTGGGCACGCAGGCCACCGTAAAGGCCATGGCCCCGGAAGAGCTGGAAGCGATCGACGCCCGGATTATACTTTCCAACACCTACCATCTTTACCTGCGTCCCGGCCATGAGCTGATCCGCGAGGCCGGCGGGCTGCACAAGTTCATGAACTGGAAGCGCCCCATCCTCACCGACAGCGGCGGCTTCCAGGTGTTTTCGCTGGACGGCATGCGCAAGATCGACGAGGGGGGCGTGCTGTTTCAGAGCCACCACGACGGCTCTAGGCACTACTTCTCGCCGGAAAAGGTGATGGAGATCGAGCAGGCGCTGGGGGCGGACATTGCGATGGCCTTTGACGAGTGCGCCGCGCTGCCCAACGAAAAGGATTATCTGATCAAGGCATTGGAGCGCACAACCCGCTGGGCCCGGCGCTGCAAGGAGGCCCACACCCGGGCGGACCAGGTGCTGTTTGGCATCGTGCAGGGCGGCACCCATGAAGATTTGCGCATCCGCTCGGCGGAGGAGCTGATGGAGATCGGTTTCCCCGGCTACGGCATCGGGGGCCTGAGCGTGGGCGAGCCCAAGCCGGACATGTATCGCATCCTGGACACGCTGGACCCGGTGCTGCCGCAGGACAAGCCCCGCTATTTGATGGGTGTGGGCAGCCCCGACTGCCTGATTGAAGGCGCTCTGCGCGGTGTGGATATGTTTGACTGCGTGCTGCCCACCCGCACGGCCCGCATGGGCACGCTGCTGACCAGCCGCGGTAAGGTCAACATCCGCAACGCCAAGTATGAGCGTGATTTCACGCCTGTGGATCCGGAGTGCGGCTGCCCGCTGTGCAAAAACTATACCAGAGCCTATCTGCGGCATCTCTTTAAGGCGGAAGAAATCCTCGGGGCCAGGCTGGCCACCTGGCACAACCTGCAATTCCTTTCGGATCTGATGGCCAATGTGCGGCAGGCCATCGCCGAGGACCGGCTGGTGCATTTCCGAAATGAGTTTTTCGTGAAATATGGGTATGAGTGACGCATTATTCCATCCACGATGGGAAGGGAGTGCAGTTCGATTATGGCGGTTCGTGTAGGGGCCGGGCTCCGTACCGGCCCGATTCTTTAAGCTCCGTACCGGCTCCTCCCGTAAGCCTT
Organism: Bacillota bacterium; assembly: GCA_023428265.1. Classification (GTDB taxonomy): domain Bacteria; phylum Bacillota; class Clostridia; order Christensenellales; family UMGS416; genus JAEYRA01. The sequence goes on along the minus strand of JAEYYW010000173.1, from coordinate 17,375 downwards.
GATGCTTCTCCGAAGGGGGTGGGGGAGTATTCACCATTGACACCTGCTCCCCATAATGATAAAATACGAAAAATTCAAAGGCTATGACAGGAAGAAGTACGGCCCGGCATCCCCATTCAGAGAGCACCCGGCTGGTGGAAGGGGCAGGGGGGAGGCCCGAATACATCCTGGAGCCGCGCACCGAAAGGCTTCCGCCCAGTAAGCTGCCGCCGGGTCAGCGCCCGTTACAGCGCCGAGGCATCAGGTTTATTCACAGGAGCAAGGCCCCGCCCTGCCCGGTGAGTGAGTTTCGTGCCCGAAGAGGCTGCCGCAGCAATGCGACGGCAAACCGAGGTGGTACCACGGGCTATTGCAACCCCGTCCTCCGGAATATCCGGAGGACGGTTTCGTTTTTCACCCGTCCTTCGATATTTTGGAGGACGGTTTTCTGTTATTCAACAGGTAAAGGCCAACAATGTGACAACTTGGGGCGAAGCCCCATATTCAAGCAATACCCCTCCCCCAATGCTCTGGGGGAGGGGTTGGGGGTGAGGGTTAGTTAGTGGAGGACAGGTTTTTTTCTAATCGCTTTTTAGGAGGAGAATTGCAACATGACCATCGACGAACAAGTCCGCATCATCGTCAAAGGTGCGGCGGAGCTGATCAATGAGGATGATCTGCGCGCCAAGCTTGCCATGTCTGCCCGCACCGGCAGGCCGCTCACGGTGAAACTGGGGTTGGATCCTTCCGCACCAGACATCCACCTGGGTCACACGGTGGTGCTCCGCAAGATCAAGCAGCTGCAGGATTTGGGCCACCGGGCGGTGCTGATCATCGGCGACTTCACCGGCCGCATCGGCGACCCCACCGGAAAATCCAAAACCCGGCGGCAGCTCACCGAAGACGAAGTGCGCGCCAATGCCCGCACCTATGAGGAGCAGCTCGTCCGGATCCTGGATCCGGACAAAACGGAGTTCCGTTTCAACAGCCAGTGGCTGGGGGAGATGAAGTTTGCCGATGTGGTGAACCTTGCCGCGAAAACCACCGTGGCCCGCCTGCTGGAGCGCGACGATTTCCGCAAGCGCTTCGAGGCCCAGCAGCCCATCGGCGTGCATGAGCTGTTTTACCCGCTGATGCAGGGCTATGACTCGGTGGCACTCCGCGCCGATCTTGAGATCGGCGGCACCGACCAGCGCTTCAACGTCCTCTTTGGCCGCGGCCTGCTGCAGGACTATGGCCATGAGCGGCAGGTTGCGCTCTTCCTGCCGCTGCTGGAGGGCCTGGACGGTGTGGAGAAAATGAGCAAGAGCCTTGGCAACTACATCGGCATTGATGAGCAGCCCAACGATATGTATGGCAAGGTGATGTCCATCCCCGACGGCATGATTGTGCGGTGGTTTTCATTGCTGACCGACATCCACCCGGATGAACTGGAGAAACTTAGTGGAGCGTTGGACAGGCAAGAGATGAACCCTCGCGATGCCAAGATGCGCCTCGCTCGCGAAATCACCGCCCTCTATAGCGGAGCCGAAGCCTCGCATGAGGCCGAGGAGCATTTCCGCAAGGTCTTTCAGCGCCGCGAGCTGCCGGAATCTTTGCCGGAGTTCGCGCTACCGGCTGCGCTGCGCACGAAAGACGGTTATGACATGCCGGCGCTTCTGGTGGCGGCGGGCCTTGCGGCGAGCACCAGCGAAGCCCGAAGGCTGATCACGCAGGGCGCTGTGCGGGTCAATGGAAAGAAGGTTGCGTCAATCAAATTGGACGGACTGGCCCAAGGTGATGTGTTGCAGGCCGGTAAGCTGAAAATGGTCAAGGTACTTGTATAATGGCGGGGTGCCCGCAGCGGTGGCGGGAGGGATGGCAGGTGCCCGGCGGGTTGAAGGATGCGCTTATCGTTCGCATGACGGCTTGCTGCCCTTGCTGCGGTGGTTCTCCATGCATTCGGTGCATTTGGCATGCCGGGGGCACTTGTGCTTTTTGCATGGGCACAGCTCCGGGTTTTGCATCGCGGCCTGTTTCTTTTTTGGTTCCAAGAATTTCTCCCCCTTATGCAGGTGAGCTCTGCCGGCTGGCGTGCAAAGCTGCCCACAATGATCTGCTTTCATTGTATGACAGGATGGCGCTGAATTCAACGGCATATCGGCGCTGAGCAAAGCCCCGGAAACCCTTTGCTGCCCGCTATTTTGGCAAAAAAATATTGCATCGGCTGAATAACGATGTTATAATGTCTGGGCTTAGGCGTACCAACTGCAAGGAGACATCATCATGGATGTGTTGAAAATCATCCTCGTCGTAATATTGCTGATTTCCTCGCTGGTGCTGATTGCGGCTGTGTTGATGCAGTCTGGCAAGAGCGCCGGTTTGTCTGGTGCCATCACCGGTGGGGCTGAAACATTCTTTGGCAAGAACAAAGCAAAATCCTATGAAGGCAAGCTTGCGTTGGCTACAAAGATCGCTTCGGCGGTTGTGTTTGTGGTTTCGTTCGGATTTGCGCTCATTGCCCGGTTCGCGAGCTAGTAATTGTTGAAATGAAACTCCCCATCTTGGGGAGTTTTTTTGTTATCTGCCAAGCCGGAGCACCGATGAGCCTGCTCATTGGATTGGCTCGAAAGGAGCATACTGAAACCAAGTGAAAACAAATGGTGGGCAAAACAAGCTCAAGTGGCCCGCAACACCCGCGCAAGGAGTGTTCAAACAAAGCGCGGACGGAGGGGATGCCAATTTGGAACTGTCTGAAAAGATATTGGATCTGATCTCAAAGCGTAAAATCCCATTGACGGAGACTGTGCTGGCGTCTGAGATCGCATGCACCCAGGAGTCGCTGGCGGAATGCCTGAGCGGCCTGGTGCGCGACGGGCGGCTCATGCAGACGCGCCGGAAGGGCTATGGCCTGCCGGAGCAGATGGGCTGTGTGTGCGGCGTGCTCAAGGCGACTGGCGGCGGCGCCGCGTTCATCGTGCCGGAAAACGGCGATGATTACTTTGTGCCGATGTCGGGCCGGTCCGGCGCGATGCACAACGACCTTGTGCTGGCACGGGTGGTGAAATCCGCCCATGGAGACAAACGCGGCGAGGCTGAGGTGCTCGATGTGCTGCGCCGTGCCAACGACCGCATTGTGGGCGTTTACCGGCGCATCCCCGGAGGCGGTGTGGTCACGGCCGATGAGCGAAAGCTGGGCGCGATCTTCATTCCCCTGGGCAGCGAGCGCGGCGCGTGGGATGGCTGCAAGGCCGTGGTAGATATCACACGCTATCCGGACGAGCGCCGCGATATGGAGGGCAAGGTCACGGAAGTGCTTGGCGACCAGGGTGAGACCGAGGCGGAGATTCTTTCGATCATCCGCGCATTGGGCATCCGCGATGTCTTCCCGCCCCAGACGCGGGCCGAAGCAGACAGCGTGGCCGGGCGCCAGGCCGAAGGAGCGGAGGGCCGGCTGGATCTCAGAGGTGAGACCATTTTCACCATTGACGGCGCCGACGCCAAAGACCTCGATGATGCCGTGTCCATCGATCGCCTGCCCAACGGCCATTGGAAGCTGGGTGTGCACATCGCCGACGTGTCCTATTATGTGAGGGCCGGCGGAGCCATTGACAGCGAGGCATGGAAGCGGGGCACCAGTGTCTATCTTTTGAACACGGTGATTCCCATGCTGCCGGAGCGGCTGAGCAACGGCGTGTGCTCTCTGCACCCCGGTGAGGACCGTATGACGTTATCCTGCGTGATGGAGCTGGACACCTATGGCGGCCCGGTGAATGTGGACATTGCCGAAAGCGTGATTCACAGCAAGGCGCGGTTGACCTATGACGAGGTGAACGCCGTGGTGGAGGATGGTGACGCCGCAGTAAAGGCGCGCCTTTCCCCGGTTGTGGAGAAGCTTTTGCTGGCAGATGAGTTGCGCGAGGTGCTGAACCGCCGGCGAATGGCCCGTGGCGCCATTGATCTTGACATCGACGAGCCCCACATCCGTCTGGATGACAAAGGGGTGCCGGTGGAGGTTACCGCGCGATACAGGGGCCGGGCCCATAAGCTCATTGAGGAGTTCATGCTGGCCGCCAATGAGGCCGTGGCGCTGTGGCTGGAAGAAATGGGCATGCCGGTGCTCTTCCGCGTGCATGAGCCGCCGGATGGGGAGCGGATGGCGGAGCTGGCGGTGTTTCTGAAAAACCTAGGTTATGGCTCCAAGGGCCTCAGGCATGAGCCGCACCCCAAGGCGCTGCAGGCGGTGCTGAGCGAAGTGAAAGGCTCCCGACATGAGAATATCATCGCCCGCATCATGCTGCGAAGCATGAAAAAGGCCAGATATTCCACGGTGAATGTGGGCCATTTTGGCCTTGCGGCCAAGCATTACTGCCACTTCACCTCGCCGATCCGCCGTTATCCGGACCTGATGGTGCACCGGATGATCCGTGCGGCGCTTCGCGGCCAGGCTGCCACGGCCTTTGAGGGCGTGGCCGAACAGGCAGCGGTGCAATCCAGCGAGACGGAGCGCACCGCAATGGAGGCGGAGCGGGCAGTGGACAACCTGAAGATGACAGAATTTATGGCCGACAAGGTGGGCGAGGAGTTTGACGGCGTGATCTCCGGCGTGACGGAGTTCGGCGTGTTTGTGGAGTTGCCCAACCTCATTGAGGGCCTGATCCGCATGACCGAGCTGCAGGATGATTATTATGACCTGGACAAGCGCACCTATAGCCTCGTGGGCCGCCACACCGGCCGCCGCCTGAGCCTGGGGGACAAGACCCGCGTGCGCGTGGCCGGCGTGGATGTGGCTGCCCGGCAGATCAACTTTGTGCCGGCCCGCCAGTTGCATTGAAGCAGCGGGGATTGATGGGTTTTCGTGCAGTTGGAAATGATTGACACAAATGGATAATCTGTTAGTATGATGGAAAGGCTATCCCCATGGCCTGCCGCAGTCAACCGAATTTGCCATAAAGGAGCAGGAATATGCTGGATAAACATGCCGCTGAACGGGCGCTGGCAGAGGCGCTCTGTTCCGGCGGGGACTTCTCTGAGATCTATTTGGAAGACACCGACGCTACCTCGCTTGCGATGACCAGCGGCAAGATGGAAACCGCCGTTTCCGGCCGCAGCTTCGGTGCGGGCGTGCGCGTGTTCAAGGGCACCAACGCCGCATATGTGTATACCAATGACGGCTCCGAGGCAGGCCTCCTGCACGCCGCGGAGCAGGCCGCTGCTGCCATCGGCGCGCTGGGCACCGAGGGGAATGTGACGCTCACATGGTCCGACACACCGCAGGCCCACCAGATCGCGGTCAGGCCATCCGGCGTGGAGACAGCGAAAAAGGCGGAAAAGGTGCGCCAGACCTATGCGGCGTCGGCGGCATATGATCCGCTGATTGTGCAGACCGAAGTGAACTACAAAGACTGGAGCAAACGCTTCTGGCTGGCCAACAGCGAGGGGTTGTTCACCTCCGACGAGCGCACCTATACCCGGCTCTATGCCACGGCAGTGGCCTCCGATGGCAAGGAAAGCCAAACCGGAAGCAACGGCCCGGGCAAGCAGATGGGCTTTGAGCTGTTTGACTGCCTGGTGGACTGCGAGGCGGTGGGCCGGCGCGTGGCTGAGATGGCTGTCACAATGCTGAAGGCCGATTTGTGCCCGGCGGGCCGCATGCCGGTGGTGATTGAAAACGGGTTTGGCGGCGTGATCTTCCATGAAGCCTGCGGCCACTCGCTGGAGGCCACCAGTGTGGCAAAGGGGCGGTCGGTGTTTGCCGGCAAGCTGGGCCAAGCCATTGCCAGCCCCGTTGTGACCGCCATTGACGATGCAACGATCATAAACGCGTGGGGTTCCGGCAACATTGACGACGAGGGCGTGCCCTGCCGCAGGACGGTCCTGATCGAAAACGGCATCCTGAAGAGCTACCTGATCGACCGGCTGGGCAGCCGCCGCATGGGCCTGCCGGCCACCGGCAGCGGGCGGCGGCAGGATTACCGTTTCGCACCCACCTCCCGCATGAGCAATACGTTCATCGCACCGGGCAACCACAGCGATGAGGAGATCGTGGCGTCCGTCTCCCATGGGCTCTATTGCAAAACGATGGGCGGCGGCTCTGTGAACCCGGCCACCGGTGAGTTCAACTTCGCCGTGCGCGAGGGTTATCTGATTGAAAACGGCAAAATCGACCGGCCGGTGCGCGGCGCCACGCTGATCGGCAAAGGCAGCGAGGTGCTGCTGAAGATCGATATGGTGGGTAAAAACCTGGATTTCGGCGCGGGCATGTGCGGGTCAACATCCGGCAACATCCCGGCGGATGTGGGCCAGCCAATGGTGCGCGTTTCCGAAATGACCGTGGGCGGGAGGAAATGATGATGGACGACAGAAGCTTTATCAGCCGCCTCTTTGCCGAGGCGAAAAAGGCGGGCCTCACCGAGTATGAAGCCTATTTCCGCGAGGGCGGCAGCTTCAAGGTGGGCGTGTATGAGGGTGAGATTGACAACTATGATGTCAACACCAGCGCCGGTCTTTCTTTCCGCGTGCTGCACAATGGCCGCATGGGCTATGCCTACACCGAGGCCTTTGACGATGCCGCGATCCGGATGCTGATTGACAGGGCCTCCGCCAACGCTGCGATCATTGAAAATGACGACCCGGAGTTCATCTTCGCCGGCAGCCCGAATTATGGCGAGGTGCAGGCGTTCAACGATGGTCTGGAAGCCATCGGTGCTGTGGAGAAGATTGAAATGGTCAAGCAGTTGGAGGCTGATGCCAAGGCCTATTCGCCGGACATCAAGGCGGTGCAGTATTGCACGGTGCTGTCCAGCAGCGGGCGCATCCGCCTGACCAACTCCAAGGGGCTGGATCTTTCCTTCCGCTCCAACTCCATGGCCGCCTATCTGATGGCGCAGGCCGAGCGGGGCGGAGACATCACCACAGCCTTTGACGCCGCCGTGGCTCTGACCCCCGGTGAGATTGACGTGAGCAAGCTGGCCGGCTCCGCCGCCCAGCGGGCGCTGGACAAGCTGGGCGCCGCCACCGTGCCGTCGGGCAGCTATACTGTGGCGCTGTTCTGCGAGACGGCTGTGGACCTGCTGGAAGCTTTTGCCGGTGTTTTCAGCGCCGAGGAAGCTCAGAAGGGTAAATCCCGGCTGGCCGGGCAGGAAGGCGCAATGGTGGGCTCGCCGGTTCTCACGATCGTGGACGACCCGCTGCGGCCCGGTGGCTATGCGTCCGCCCCCTTCGATGACGAGGGCGTGGCCACATTCTCAAAGAATGTCATGGACAATGGCAAGTTGGTGACGCTGCTGCACAACCTGAAAACCGCCGCCAAGGCCGGTGTGCAGACCACCGGCAACGCCGCAAAGGCGGGGCTCGCCGGCGCGGTGCATGTGTCGCACAGCAACTTCTACATTAAGCCCGGCAATGCTTCGTTTGATGAACTGCTCCGGCAGATGGGCAACGGCCTTTTCATCAACGAGCTGGAGGGCCTGCATGCCGGTGTGAACCCCATCTCCGGCGACTTCTCCCTTTCCGCCAGAGGTTTCCGGGTGGAAAACGGCGTAAAGACCGCCCCGGTGGAGCAGATTGTGCTATCCGGCAACTTTTATGAGATGCTGAAGAAGATTGACGCTGTGGGAAGCGACTTGAAGTTTGGCCTGCCAGGTGCCGGCTGCGTGGGCAGCCCGACGCTTCTCATCAGTGGATTGAACGTGGCGGGGGAATGAGAAAAAGGGGACGGGTCTTGTGGCCCGTCCCTTCCTGTATCTATATCCTTACTCCCTTGAGTTTCGAGATTCCAGAAACCGCTTTGCTGCTTCCAGCACCCTCCGGCTGTTGTCAAAGGTGAGCAGGCGCATCATGTCCTCATAGCCGAGCCAGCAGGCTTCCCTCACTTCCTCCTCGCGGATCTTCACCGGCTGGTCTTGGGCCACGCCCAGATAAAACACCACTTCCTTGACCGCGCCTTCGTGCAGGGGGTAGTCCACACTCACGCGAAATCCTTCCAGCAGTGTGACAGTCAGCCCCACTTCTTCCCACACCTCGCGCAGCGCGGTTTGCTTCTCGGTTTCTCCTGCCTCCACATGCCCCTTCGGGAAGCCCCAATGGCCGGCCCGCGCGCTCTTTGCCGCAAGGTATTCCGTTTTGCCGTCGATGATCCGGATCACGACCGCGCCGCAGGATTTCTCGTTTGCCATGGATGCCCCCGAGTAAATGATTTTCCATACATTTTAGCATTGCGGCTTTGGAACATCAATCGTGGAATGGGTGCTACTGGATTCGTACTGTGAATAGGATATCGGAGGTGTTTGTATGGTTCGCATCCTGTTTGGCCTGATCAAAGTGGCTGTGATTGCCGTCTTGCTGATTTATTTTTCCGCTTGCCCGCGCACCGATGACCAGATCCGCGCAATCGCTTATGATTACTTGGATGCCCAAAGCAAGAGCATGATTCAGGACTGGGCAAGCGCATCCGTACAGGCTTTCCATACTGATGTGCAAATGCCGATACGGACACACAGCGGGATCAAGCGGGTGGATGGCCTGAATTGTCTTGAGGTTGTTTTTGTCATTAGACGGAGAGCCCGTGAAACAGCGAGCAATGAGGTGATCGTTTTTATTGATAAAACAACCTTCAACGTGATCGGAATGCCCTTCATACAGTGAACCGGCGTTCCAGGAACTGTCGGCACTGTCAGCCCGTCATACAATCACACATGACGAAAGGATTGATGACGATGAAAATATCAAAGCTCCTGATTACGATGGTTGTGATCGTGTTGGCCTTTTCGCCACTGGCTGCGTGCGCTGCCTCCAACCCGGGTCATTCTTCCGGCCCGGAGAGCACCATTGCGCCCACGCAAAACGGTGCGGGTGATGATGTTCAACCGATGGCCTTCAAGCCCGCCGACTCGTTGAAACCGGCAGTTTCGGAAGCACTTTTCGGCTTCTCGCTGGATCTGTTTCAGCGCATGGCTGCGGCGGATAGCGGCAAAAATGTTTTTGCCTCGCCTCTTTCGGTGTGGCTGGCGCTTTCCATGACCTACAACGGCGCCTCCGGCACCACAGCCGAAGGGATGGCCAAGGCACTGCATGCCGCGGGCATTTCACTCGATGATCTGAACCGTGACAACGCGGGCCTCATGGGCGTGCTTACCGCTGCCGACCCCAAGGTGAAGATTGCCATCGCCAACTCCATCTGGATGCGTGACAGCTTCGAGCAGCAGGTGAATGCCGACTTCCTGGATAGAAACAAACAGTATTACGCAGCCGGTGTGAAGGCGCTGGATTTCAGCGATGCCGGAGCCGCAGGCATCATAAACAAATGGGTGGAGGACCGCACCAATGGCAACATCAAAGACCTGGTGGAACCGCCCATCCACCCGGACGCTGTGATGTTCCTGATCAATGCCGTGCATTTCAAGGCACCCTGGAAGCAGGCATTTGACTCCAAGAAGACCACAGACGGTGTGTTCACCACCGCTCAAGGGGCTGAAGTGCCGGTGAAATACCTGCACCGGGAAGAGGGCAACCGGGGCTTTGCCGATGATGCTTTGATTGCGGCCCGCATCCCCTATGCCTCCGGACGGTTGGAGATGGTGGCAATTCTGCCGCAGCAGCAATCGTTGGCAGACTACATTCAGGCATTGACGCCGGAAAAGCTCAATGAAGTGATCGGCAAGTGCGGGGATACACCTCTTACACTGTCATTCCCCAAGTTCAAACTGGAGTATGAACTGGAGCTCAATGATGTGCTGAAGGCCATGGGGATGGAGGAGGCTTTTGGGGACGCAGATTTTTCCGCCATGAGCCAGAGCATGGGTAAGAATCTGGTGATCAGCAAGGTCAAGCACAAGAGCTTCATTGAGGTGAATGAGGAAGGCACTGAGGCCAGCGCCGCCACATCGGTGGAGATGAGAGTCACCGGGATGCTGATGTCTTTGGAATTCAGCAGACCATTCCTCTATCTGATCCGTGACAGCAAGACCGGCGCGATCCTGTTTATGGGCGCGATGGAAAACCCGGCATAGCCCAATTCAATTGTCAGCCTCTCCCGTCTGGGGAGAGGTTTTTTCTTTTCCGCTGTTGCGCTGCCTGCGCAGGCGCATCCCCCCCTGTAAAAGCGGAAGGGGAGCCCGGCGTGCCGGACGGCAACGGAGCAAAAGCGCTCTAGACTAACGGGATAGTCTGCTGTATAATGGTGTTTGTGGGAACATGACGCGGAGGAATGGGATGCATAAAAGGTTGATGGCTGCGGCGGGCGCGCTATTGCTGCTGCTAACCACCGGTTGCGGCACACAGGCGCCGCAAAAAATCGGCATTGTCATTATGGCTGGCGATACCGCGATCACCACCGTTGCCCTGTCGAAGTCATCGGAGTCGCCCGAAGATGATGGCGACCGCTTCCGTACGATTATGAAGGGGCGGGGCCGGGACGATCTGCCGTATGTGCCGATGGGCACCGAAGTTACCGTCGAATTCGATGATCAGGCGCCCGATGAAGTGGAACTGCGGGACTTTCTTTTGAGGGAAGACGGCACCGTGCGGTATACCGATCGGGAGGTACGGACAATCCCTGTCATGCTCGACGGTAACCAGTGCCTGTTTACGCTGGATATGAATTGGGCGGCGCTTTTGAGCTCCAACAGCGCCGATTACGAGCCGGGGGCGACGATACGTGGTTTTCGCCTGGCATGCTCCTGGGGTGGGAAGCAACGCGAATACACCTTCATTCTCCGCACCGACGCCGGCATTCGTATCGGGCCGGATGCTCCTTAGGGACCGGATCCATGGCGGTATCGTGTGTCTTTGCACCTGCGTTTCGGGGCGGCGTTCCGAGGACAAAAAAACGGAAATAGCCGGGCGATTCCCCGATTGACACCGCGCCGGGCCAAGCATATAATAATTTTAAATATTGCCAAAATGCAATGATGGGGAACAACATGCTTCCAAGCCCCTTTCAGAGAGCCGCCGGTTGGTGCGAGGCGGCAGGGCAGGCAGCGTGGCGCTCACCCCGGAGCATCCAACCGAAAGCATGGCGCATGCCGGTAGGCTTGGACGGTTCCCGACCGTAAACGCGGGCAGGATATCAGGCGCTGCCGGTATCCGCAGAGATGGGGGAGCGATCCCCCAAGCAGAGTGGTACCGCGAACCTTTCGCCTCTGACAGGCGAGAGGTTCTTTTTTTATTCCCAAAATCAGCTATGAGGTGGTCGCAATGGAGCAAATGCTGGACATCACAACGGGCAGGCTGCTGGAACAACGGGTGCGCGAGTTCCCCGACCTGGACGCGGTGGTATATCCTCATCAGGGCATCCGGTGGAGCTGGAAGCAGTTCAACGACATTGTGGACCGTGCCGCAAGGGGCTTTGTGGCAATGGGTGTGAAAAAGGGTGACCATGTGGCGATCTGGGCGACGAACCATCCGGAATGGCTGGTCTGCCAGTTTGCTACGGCAAAGGTTGGCGCCGTGCTCGTGACGGTCAATACCAACTATAAGATCTTTGAGGCCGAATACCTGCTGAAGCAGTCAGACAGCACCACGCTGGTGCTCATCGAGGGCTTCAAGGATTCTCATTATGTGGAGATCATCCAGCAGCTTTGCCCTGAGCTGCAGACTTCCGAGCCCGGAAAGCTGGTCTCGGAGAAATTTCCCTTCCTTAAAAATGTGATCCTGATCGGCAAGGAACGCCATCCCGGCATGTATCTGTTTGACGACCTGTATGAGATGGGCGAGAGTGTGGCGCCTCACACGCTGGAGGAGATTCAGAACGGGCTTGACCCGCACGATGTAATCAACATGCAATACACCTCCGGCACCACCGGCTTTCCAAAGGGCGTGATGCTCACGCACTACAACGTGATCAACGACGGCAAGATGATCGGCGACTGCATGGAGTTTTCCGAGCGCGACCGGCTGTGCATCCCGGTGCCGCTGTTTCACTGCTTCGGCTGCGTGTTGGGGGTGATGGCCTCCGTCACCCATGGCACCACGATGGTGATGGTGCACTATTTCCAGCCGGTGCCGGTGATGGAGGCGATCCAGGCCGAGCGCTGCACCGCCGTGCACGGCGTGCCCACGATGTTCATTGCGATGCTGGGCCACAGTGACTTCAAAAAGTATGACTTTTCCTCTCTTCGCACCGGCATCATGGCCGGGTCACCCTGCCCCACGTCGGTGATGCGGCAGGTGGTCGAGGAGATGAATATGACAGAGATCACGATCGCCTATGGCCAGACCGAGTCCTCCCCGGTGGTCACGCAGACCCGCACCCATGACCCGCTTGAGAAGCGTGTGGCAACGGTGGGCAAGAAACTGCCCAACATGGAGGTGAAGGTGGTCAACCCCGAAACCGGCGAAGACGCTCCTGTTAACACCCCCGGCGAGATCGTGGCCCGTGGCTTCATGGTCATGAAGGGATACTACAAAATGCCGGAAGCCACCCGCCAGGCCATTGACGAAAACGGCTGGCTGCACACCGGCGATTTGGGCACGATGGATGAGGATGGCTACTTTAAGATCACCGGCAGATTGAAAGATATGATCATCCGCGGCGGGGAGAACATCTACCCCCGCGAGATCGAGGAGTTCCTCTATACCCACCCGGCAGTTAAGGATGTGCAGGTGGTGGGCGTGCCGGACAAGACCTATGGCGAGGAAGTGATGGCGTTTGTGATCAAAAAGCCCGACGCCGATGTAACCGCCGAGGAGTTGGTGCAATTCACCCGCGAGCGACTCTCCCGCCACAAGGCACCGCGTTATGTGCAGTTCATCCACGAATACCCGATGACGGCCAGCGGCAAGATCCAGAAATACAAGCTGCGGGAAATGGGGATTTCGTTGCTGAAGCTGGAAGATGCGGCGGCGATTGAAACGGCGTGAGAAGTTGAGCTTTTGTGATCATGACCGGGTGGGGATGCTCACCCGGTTTTTCATTGTAAACAAACTTAGCATCAGCCCCAAACTCATTGCACCTCTTCCAGCTTCTCCTCCAGCACCTTCTCATCCACCCCCAGGGCCCTCAGCGCCTCCGGCTCATACCGGCAGAAACCGGTGCTGTCCATGATCCTGCTGGCGTAATGCTGCGCCACATGCACAATGCGGACCAAATCCTTGTTGATGACCCTCCCGTCAGTCGGCGCGCCATGATACAGCGCCGATTCCACCATGGCGTATGGCAGATCCCACCATTGCAGCAGATAACCGCCCACCTGCGCGTGGGTGATGCCGTAACGGTTCTTTTCCAGCTCAAGCAGGTCGGCCCCAGGGTCAGCCATGGCCTCGCTCAGAAACGGGATATAATCTGGGTAATGCTTGATCAGAAACACAATCCCCAGATTGTGCAGCAGCCCTGCGGTGCATTCGGTGTGGTTCTGCCTGCGGAAAAGGATCGTTTCGGATAATATGCGCTGGATTTTGTTTGTGAGAGAAGCCTGGGCCCACACATCCTGCGCGATTCTGCTCCCGGCCCCCCGGAGGGTGAAGCTATCCATCACCGAGGAGGTCAGCACCAGATTTTTGAGGTTTTGCGTGCCCAAAAACGTGGCGGCCTTTTGTACGGAGGCGGTTTTCACCCCGTAATAGGCGGAGTTGGCCATCTGCAGCATCTTTGCGGAGATAGCCGGATCCCGTTCAATTTTGGCCGATATCGCAGCGATGTCCTCGTCGCTTTCGATGGCATTCAGGATCTCCTGGTAAAACGGTTTCAGCGTGGGCAGCCTTCCCGTGTTGTTGATTGCAATGAGCAGGTCTTTGGAAGAGAGCAGTTCCTCCGTATCGAGCACTTGCCTGATCGTGTTTCTCAGTTCTGCCTCATCCCAAGGCTTGAACAGGTGAGCTTTGGCGATGTTGTCCAGCAGGCTGTTCAGAAGCTGCTTTTCGTCGGCCTGTGTGCCCAACAGGATGCGGATTGTGGAGGGGCGGTTTTTCTTGATCCGCATCAGCAGCTCAATGCCGCTCATATCCGGCATTTTCAAATCGCACACCGCAATGTCAATGCTGAGGCCTTCCAGCAGCACCAGTGCCTCCACGGCGCTCTGGGTGCAGACCACGGTGTAGTCAGAATCCGCAAAGGCGGCAGAGAACGCGTGCAGCACCTGCATGTCGTTATCGACCACAAGGATGTTCTTCATGCCGGCTTCCTCCGCGGGTGTAAATGGTTCTTTTCAGACAACTAACATGTGCCCGGATGCTGTGGAGTCCAAACGGGCAGATGGGCAGGATGCTTGATGATTATTGGGTTATGAATCCATTGCCGGAATGCAGCTATTTCATCATGCTCTCGGTGCCGGAAGAGTGCGGCAGAAAAAGAGGTCTTGAAAGATTATACTAATGGATGTATAATTATGCGAAACAAAACAGCAGGAGGCTACACCATGTCCAAGCAGAAAATCGTGCTCGCTTATTCCGGCGGTCTTGATACATCGATCATCATCCCGTGGCTCAAAGAGAACTATGACTGCGAGGTCATCGCCATGGCCGCCGACGTGGGCCAGGGTGAAGAGCTTTCGCCGTTGAATGAAAAGGCCATCAAGACCGGTGCCAGCAAGATCTACATTGAGGATCTGAAAGAAGAATTCATCACGGACTTCATCTGGCCCACACTGAAGGCCGGCGCGGTCTATGAGGGTAAATACCTGCTGGGCACCTCCTTTGCCCGGCCCATCATCGCCAAGCGCATGGTGGAGATTGCCTTGGCCGAAGGCGCCACGGCCATCGCCCATGGCTGCACCGGCAAAGGCAACGACCAGGTGCGCTTTGAGCTCACGGTGAAGGCTCTGGCGCCGCAACTCAAGATCATCGCCCCCTGGCGCCTTTGGGATCTGAAGAGCCGCGAGGAGGAGATCGACTATGCCCAGGCCCGCGGCATCGATGTGCCGGTGACTAAGGAGCGGCCCTACAGCATGGACCGTAACCTGTGGCATCTCTCCCATGAGGGTGCTGACCTGGAAGACCCGTGGAACGAACCCAAGAAGTCACTCTATATGATCTGCAACGCACCGGAAAACGCGCCGGATCAGGCAGAGTATGTGGAAATTGAGTTTGTGCAGGGCATCCCGGTGAAGGTGGACGGCAAGGCGCTAAAGCCCATTGAAATGATTGAGACGCTGAACGCCATCGGCGCCAAGCACGGCGTGGGCATCATCGACCTGGTGGAGAACCGCCTGGTGGGCATGAAGTCTCGCGGTGTTTATGAGACTCCCGGCGGCACGATCCTTTATGCAGCCCACAAAGAGCTGGAGACAATCACGCTGGATCGTGACACCGCCCATTACAAGGAGCTTGTTGCAGCCCGCTTTGCCGAGCTTGTCTATTTCGGCCAGTGGTACACACCGCTTCGGGAGGCCCTTTCCGCTTTCGTGGACAAGACGCAGGAGTCGGTCACCGGCACCGTGCGCATGAAGCTTTATAAGGGCAACTGCACGCCGGCCGGTGTCAAGTCTCCTTATTCGCTCTACAGCGAGGAGTTTGCGACGTTCGGGGAAGACGCAGTGTATAACCAGAAGGATTCCGAGGGCTTCATCAACCTGTTTGGCCTGCCCATCACGGTGCGGGCGCTGATGAAGAAAAGCCTGGAATAAACTTGTCAGGTTTCGCCTGAGAACCCTCTCCCCAGCCCCTCCCCCTTCAAGGGGAGGGGTATGTTACCCCAGAGGCTACCGCCCTGATTGCTGGCGGGCCGGGGCAGAGCCCGGCCCCTACCGCGGGGGATCGGGGGCGTCAGCCCCCGTGAAGAATCTCCCCCTCCCACATACATGGGGGAGGGGGTAGGGGGGAGAGGGTGCTTGCAGGCACTCGAATGGTATCTCTTGAATGGTATCTCTTGATCTGAAAGGACTGACCTCCATGAAACTCTGGGCCGGCCGATTCGAACAGCAGACCAACAGCGCCGTGGACAGCTTCAACTCTTCGCTGCCCTTTGACTGCCGCCTGTGGCGGCAAGACATCCGGGGGTCCATTGCCCACGCGCGGATGCTTGGCCGGCAGGGGATCATCCCCATGGCCGATGCGGAGGCTATTGTGGCGGGGCTGCAGGGTATTTATGAAGACATCGAGGCAGGACGCGTGCAATTTACGGATGGGGAAGACATCCACATGTTTGTGGAGGCGCTGCTGACCGAGCGCATCGGTGAGGCTGGCAAGCGCCTGCACACCGGCCGCAGCCGCAACGATCAGGTGGCGCTGGACAGCCGCATGTTTGTGATGGACGCCTGCGGGCAGGCCATTTCTCTGATCAAGGCGCTTGCATCTGTGCTTATTGATCTTTCGGAGAAGCATGCCGAGACGATCCTGCCGGGTTTCACCCATTTGCAGAAGGCGCAGCCCATCACGCTGGGGTTTCACCTGATGGCCTATGCGGAGATGCTTGGCCGTGATGTGTCGCGGTTTCAAGAGTGCCGGGGCAGGGCCGCCCGCATGCCTCTGGGGTCCGGCGCGCTGGCCGGCACCACCTATCCACTGGACCGGCAGGCCGTGGCTGATGAGCTCGGTTTCCCTGCGATCACGCGCAATGCGCTGGACGGCGTTTCCGACCGTGATTTCGTCCTCGATTTCCTTTATGCCTCCTCCGCGTGCATGATGCACATGAGCCGCCTGTGCGAGGAGCTCATCCTGTGGGCCAGCGACGAATACAAGTTCATCACGCTGGACGACAGCTTCAGCACCGGCAGCAGCATCATGCCGCAGAAGAAGAACCCCGATGTGGCGGAGTTGATCCGTGGCAAAACCGGCCGAGTTTATGGGAGCCTCGTGGCGCTGCTCACCACGATGAAAGGCCTGCCCCTGGCCTATAACAAGGACATGCAGGAAGACAAGGAGGCGCTGTTTGACGCCTGCGACACATTGTTTGCCTGCCTTGGCCTGCTTGCGCCGATGCTTGAAAGCACCGTCTTCCACGCGCCGCAGATGGCCTCTTCGGCTGCCTCCGGCTTCACCAACGCCACCGACGCCGCTGATTACCTGGTTGGCCGGGGCGTTCCGTTTCGCCAAGCCCATGAGATCATCGGCAGGATGGTGCTGCACTGCGTGAAAAGCGGCAAGAGCCTGGAGCAGCTCACCGAGGAAGAGCTGCAGGGTTTTTCGCCATTGATCGGTGCTGACTTCTATGAAGCTGTCAGCATGGCTTCCTGCGTGGGCCGGCGCGCGGTTGCCGGGGGCCCGTCGCCGAAGCGGGTGAGGGAGCATGTTATCAACCTCAGAGATGAAATGAAGAGCTGGAACTGAGCGGAAGATTGGTTAGGCGGCGGAGCGGTTTCTGATCAGAAGCCGCTCCGCTGCTTTTGCTGCTGGCAATTCTCATTTCATATGACGATTTCTTCCAATCCACCCCCCTGTCTGCTATAATAGCCATATGCGAACAAGGCTGAGAACCCCTGTGAATATTGCCAGACGCGGCCAGCCGGAGCGTGACGCCCGGTCGGAGCGGGCTGCATGCGCGG
>JAEYYW010000169.1 GCA_023428265.1 Bacillota bacterium | reverse complement strand
TGGGGGTCTCCTTGTCTTCGTCTTTGGTCAGCCGCTCAATGAGCGAAGCATAAATGTCCGCCCCGTCGCGCTTGAAACGGCGGCACACCAGCTCCGCTGCTTCGGCGCTGGGCGCGGTCAGGCTCATCTCCAGCAGGGGCTGGTTGTTTTCAAAGATGCGCAGCGTCACCGGAAACTCGCATGCGGAGTCCTGCACATAGCCGGCGGTGATCTCCTGATCACGCTCCAGCTCGGAGCGCCGCTCCGCCATCTTTTCGCCGATGAAGCTGCGGATGGAAAGCGGGATCTTGCTCTTCAGCAAGCCCAGCACGTTCAAGCCTTCGGCAGTCACGGCATAGATTTTCTGATCCGCCTGCCCCCGCACAGAGAACAGGCCGCCCTCCACGAGCTCAACCAGATATTGCTCCATGTCAAAATAAAGCATCCAGCCGCCCTCGGCATTGAAGAGCACGAAATCGTCGTGACCCAGCCCCTGCGGCATTCTGGAGGCCAGATAGAGCAGGATCAGCTTGTTGACGGCCAGCTCGGTTTTCAACTTGTATTTCATGTCCATCCCCTTTGCACGCCCAATTATAGCAGATAGGCGGCCGGTATGAACACAACTTGGTTGCGTTGCCACACAATCTGTTGATCAAAAAATTGTATGTGAGGTGCCGCATCTCAGGTGTGCGGCGGCTTTGGGTTGGGTGTGCCGGGCAGTTTCGGCAGCTTCGGGATGATCGGCAGCACCTGGAACGCGTCTGAAACGCGGCCCACTTTGTAATGGCTCGTGAGCCAGTCAATGTAATAGGGGATTGCCTGCACATCGGCGCTGTTGAAATGGATGAGGATGATGGAGTTTGCTTTGGTGCTTTTCTTGATATAGTCGGCAATGCGGCGGTTCAGGTTGTGAGAGCCCCTTTTAATCACGCCGGTATAGGTGTCCGCGCTCCAGGAGATCAACTTATAACCCATTGAACTGAAAAGAGCCTGGATGCGCTTGTTTTCATGGCCTCCGCCACCGGGCAGCCTGGCGAACTTCGGGATGCTGTAGCTTTCGCCCAGCACGCTTTTTGCTTTTTTATTCCACTGGCGCAGGTCGTTGAGGATTGCCTGATCGTTCCAGGATGAGAGAATATTGTGATTCATGGAGTGGTAACAAATCTCATGGCCGTCGCGCACAGCCTGCCGCCAGAGGTCCGGCGTGGCGGTAAGGCGCGACCCGATCACAAAAAACGTGCAGTGCACACCTTTGGCCCGGAGAGCGCTCAATGCCTGCGTGATAGCCTGGCGGCTGTAGCCGTCGTCAATGGTCAGGCACACGGTGCCGCTGATGCCGGTTTTGTAGTTGACCTGGCCGGCTGCGCCTGCTGCGGGCTGAAAAAGCAGAAGGGATGCCAATAACACGGAGAGCACAACGATGAGTCTTTGGCGGTGCATATGGCTCAGACCTTTCGCGTGTTCATTTATTCCTGATTATGATTATAGGTGTTTTTTTGAGGAGTGCAATGGGGCGTATAAAACTTTCCCCTTCCGGCCCATATGGGCTGCGGAAGGGGAATGTCGCAGGCTTTGGCTGTGAACTTGACGGTTACAGTTGCTGTTTGCCCAGCTCAATCAGCTTTCGGACCATGTTGCCGCCCACCCGGCCGCAATCGCGGGATGAGACCTCTCCCCAGTAGTTGTGGTTGGGGATGTTGATGGAAAGCTCGGAAGCGGTTTCGTATTTCATGTTGTAAAGCTTGTCCTGCGCGCCTGTGACCAACGGCTTGGCCCTGCTGATTCTGCTCTGAACGTCCATTTCTCTTCCTCCTTGCTTCGCTTTGCTTTGCGTTGCAAGTATAATGTTCCCCTTCGATCGAGGTGCAACACCAAGCAAAAATTGCGGAGATGCCATGAACATTCCAAACGATTCTTATTCTAGGAAAGAGCGCTGCCAGCCATATGGCTTGCGATACAGTTTTTCACTTTCTTAGGATTTGGTTGTTTTTTCCAACCAAAATCAGTCAGCCAGGCCATCCAGCCACCGGTCAAAGCCGGATTGCAGGCCGTTGTCGTCCAGCCCGAACACTGCCTTCACCGCCTCGTCGGTGCGCTTGTTTGTCTGGTCAATCTTTTCAGCCGCCGTCACCGGGATCAGCTCATATTTCTTCATATATTCCAGCGCCTCGCGCATTTTGCTCCAACCATACTGATCCAGCAAGAATGCGGCGTAGGCTTTGGATGACGCATAGTAGAGCATCACGGCAGAAGAGTCGTCACTGCCGATTTTTTCCAGATCGATCGTTTTGTGGCTGGCAAACGGCGTATACTCCATTTTGGCTTCCGAGGCGCTGAGCCAGCCTTCATCGGGGTGATCCAGCCAGTTTTCAAACACACCGGCCAGCCCCTCCTGGAGCCAGTAGGAGGCATTGTCGTTGGAGAGCTCCGAAACCATCCGGTGCGTGCTTTCGTGGTTCAGCATGCGTTTGTAGTTGGCCGCGTTGCTGCCATAGGCGCCGGTGAAGGACTTGATCGATTCACCGTATTCATGCCAGCCGCCCACCCACTCGGGCAGGTCCAGCTTCACCGATTGCAGAAACACCTGCTGGTCGTCAAACAGCTTGATCGTGATGTAGCCGTTTGGCTGAAAGCCCAGCAGGCTGTTCATCTGGCCCAGCGTTTCCACTTCAGCCTCCAGCAGCTGCCCGGCCAGCACTTCATCATCCTGCGTATAGCATACCCGCGCGTGTTCGCCTTCTTGCACAAGAAAATCGGGGCCGGCATAATAAAGCTTCCCGTTTTCTTTTTGAAACGCTGCCTCAAAGCTTGCGCTTCGCACCCTGCCGCCCACGGTGTAGCGCTGCTGCAGCAGCGCCGAAAACCCTTCGCCCCGCTTCCGGATGTTACGTGCCGTCAGCGTGTAGTCGGAGATGCCAAGATCTTTGGCCGCGCGGATCAGGTTGCGCTCCTCCGTCTGCAGCACGTCGTCGGAGGGCAGCACTGTGGAGAGGTAGAGCGCAAGATCGGCGCTGTTTACCGCTTTCATCCTGCTTTCCAGCAATGCTTCCAGCGATTGGGCTTCCGTATCCGCCGCAGCGGGCTGCGAAACCACCGCCGTGGGCGACAGCCCCGCCGATTGCCCGATTTCCGCACCGTGCCGGCAGCTGGCCAGCGCGGCGGCCACGCACAGCAGCGCGATGAGCCTGAAAAGCAGTTTGTTTTTAATCATCATTTCACCTCCGGTGGGCTAAAATCAGTATAACCTATCAGCGGCGGTTGTTGAACACCCGGCGGCAATGCGGCCCGTTTTCCGGCTGCTGCAACTGGGCATCTAGTTTTTGCGGAATGCTGTTATCTCATGAAGTTTTCTTCCGATATATACAATACAGAGCACACTCGGATTGTGGAGGAACGATGCAGATCCCAAGCGTAAACTCGATGTTTCGGGCCAGAGCCAGCGCCGTGGGGATTCCGGCGTCCGGCCAGCTGGACGCGGGGTTTGCCGGCCGTTATGCCGCCGTTCTCCAAACCGCAGCGGAGCAGACAGGCGGCACAGCGCAAGAACCCGGCACGGTGCAGGAGCTTTCGATTGCCGAAGGCGCGGCTGTGCCGGCCACAGCCCAAACGCGGCAGGCGATCACCTTGCCTGTGAAAACCGCATCTGCCGCCAAGGCATATGGTGCGGCACCGCTGTTTATCCCGGCTTCGGCCCTGTCGCAAACCTATATGGCCGGCGGTGATGCCGCCCTTGCCTCCCAGGTGGTGGCTTATGCCAAGCAGTTTGTGGGCACGCCATATGTGGCCGGCGGTGAAGACCTGGTGAAGGGTGCCGATTGCTCCGGGTTTGTGCAGTCAGTGTATAAGCATTTCGGCATCAGCCTGCCCCGCTCCAGCTATCAGCAATCCAAGGTGGGGCAGGAAGTCAGCGTAAACGACCTTCAGCCCGGCGACTTGCTGTTCTTCAAGACCGACGACTACGCGCCTGTTACCCATGTGGCGATGTATATCGGAGACGGCAAGATCGTCCACGCGTCCAGCGTGAAAACCGGTGTGATCATTTCGAAACTCAAGATCAAGGATGACTTCAGAATCGCGCGGCGGCTGCTGTAGCGGTTCGGAAAGGTGATCGGCAATGGCTAGTAGTTCTTTGAGCGCCCTCAGCTCCATGAGGCTGTCCGGCATGGCCTCCGGGCTTGACACTGAGTCAATGGTGGCGAGCCTGATGAAGGTGGAGCGCATGAAGTATGACAAACTCGTGCGCCAGAAAACCAAGATGGATTGGAAAAAGGATGCAAATCTGGAGGTGAACAACCTCCTGAGAAACTTCCGCGAAACTTATCTCAGCGTGTTGAGCAAGGACAAATACATGCTGAACTCGTCGGCAATCATGAAATACAAGGTGGATGCCGACTCTACAAGCAGCGCGGTGATCACCGCCGGCAGAGATGCCATTGTGGGAAACCACACGATCAACAGCATCACTTCGCTGGCCACCGCCTCCAGCGCCGTCAGCGAGCAATCGCTTGGCACGGGCCTGTCGCTGGACACACCGTTGTCCGAACTGGCCCTCACCAACCAGCTTGACTTCTCTGAAGGGGATATCTCCTTCAAGATCAACAACCAGACGTTCACATTCGCGGCAACCGACACGTTGCGCACCATTGTCAACGCTGTGAACGGCAACTCCGACGCCAACGTGAGGATGAGCTTCAGCTCGCTGACCGGTAAGCTCTCCATCACCGGGCGCACGCTGGGCAGCGTTTCCGCATTTAGCATAGAAAACGTGACCGGTAACGCTTTTTCGGAGGAGAACGCGGCCTTTGGCATTGCCGAGGGCACGTTTATCAACGGCACTGACGCTGTGCTTAAAATCAATGGCGTGAATGTGGTGCGCGATTCCAACGCCTTCACCATCGACGGCATCACCTACAACCTGAAAGCCACGACCGCCACGGCTGTGAATTTCAATGTGGAGCAGGACGTGGATGGCGCTGTCAGCGCCGTGAAGGATTTCGTGGATTCCTACAACAAGCTGATCACCAGCCTGCAGGAAAAGGTTGATGAGTCGGCCTATGCTGATTATTATCCGCTGACCGACGAAGAGAAAGACGCCATGTCGGAAGCCCAGATCGAGAAGTGGGAAAAGCTGGCCAAGTCCGGCACGCTGCGTAACGACAGTTATCTGCGAAGCCTGCTGCAGGATCTGCGCAGGGGCTTTTATGAAACGGTGTCTTCCGCCGGGATCAACCCCTCGGCATTGGGTCTGAGCACGGTCTCTTATGAGACAAAGGGCCTGATCACGGTGGATGAGACGAAGCTCCGCAAGGCAATAGAGAATAACCCGCAGCAGGTGGCCGATGCTCTCACCAAGGTCTCCTATGCCCCCGACGCGAAGGACAAGTTCAAAGAATCGGGCCTGGCCGCCCGCATGCAGACCACGATCAACAACTACATCAAGGATTATCAGGAATATCGCACCGAAATCTTCAATGACCAGTATGACGATCTTTCAGACAGCATGAAGCGTATGGAAGACCTTCTGCAAGACAAGGAAGAGCGGTATTGGCAGCGGTTTACCCGTATGGAGCAGGCGCTTTCGAAGATGAACGCGCAGAGCAACTGGCTGGCACAGCAATTTGCGTCAAAGTGAGAAAGGAACAACTATGACCGCCAATCCTTATGAGACCTATAAGCAGCAAGAGGTGCTTTCCGCCACCCGCGGCGAGCTGCTGCTGATGCTTTATGACGGCTGCATCAAGCAGCTGAAGCTTGCGCGCATCTTTATTGAGGAACGGTCGGTTGAGGGGGCGCACAACGCCCTGGTGAAAGCCCAGGCGATCATCAGCAAGCTCATGGACGACCTGGACACGAGCTTTGAGATCTCCGCGTCGCTGATGGATCTTTACCGGTTTTTCCATCAGGAGCTTGCGGAAGCCAACATCAAAAAGGACTCCGCCAGGATTACGCCTGTGCTGGAAATGATGATCGACCTCAGGAACACCTGGCAGATGGCCATCCAGGCGCAGAAGGCCCAGATGGCTGCCCAGGCCCGCTGACCGGCCGATGGAGCATCGCAAGGAGCTTCTCGGCCAGAAGCTGACGCTGATGAAAGCGCTGCTGGACGAGACAGAAAAGCAGAAAAAACTGATCGCTGCCGACGATCTGGACGGCCTGGCCCAATCCATTGAGGCCAGGCAGGCGCTGATGGACGCCATTGACGGGCTCGATCACCGCATCGCCGCGCTGCCACACGATGGGCGGCCTGGAAATACCGAGCAAATCCGCGCCACGCTGGAGCAGATTGTGAAGCTGGATCTGGAAAACCGCCGCGGCGCATTGGCCATGGCGGAAGGCCTGAAGGAAAGCTCGCGGGAAGTGGCTGTCATGAAGGGCCTGATGGCATACGCAATGCCGGTGGACAGAAGCAGCAAGTTCGTGGATAAGGAAGGATAGACTCAACGATGAGAGTCTCCGATGATCGCCCGCCGGTGCAGGAGCTTCCGGGCGGGCAGGGTGCACAGCAAAAACGGGGGGCGCAGGGTGCTGCGGCTCCCTTTGAGTCTGTGCTGCAGGAAAAGGGAGAGGCGCAATCCAAGGCAACGCTCAACAGCCTGCTGGAGAAAATCACCGAAATGGGCGAGCGCATTGCCCGCCGTCGTGATATCAACGATGTGAAAAAGTATCGCCAGATGGTTTCCGAGTTTCTGGATGAGGCGATGCGCTCCACCTATCAGGCTGAACGCGACCGTTCTTTTGACGGCAGGGGAAGGCTCCGGGAGTACTCCACGGTCAAACGAATCAATACGGAGCTGGAGGCCCTCACCCGAAATGTGCTCGATGACCAGCGCGGCAACCTGGATATTTTGGGCCAGTTGGGCACCATTCGGGGGTTATTGGTGGATTTGCTCGTTTAAAGTCCCTTTATGTGGGTATCTATTTTCTAGCACATCATAGGAGGGTAACACCTGTGAAGACAGTTTTGGTCGTGGACGATGCCGCATTTATGCGCCTTTCCATCAAAAATATGCTGGAGAAAAACGGCTACACCGTGGTCGGCGAGGCTGAAAACGGTTTGGTGGCGGTGCAAAAATATAGTGAGTTGAAGCCAAACATCGTGACAATGGATATCACTATGCCTGAGATGGACGGCCTGACGGCGTTGAAAACGATCCGCATGATGGATCCCAACGCCAACATTGTCATGCTGTCGGCGATGGGCCAGCAGGCGATGGTGAAGGACGCGGTGCTTCTGGGAGCGAAGGGCTTTGTTGTAAAGCCGTTTAAGGAAGACACGGTCATGGGGGCTCTTTCCAAGCTGTAGGGGCCTGCAGCCCGCCGTGAGCGGGGCCCATCCCCGGTGGGAAAACCGGGAGACGGGCCGTTGCTTCACGGAAGCGGGCAGCCTCACCCTGTATGCTGCGCCGCAGATTCGCCGACGGGAGGTAAACCATGGCTGACAATTCCAACCCCTTGATGGAGATATTTATCTTTGAAACCAGCCAGCTGCTGGAGCAGCTGGAAGAAATCATGCTGGATTCAGAGAAAGCCAACAACCTTTCCACGGAAAGCATCAACGAAATCTTCCGCACGATGCACACGATCAAGGGTTCGTCGGCGATGATGATGTATGACAACATTTCCTCACTGGCCCACGCCGTGGAGGATATGTTTTATTTCATCCGCGAAAACAAGAATGCCACGTTCCCATTTTCCGACGTGGTGGATTATGTGCTCCGCGCATCCGACTTCATCAAGAACGAAATTGCAAAGATCATGAACAACCTGGAGGCTGACGGCAAGCCCGACAGCCTGGCCAGCGAGATCCGGGAATTTGCCAAGGCCCTGAAGGCCGGGGAAGTGGTGTCAAAGCCCAAAGAGCAGCCTGCGAAGCCCGCCAAGGCTGAGCCCGCAAAGGTGGCGGCTGTGCCTGAAGCACCCCCCGTCTCCGCGGAGGAGCTGCCTCTGGATCAGGGTGTGACCCGTTACCGGGCCCATGTGATGTTTGACGAAAACTGCCAGATGGAAAACATCCGGGCGTTTGGTCTGGTGCACAACATGAAGGATCTGTGCATCGATATGGTTTATCAACCCGATGCACTGCTCGATGATGAGCAGACCGCCGCCGAGATCCAGGCCACCGGTTTTTCCATCCAGTTCACCACCAGCGAGGATCGCGCCAGGTTTGAACACCTGTTTGATCAGACGATGTTTTTGAAAACGTTCACGCTGGAGCTAGATGGCGTGGGCGATCCTGCGCCTGCCGAGGCAGCCCTGGTGGCGGCGCAGGCTTCTGCACCGGAGCCGGATCCGGCACCCGTTGCCGTGTCTGCCCCGGCAGCCATGGCGGCTCCTGCCGCGCCGGCAGAGGTGCAGGCTGACAGCCAGGCCGGCAAAGAGGATGCCCAGGAAAAGCGGGAAACACTGCTGCGCTCCGTGAAGCAAAGCCAGATCTCCGTGAACATCTCCAAGCTGGACAGCCTGATGGACCTGGTGGGGGAGATTGTGATCAGCGAATCCATGGTCACTCACAACCCCGACCTGGATGGCCTGCCACTGGATAATTTCCAGAAGGCGGCCCGGCAGCTCCGAAAGCTCATGGATGAGCTGCAGGATCTGGTGATGTCCGTCAGGATGATCCCGGTGGCCAACACCTTCCACAAGATGACGCGCATCGTGCGCGATATGGGCAAGAAGCTGGAAAAGGAAGCGGACCTGATCATCGCCGGTGAAGAGACCGAGGTGGATAAAAACATCATCGACAACCTCTCAGACCCGCTGATGCACCTGATTCGCAACGCGATGGACCACGGGATGGAGCCCCCCGAGGAGCGCCTGAAGGCCGGCAAGCCTGAGATGGGCCGCATCCGCCTGGAAGCGGTGAACACCGGCGGCGACGTGCTGATCACTGTGGCCGACGACGGCAGAGGCATCAACCGCGAGTCCATCCTCAAAAAAGCCCGCGACATGAACCTGCTCACCAAGCCGGAAAACGAAATGTCTGACCGGGAAGTGAGCCAGATTCTGCTGATGCCCGGCTTCTCCACCAAGGATAAGGTGACCGAATTCTCCGGCCGCGGCGTCGGTATGGATGTGGTGAAGCAGAACATTGAGAAAGTCGGCGGCAGCGTGACGATTGACAGTGTGCCCGGTCACGGCACCACGGTCACGATCAAGATCCCGCTCACGCTGGCCATTATCGACGGCATGATGTTCTCCGTCGGCAGCTCTGTGTTCACCGTGCCCACGATATCCATCAAGGAAGCGTTCCGCCCCAGTGATCACGCCATTGTGCGCGACACCGACGACCATGAAATGATCATGCTGCGGGGCCAGTGCCTGCCGGTAATCCGCCTGCACAATGCATACAGCATCCAGACAGAGGTCACCGAGCTCACCGACGGCATCCTGCTGGTCATTGAAAGCGACGGCAAAACGGTTTGCTTGTTTGCCGACCGGCTGATCGGCGAGCAGCAGGTGGTTGTGAAGCCTCTGCCCTACTATTTGGTGCGCTTTGGCATCAAGGCAAGGGCCGGCATCGGCGGCTGCACGATTCTGGGTGACGGCAGCATCAGCCTGATTCTGGACACCACGGAGATCATGCGCTGCCTGATGTAAGTGATTGCCTTATCGGCAACGATTCAAACAAGCCCGGCGGCGGAGCAGGGAGGCTCCCCACCGCGGCTTTTTTTCATTTCCGCAGTTTGCCTGTGAAGGGTTTCTGCATGGTGGCACCGGCAGGGCTGCTTGTGCCGCCGGCTCACCGATGGCGCATTTCGGTGCTCTGCCATATGGAAAATATCCTCTTTTTCGCCTCCGGACGGGCGAATTTCCGTTGTCTTGTTTATTCAAGGCGTATCATGGGTAATTATCAGGAGTGAATCCCAACTTGTCGATAAGGATGGTGTAGGTTATGGAAAACAACCAGTATCTGGAAGAGGATACCCAACACGGCCGTTACCTTACTTTCGCACTGGGCAGCGAGGCTTATGGCCTGGAGATCCGGAATGTGACCGAGATCGTGGGAGTGCAGCCCATCACACCCATCCCAGAGGTGCCCAGCTATGTCAAGGGCGTGATCAATCTGCGCGGGAAGATCATCCCTGTTATCGACATTCGCCTGCGTTTTGGGCGTGAAGAGCTGGAATATAATGACAGAACCTGCATTGTCGTGGTGGATATCCAGGATATTTGCGTGGGCCTGATTGTGGACAGTGTTTCCGAGGTCATCACCATTGACGACGCCAATGTGGTTCCTCCGCCGGACTGGCGCACGGGCGCGCAGAACCGCTACATCAAGGCCATCGGAAAGGTCGGCAACGATGTGAAGCTGCTGCTGGATTGCGACAAGCTGTTTAAGGGCAGCGAGCTTGCCGAACTGGAAAACCTTGGCTGAAAGCCGGTAAGGGGGAAAGGGGATAGCCGCTTTATGAAAAGGCTCTTCGGATGGCTCAAACAAATTGGGAAACTTTTTGGATGGGTCAAGCACATTGGGAAGCTTTTTAACTGGACCAATCATATCAAAATCATGTATAAGGTGATGGCCGGGTTCATCGTGGTGTGCCTGCTGAGCAGCGTGACAGGTGTTGTCGCGCTTTTTCAGGTGCAACGGTCCAGCACGGACGTCAACGCGATGTACCGCAATTACGCCTATCCGATGTATGTGATCGCCAATATGGTTTCAGACCTTTCTACACTGAAGACCAACCTGGATGCCTCGCTGAGAAATAAAGAAAACAAATCAGTGAGCGCGGCGGGAGTTTATTCCTACATCAGCAATCTCCGGTCGTTTCTGAGCACCAATCAAAACCAATACATCCTGTCAAATCTCAATGACCTGGATTCCCAGGTCAAGGAATACATGCAGGATGTTGCGGAGATCCAGGCAGATATCACCGCCAAATCGTTTGACGGCGCCCAGGATAAGTTCACAAACCGCAATCTGCCCATGAAGGTTTACTTGATTGAGCAGAAGCTGAAGACCCTGAAGGACACTTTGGTGGGGGAAGCCGGCAAGGTTGAAAAGGCAAACGCCCAGCAGGCCAAAGAGTTCACCACAATGATGTGGGGCATCGCCGGCACGGCATTTGCTTTGTCTGTGGGGCTGAGCCTCATCATCGCCGCCGGCATCAGCAGGCCGCTGCGCAAGCTGGCGAAAGCAGCAAACAAGCTTTCTTCCGGCGACACAAACTTCACGATCAATATGCACGGCAGAGATGAGGTGGGCGTGCTCGCCCGCTCGTTCCAAAGCGTTGTGGATTCCATCAACCGCCTGGTGGCCGACGCGGACATGCTCGTGTCTGCGGCCACTGCGGGCAAGTTTGACACCCGGGCCGACGTGACCGCCCACCTGGGTGACTATCAGAAGATCGTGGACGGCGTCAACCGCACGCTGGATGTGGTCGTGGCCAAGGTGGTGTGGTATGAAGCGCTGCTGGACGCCGTGCCGATCCCGATGTCGGTCACCGATATGGACATGAACTGGACGTTTATCAACCGCGAGGTTGAAAAGGTGATCGGCATGACCAGGGCGGAGCTGCTCGGCAGGCAGTGCACCAGCTGGAACTCAGCGATGTGCCGCTCCGAGAATTGCGGCGTCGCCAGGCTGCGCGCCGGTGACATGCAATCGATCTTTGAAGAAAACGGCATGAGCTACCAGGTGGACACCAGCTACATCCTGGATGCCCACGGGGAGAGGATCGGTCACATCGAGCTGATCCAGAACACCACAGCCCGAAGCCGCGCCAATGAATATCTGAGCACAGAGGTGACCAAGCTCTCCTCGGCGCTGGATGAGCTGGCGCAGGGGAACCTGAACTTCGAGTATATCGTTGGCGAGGGGGATGAATTCACCTCCACCGAGCGTGAGATTTTCGTGGAGCTCGGCGTGAACCTCTCCAGCGCGCTTTCCACGCTGAAGGGTTATGTGTCTGATATTTCCGGCATCCTGAAGCGTATGGCCGACGGCGACATTTCCATTGAGGACGTGGAGGCGTGGAAGGGTGACTTCTCAGGCATCTCCGAGTCCATCAACGTCATTGCGGATTCGCTGAACACCGTGCTTGGCGACATTAACACCACTGCGGAGCAGGTGGCTTCCGGCACCCGGCAGGTGTCTGATGGCAGTCAGTCGCTGAGCCAGGGCGCCACGGAGCAGGCCAGCGCCATCGAGGAGCTGACGGCCTCGCTTTCCGAGATCGCCGCCCAGACCCGCCAGAACGCGCTGAATGCCAACCGGGCCAATGAGCTGGCCGGCGCCGTCCGCGACAGCGCCGTGAACGGCAACGAACGCATGAGCGAGCTCCAGCAGGCGATGGCGGAGATCAACGACGCCTCCGCCAGCATCTCCAGAGTGATCAAAGTGATTGACGAAATCGCCTTCCAGACCAACATGCTGGCGCTGAACGCCGCCGTGGAGGCGGCCCGGGCCGGCCAGCATGGCCGCGGTTTTGCCGTGGTGGCCGAAGAGGTGCGCAACCTGGCGCAGCGCAGCGCCAACGCCGCGAAAGAAACCACGACGATGATCGAAAGCTCCATCAACAAGGCCAGAGCCGGTACGTCGATTGCCAATGAGACGGCGGACGCTTTGCGTGAAATCGTGAAGGGCGTGGAGCAGGCCACCGAGCTGGTGGCGGGCATCGCACAAGCCAGCAACGAGCAGGCCACCGCTGTTGCCCAGGTGAATCGCGGCATCGAGCAGGTGAGCCAGGTCACACAGACCAACTCGGCCACAGCCGAGGAAAGCGCGGCGGCCAGCGAAGAGCTTTCCAGCCAGGCGCAGATCCTGAAGGAAATGGTGGGCCGCTTCAGCCTGAGGGGTCAGTCGCTCGCTGGCGGCCAGAAGGCAAGTTTCCAGCCCTCCGCCCACGGCAAGACGCTGCCGGAAGGCAAAGCGGGCAAGCCCAAGATTTCAATGAGCGACAACGACTTCGGAAAATACTAAGCTGATGTGGGGAGTTCCCCCATGACAATGCACCCCAACTGCCAAACAGCAGGCAAACTGCGTGGCCGTTGGGGTGTTTTTTGCATGGAGCTTGCTCAACGGCGATTGCGGCTGGCTGCGTTGCCGGAGGCGGAGCGCTAGCGCAATTGTAAAGAATCTATAAAAACTGATCTTCTCGCATCCATTGACATTGCCTTGCATTGGTCAAAAATGATAAAATGGATCGATCGAAAGGGAAGGATACAGAAGATGGAATTTTTCAAGAAAATATTCGGGTCATCCAACGACCGTGAAATTGCGCGCCTGCTCAAGCAGGTGCAGCGGATCAACGAGCTGGAGCCGGCCATGCAGAAGCTCAGCGACGCCGAGCTTGCCGGCAAGACGGCGGAATTCAAGCAAAGGCTCCGGGATGGGGCCACGCTGGACAGCCTGCTGGAGGAAGCCTATGCCGTGGTGCGTGAGGCCTCGGTGCGCATCAACAGCCAGCGGCCGTTTGATGTGCAGGTGGTGGGCGGCATTGTGCTGCACCAGGGCCGCATCGCTGAAATGAAGACCGGCGAAGGCAAAACGCTGACCGCCGCGCTGCCCAGCTATTTGAACGCGCTCACCGGCAATGGTGTGCATGTGGTCACCGTCAACGACTATCTGGCCAAGTTCCACAGCGAGTGGATGGGCAGAATCTACCGCTTCCTGGGGCTGGAGGTGGGCCTGATTGTCCACGATATGGACAACACCGCCCGCCGCGCCGCCTATGCCGCTGACATCACCTATGGCACCAACAACGAGTTTGGGTTTGACTACCTCCGTGACAACATGGTCGTCCGTAAGGAGGACATGGTGCAGCGGGGCCTCAATTTTGCCATTGTGGACGAAGTGGACAGCATTCTGATCGACGAAGCGCGCACGCCGCTGATCATCTCCGGCGAGGGCGATAAGTCCACCGACATGTATGTGCGGGCGGACCGTTTCGCATCCCGCTTGCTGCCCGCTGACTATGTGCTGGACGAAAAGGCCCACGCCGTGAACCTCAGCGAGGACGGCGTGGAAAAGGCCGAGAAGCATTTCAACGTGGACAACCTCTCCGACGCCGCCAATACCGAGCTCATGCACTACATCAACCAGGCGCTGAAGGCGCGGGTGCTGATGAAGCGCGACAAGGATTATGTGGTGCAAAACGGCCAGGTGGTCATTGTGGACGAGTTTACCGGCCGCCTGATGATCGGCCGGCGCTATTCCGATGGCCTGCACCAGGCCATCGAGGCCAAGGAAGGCGTGAAGGTGGAGCGCGAAAGCAAGACGCTGGCCACGATCACGTTCCAGAACTACTTCCGCATGTATAAAAAGCTCTCCGGCATGACCGGCACAGCCAAGACCGAGGAAGAGGAATTCAAGGGCATCTACAATCTGGATGTTGTGATCATCCCCACCAACAAGCCGATGATCCGTGAGGACAACAACGACGTGATCTACCGCAGCGAGCGCGGCAAGTTCAACGCCGTGGTGGAAGAGGTGGTGCAGCTTTATGAGAAGAAGCGCCCGGTGCTGGTGGGCACCGTATCGGTAGAGAAGTCGGAAATCCTCAGTGACATGCTGAGCAAACGCGGCATTCCGCACCAGGTGCTGAATGCCAAGTTCCACGAGAAGGAAGCGGAAATCGTGGCCCAGGCCGGCAAATTCGGCACCGTGACGATCGCCACCAACATGGCCGGCCGCGGCACCGACATCCTGCTGGGCGGCAACCCCGATTTCATGGCCCGTGCCGTGCTCCGCCGCGAGGGTGTGGAGGAGCACATCATCATGGAGGCCACCGGCCACGCCGAGACCGACGACGAAGCGATCCTCCATGCCCGCAACCGCTACAACGAGCTGTTTAAGCAGTTCCGCGCCGAGACCGACGAAGCCCACGACAAAGTGGTTGATCTGGGCGGCCTGCACATCATCGGCACCGAGCGCCATGAGAGCCGCCGCATTGACAACCAGCTCAGAGGCCGCGCGGGCCGCCAGGGCGACCCCGGCAGCAGCCGGTTCTATGTGTCGCTGGAAGACGAGCTGATGCGCCTGTTTGGTTCGGAAAAGGTGCAGAACCTGATCACCACGCTGGGCATGACCGACGACATGCAGCTGGAATACGGCCTTCTCTCCCGCCAGATCGAAAACGCCCAGAAGAAAGTGGAAAGCCGCAACTATCAGGTGCGCAAGCACGTGCTGCAATATGACGACGTGATGAACCAGCAGCGCGAGATCATCTATTCGCAGCGCCGCCGCGTGCTGGAGGGCGATGATGTGCGCTCCATGCTGATGGACATGCGCACGGCATGGCTGGACCGTCTGGTCTCCACCTATGCCGCCAACAGCCCGGAAGACTGGGATCTGCCCGGCCTCTATGCTGCCGCTGAGCGCGTTTTCCTGGCGCCAGGCGCGATGCGCATCAGTGAAGAGGAGCTCTTCGGCCTGGACGCGGATCTGCTCAAAGAGCGGCTGGTTGCGGAGTTTGACCGCGCCTATGCCGCCAAGACCCAGGAGTTGACCGATGCCGGCATCGACATGAACGAGATAGAGCGGGCCATTGTGCTGCGCGCCGTGGACCGCCGCTGGATGGACCACATCGACGCGATGGATCAGCTCCGCCAGGGCATCGGCCTGAGGGCCTACGGCCAGCGCGATCCGGTGATCGAATACAAATTCGAGGGCTTCGACATGTTCGAAGAGATGATCGCCGGCATCCAGGAGGACGCGCTCACCATGATGCTGCATCTGAACGTGCAGAAGGCCCCGCCGGAGCGCCGCCAGGTCGCCACCCGCATGCAGGAGGGCCGCGGCGCGGAAGAGGGCAGCGAGCCCCAGAAGAAAGCCCCGGTCAAGGCAGACAAGACGGTGGGCCGCAACGACCCCTGCCCCTGCGGCAGCGGCAAGAAGTATAAGAATTGCTGCGGTGCGAATCAATAATCAGCAGGGGCCGGGTTCCGTCCCGGCCTGCATACAGCCTGTAACAATGGAAACATAAATGATAAATGAAGGGTCGGGCTTTGCCCGACCCTTTGCGTTACAGTTGCGACATTTAACCTTACGGTTGCACCGTAATATTTCGTTCACCGCTTAACATTGCATCTGCGATGCTGGCCAGGGCGGAGCAGAGCCCCGCCCCTACGAGGCACAGACAGACGATTTGGCGCGTAATAAATTGCCCCCTCCCCATAGCATTGGGGAGGGGGCATGGTTACGAGCTATGCTACCACTCCTGGCTGTCGTCCGCCGCCGGGTTGCTCTTGCCGGCCCGGCCTGTGCTCTTGTGCAGCGCGTCCAGGTGCGGCGGCTCGATCTCCTGGCCGTTCAGCGTCATATAGATTCCGCGGTTTTCGTGGTTCTTCAGGCGGATCATATTGACCTCCACGAAGGAATCCATCTTGAGCTGCCTGAACGCATCCACCATTTCGTCATAAAGCTCTGCCGAACCCTGGCTGCGGCAGTTGTCGCACAGGCACACCGTGTATTCCTGCGTTTCAAATGCCGAGTCGGCCATGCGGCGCATCGGGCTGCGGCCTGTGTTCTTCGGCGTGTAGTGCGTGTGCAGCAGCTTGTGGGTGAAGGGCGAGTCTGCCTCGCCATAAAACTCCTTATAGAGCCGCAGAATGTCCGGGTTCTCCTGTGATTTGCGATATTTTGAGGTTTTGTCTATGCTGACAAGCACCTGCTGGCGTTGCTGCATGTCGCCCACGCGCTCCGGCACCGGGTGGCCGGCGCCGCAGATGCAGCCGCCGGGGCAGGCCATCACCTCGATCAGGTCATAGCCCACGTCCTGGCCCTGCAGGATTTTCTCCACGATGGGCTCGGCGTTGTTGAGCCCGCTGATCACCGCCACCGTGACCTTCTTGCCGCCGGCGTCGATCACCGCTTCCTTGAGGCCGGCGAACCCTCGGATCTCCTCAAACTCCAGGCGGTCTTCCAGCGCTTTGCCGGTCAGCTTTTCCACCGCCATCCGCAGCGCCGCTTCCGCCACGCCGCCGGATGCGCCAAACAGCACACCGGCGCCGGACACCCTGCGATAAGGCTCGTCAAACTGCTGCGGCTCCACTTCCTTGGTGTCGATTCGGGCCAGGCGCACCATTTCGAGCATTTCGGCCGTGGTGAGCACGGCGTCCACATCGCGGAAGCCTTCGGTGGTGAACTCCGGCCGCGCGGCTTCATATTTCTTGGCCATGCAGGGCACGATGGACACCACATAGAGATCCTTGAGGTCGATGCCCGCGGTCTTGGCAAAATGATTCTTCACCGTGGCGCCCATCATCTGCTGCGGTGATTTACAGCTGGAAAGATGGGGGATCAGTTTGGGGTAACGGCGCTCCACAAAGTTGACCCAGCCGGGGCAGCAGCTGGTGAACTGGGGCATCACGCCGCCGCTTTGCACACGTTTCAAAAACTCCGTTGTTTCCTCCACCACGGTGAGGTCGGCGGCAAAGGAGAAGTCAAACACGCGGTCAAAGCCCAGCGCCTTCAGCAGCCCTGCGATGAACGGAGAAGCCTCGTCAAAGGGGATGTTGAAGTGCTGCGACACCACGCTGCGCACCGCCGGAGCCACGAAGGCCACCACGGTCTTGCTGCCATCATTCAGCGCGCGGAACACCTGGCCGCGCTCGCGCCGGTAATCCAGCGCGCCGCAGGGGCAGGCGTTCACGCACTGGCCGCAGCTTACGCAGTCGGTCTGGCTGAGCGGCAGGCCGCTCTTGGTGCCCACAAGCTCCCGGCCCTTCTTCTGATAAAAGGCCAGTATGTCGGGGCCTTCAATCTCGGCGCAGGCAGCGATGCAGCGCCCGCAGGAAATGCACTTGTTATGGTCGCGCACGATGAAAGGGTGATCATCCACGATCGGGAGATAGGGGCGCTCGTGCACCGGCGTTTTGAACTCGATGCCGTGGGAACGGGCCTCTTTTCTCAGGTCGCAGCTGTAGCGCTCGCTGCAGCCGCACTTCAGGCACCGGCGGGCCTCGCGGCGGGCTTCCTCCTCGGTCAGGCCCAGCTCCACCTCATTAAAGTTGCTGCGCCGCGCATCCAGAGAAAGCTCCGGCATCTTCGCCCGGTTGAGCTTGGGCATTTCCTCAAATTCCCACCGCGGCAGGTCTTCCAACGAGCCGCGGTTGCAGCTGTAGTCCACGTTCTCCTCGCGCACATAGCCCTTCATCAGGAAGCTGTCCATCGCGTCGGCGGCGTGGCGGCCGGCGGCCACGGCCTGGATCACCGTGCTGGGGCCTGTCACGCAGTCGCCGCCGGCAAAGATGTTGATCTCCGAGGTCTGGCTGGTCTTGGGGTTGATCTCAATGTCGCCCCACTTGTTCAGCTTCACCGGCAGGTCGTTGTAGAGGAACTGGGTGTTGGTGCTCTGGCCGATGGCGCCGATCACGGTGTCCACGTCCAGCACGATGTCGCTGCCCTCCACCGGCATCGGGCGGCGGCGGCCGGAGCGGTCCGGCTCACCCAGCTGCATTTCGATGCAGTGCAGTTTCTTTTGGCCGTCTACCAGTTCGATGCGGGCGGGGGCCATCAGGAAATGCATTTCCACACCCTCGCGGATCGCTTCCTCCACCTCGTAGCTTTGGGCCGGCATTTCATCGCGGGTGCGGCGATAAATCAGCTTGACGGACTTGGCCCCTTTGCGGAGCGCCGTACGCGCGCAGTCAATGGCGGTGTTGCCGCCGCCGATCACGGCCACGGTGTCGCCCAGATTGATCTGCCGGTTGTTGGTGACCATCTCCAGATATTGGATACCCAGGTAGACGCCATCCAGGTTTTCACCCTCGATGTGCATCGGTGTGGCGCGCCAGCTGCCGATGGCCAGATAGACGGCGTCGAAGTCTCGGTGAAGGTCTTCCAGCATCAGGTGTGTGCCCAGCGCCTTGCCGGTCATCACCTTCACACCCAGGCGTTTGATGGTGTCAATTTCCTGATCCAGCGTGGCCTTGGGCAGCCGGTATTCGGGGATGCCGTAGCGCATCATGCCGCCGGCATGCCTCTGGCGTTCAAACACCGTCACGTCATGGCCCTTGATGGCGCTGTAGTAGGCAGCCGCAAGGCCCGACGGGCCGGCACCCACGATGGCCACTTTCTTGCCAGTGGGCGGATTCTTTTTGGGCGTCCATGGTGTTTCGCGGGCCATATCCCAGTCAGCGGCGAAACGCTTCACATGGTTGATCGCCACCGGCGAATCCACCAGATTGCGGCGGCACTTGCCCTCGCAGGTGTGGGGGCAGACGCGCCCGCAAACCACGGGGAAGGGGTTGCTGTCCTTGATCACGCGCACGGCGGCCTCAAAGTTGCCGTTGTTCACATGCCGGAGGTATGCCTGGATGTCGATGTGGGCGGGGCATTCCTGCACGCAAGGGGCCACGCAGTCGGCATTGTGGTCGCTCAGAAGCTGCTCCAGGCGGATCTTGCGGTAGTGCTCCAGCCGCTGGCTGTTGGTCGTGATGACCATGCCCTCCTTGATCGGCGTTTGGCAGCTCTTCACATCGCGGCCGCCGTCTTGCCCCAGCTCCACCACGCACAGGCCGCAGTTGCCGTTGGAGCGCTCCAGCCTTATGTCGTAGCACAGGTGGGGAATGTGCACACCTTCCTGCAGAAGGGCCTGCAGTATGGTCAGGTTGCTGTAGACCTCCATCTCTCGGCCGTTCACGAACACCTTGATGCGTTTGTTGTCCTTGATTGATTTCATGGAGTCTCCTTTATGTCAAAATTTCGTTTGCTGGTTTTATAGAACGACACAGTTCGCCCCAAACTAATATTATATCAGTTATCGTACATTTGGTGAATTCGTAATACAGACAAAGCAGGCATGCTGTTTTTGGCTTTTCTATCGGGCTCCTTCCGCCATCGCCATTGCCTTTTTGCCGGGACAACGCAGAGAAGAGCCGGAGACGAATGCGCCGTTGATGCTTCCCATATCCCGGATCCTGTTGTACAATAAAGTGTTTAAACCACCAAATAATGAGAGGATGATCTAGGTGATCCAGCAATTCCAGGCCGACCAGCGCCTGAAGGAGATTCTGTCCATGCTGAAAGAGGCAGGTGATTCACTTTGACCTCGCCAGCATAGAGAGGCAATTGGAAGAGCTGCACGGCGATATGTCCGCCCCGGGCTTCTGGGATGATGTGGACCGTGCAAATGATATCAGCAAGAAGATCCGCAACCTGGAAAGCAAGGTGGAAAGCTATCAAAAGCTCCATGCCCGCGCCGATGACGCATCGGTGATGATGGAGCTGGCTTTCGAACACAACGATACGGAGACACAGGAGCTGCTGGAGGGCGAGCTTGCGGAGCTGCTGGCCGAGGCGGACATGTTCCGGCTGACCACGGTTCTCAAGGGCCGCTATGACGCCAACAACGCCATTGTGACGCTGCACGCCGGCGCCGGCGGCACCGAAAGCCAGGACTGGGTGCAGATGCTCTACCGCATGTATACGCGGTATTGCGAGAAGAAGGGCTACAGTGTCAAGGTGCTGGACTTCCTGCCCGGCGACGAGGCTGGCATCAAAAACGTGGCATTCCTGGCCGAGGGAGACAACGCATACGGATTTTTAAAGGCGGAGAAGGGCGTGCACCGGCTGGTGCGCATTTCACCCTTCGACTCGGCAGCCCGCCGGCACACGTCGTTTGCGTCTGTTGAGGTGATGCCGGAGGTGGATAACGCCGCCAACATTGAGATCCGGCCCGAAGACCTGAGGGTGGACACCTATCGGTCCTCCGGCGCCGGCGGCCAGCATGTCAACAAGACCGAGTCGGCCATCCGCATCACGCACATCCCCACCGGCTTTGTGGTGTCCTGCCAGACGGAGCGCTCGCAGATTCAGAACCGGGAGACGGCGATGAAGATGCTGATGAGCAAGCTGGTGGAAAAGCAGGAGCAGGAGCACCTGGAGGAGATGGCCCGCGTGAAGGGCGAGGTCAAGAGGATTGAGTGGGGCAGCCAGATCCGCTCCTATGTGTTCTGCCCCTACACGATGGTGAAGGACCACCGCACCGGCGCCGAAACCGGCAACGTGGACGCCGTGATGGACGGGGAGTTGGACCTGTTTGTTAATGAATACTTAAGGCAGTATAAGGAATAGGGCTGGTATACTGAAGAGACTCCCCCTGTCGCCTACGGCGACATCCCCCTCAAGAGGGGGACAAGTTGACCTGATCGGGGGCTACTTGCCTCCCTCTTTGAGGGAGGTGGCAGCGAAGCTGCCGGAGGGAGTGAAAGAGGAGTGAGCCATGTCCGCCTGGCTTGACATTACCCTTCCGCTGCACAACGACCTGCCGGCCTGGCCCGGTGAGACGGCGTTCTGCCGCAGGCCGGACGCCCGGATCGGCGTGGACGGCTCGTTTTGCAACACCTCGCTGCTGTCAATGAGCTCCCACACCGGCACCCATGTGGATGCGCCGCGGCATTTCATCGCCGACGGTTCCACCGTGGAGGCCATTGACCCGGACACGCTGATCGGCCCGGCGTTGGTGCTGGAGCTGATGTGCATCACCGGCGTGATCACTGAGGGAGATCTGCGGGGCCGTGTGCCCGAAGGCACGGTGCGGCTATTAATAAAAACGCGCAATAGCCGCCTGATCGGCGACGGGCGTTTTCACACCGGGTTTGTAGCCCTTGGTGAGGATGCGGCGCTGTATCTGGCAAAAGCCGGCGTGAAGCTGGTCGGGCTGGACTATTATTCGATTGCGCCATACGACGACCCCGTGCGGCCGCACAGGGCTTTTTTGAGCGCTCCCGGCGCGGTTGCGCTGGAAAACATTGACCTCAGGCAGGCGGAGGAGGGCTGGTTTGACCTGGTTTGCCTGCCTTTGCCCGTGGTAGGCGGCGACGGTGCGCCGGCCCGGGCGCTGATACGCAAAAGGGAGGGCTGACCCCATGGAAAATCCGTCTGACGTCATCCTCCGGGAGCCGGAGAGCGTTGAGGAACCGGCAGAGCCCGGCAAGGCGAGGAAGGCGTTTTCCATCCTCATCGCGGTGTTGGCATCGGCGGCGCTGTTTGTGGCGGTGCTGCTCACCTGCCTGCAGATCGTGGCCTTTGATGAGGGCTCCTACGCGGCGCAGCAGCAAAAGCTTGGTCTGGACGTGGTAGCCGGCGTCTCCAAGGAAGACATGGGCCGGATCATGCACGAGCTGTTGCTCTATTGCAAAGGAAGCCGGCCAAACCTGGACATGCAGGCCGAGATCGGCGGGCAGCCCCGCGAAGTGTTCAGCCAGCGGGAAAAGGACCACATGGTGGATGTGCAGAAGCTGTTTGTGCGCACCATCAAGCTGCGGTTCATCCTTTTGGCGACGTTTTTGTTCCTGGCGCTGGTGCTGATCTATGTGGCCAAGCGAAGGGCGCTGCGGGAGCTGGCCAGGGGCTGGCTCATTGCCGTGGCTGCGCTGGGGGCGGTGCTGCTGGCCGTCGGGGTTTATTTCGCTGTGGATTTTGAAGC
Source organism: Bacillota bacterium (assembly GCA_023428265.1). GTDB lineage: Bacteria > Bacillota > Clostridia > Christensenellales > UMGS416 > JAEYRA01. The sequence goes on along the minus strand of JAEYYW010000169.1, from coordinate 1,947 downwards.
AGCCTGGACGCAGTTCCACCTGCTCTTTTTCACCAACGATCTGTGGCTATTGTATGAGAATGACATGCTGATTCAGCTGTTGCTGCCGTTGTTTGACGGCATTGTGCGCTCGATTCTGCTCTGGGCCGCGGGGGCGCTGGCCGTGATCACCGCCGGAGCGGTGTTTGTGATGCGGCGCACCGGCGGCATACGGGCCGCGGGGGATCGCAAGGCATGAGCGATCTGACGATTCTCGCCATTGAAACATCCTGCGACGAAACCTCCGCCGCCGTTGTGCGCAACGGACGAGAGGTGCTTTCCGACGTGGTGGCCACGCAGATTGCTGACCACGCGCCTTATGGCGGCGTGGTGCCCGAGATTGCCTCCCGCAGGCATGTGGAGCTGATCACGCCGGTGGTGCGGCAGGCCCTTGCGGAGAGCGGGCTGCCGCTCGGGCAGGTTGACGCCGTGGCGGTCACCCATGGGCCGGGGCTGGCCGGAGCGCTGCTTGTGGGCCTCTCCTATGCCAAGGGGCTTGCCTGGGCAGCCGGCAAACCGATTGTGGGCGTAAACCACATCGAGTCCCACATCGCGGCCAACTATCTGGGTGGCGGGTTTGCGCCGCCCTTTCTGTGCCTGGTGGTGTCCGGCGGCCACACGGAGCTTCTGATGGTGCCGGACTATGGTGACTACCGCTATCTGGGAGGCACGCTGGATGACGCCGCCGGCGAGGCCTTTGACAAAACCGCCCGTGTGCTGGGGTTGGGTTACCCCGGCGGGCGACAAATCGACGAGCTGGCCCGGCGCGGCGACCCCGCCGCCTACGCGTTCCCCAGGGCGCTGCCCGGCGACAACCTGGACTTCAGCTTCAGCGGCATGAAAACTGCCGTGATCCAGCACTTGCAGCGTCACCCCGCCGGAAAAACGGAAGATGCGGCTGCCGCAATCCAGAGCGCCATTGTGGATGTGCTGGTGGAAAAAACCGCGCGGGCCGCTGAGCGTGAGGGTGTGGCAAAGATTGCGCTGGCCGGTGGCGTGGCAGCCAACTCCGGCCTCCGGGCTGCCATGGAATCGCTATGTGGCCGCCGGGGCTGGGAGCTGCACATTCCCGAGAAGCGTTATTGCACCGACAATGCCGCGATGGTGGGCGCCGCAGCTTTCTTCCAGATCGAGGGGCGCGGATTCGCAGACATGGCTCTGAATGCCGACCCATCGCTGGAGATTTGAACCATCGCTTTGCAGCAACTCATTTTGCTCGTATTCGGTGATATGCCACCTGTTTCCTCATAACAATAGAGTGTAGCCAAACAAGCCTGTGTTCAGGAGGCCCGCCTGTGTTGAGGATCCGGCGCGCGATGCTTTGCTGTGTGGCGGCGGCGCTGCTGCTCTCCGCCTGTGACCGGTCGATTACCGCCCATTCGGGCACGCTGGAAAGCGGGCTCCACGGCGTGCGCATCGCCATAGACCCCGGCCACGGCGGCATAGACAAAGGCGCCGCCGGCACCGACACCGGTGTGACCGAGGCGGAGATCAACCTGGAGATTTCGCAGCTTTTGGCCAAGCGCTTCATGCTGGAAGGCGCCGACGTGCTTCTCACGCGCAAGTCAACCGATGTGGACTATTCCGGCGACGGCAACACTCAAAAACGCCGTGACATGAACAGCCGCGCGAGGCTTGTGAAAGCGCAGAACCCGCAGGTGCTGGTGAGCATTCATCTGAACAAATACCCCAGCCGCAAGGTGAGCGGCGCGCAGGTGTTTTTCCAGAAGGGCAGCGCGGAGGGCGAGAAATTGGCCGTATGCGTCCAGCAGGCGCTGAATGATGGTCTGGATGCCCGCGATCGTTTGGCCAAAGCCGGAGACTATTTCATGCTCAAGGTGCACGACTGCCCCTCGGTGATTGTGGAGTGCGGATTCCTTTCCAACCACAACGAGGAGAAAAAGCTGCTGGAGCCAAAATATCGTGAAA